>DWWI01000081.1 GCA_019119745.1 Candidatus Mediterraneibacter gallistercoris | reverse complement strand
TATCTACGGTTTTAAACACATCATCATTTGCAACTGCCCCTATTATAATATCATAATTCTTATAAATACTATTCCCTTTTCGACATGCACATACAAAGTCCAGCCATTTTTCATTCTCCTGCCTGAACTGTAATACATTATATTTTTCTAGATCATCGGATAGTTCATAAACATTCACAGTCGCAGATTTCTGTTTTCTCAAGGCCTTACGTAACGCCCATTTTTCCGCCTGTTTCTGATAAGCAGTTAAGTAAAATCCTTTTCCAAAATCCAAATAACTTTTTGAGAATGATACATTCGGTTTATCTATAATTTCAGTTGTACCATGAAATAAAATCATACAGTAGCACCCTTTTCTCTTGCATATTCTGTAATATCTTCAACCAAATATTCTGTTCCCAATGTGTGCAAAGTATCATAACAAACAAAAATGTAATCATCTAATACGTGAGTTTCATTTAAAATCTTGTAAACTTCAGCAGGTTTTTTCTGCCATTTTTCTGCCAGATTATAAATAAGAAAAATACTGAATTGTAATTCCTTTTTGGTGCACATAAAATATTCCTTTCACAAATTATGAGCTGTCTGACTGCTTTCAATTTCATTTTCTATAAAGTGATTTGCAATTTCAAAAGCCTTCACACGCCTTTTTGCTAATGTGATTTGTGACTTATATCTTTCCGGATTATCCTTTGATTCCAAAGTTTTTATTGTTTCTCTTAATTTATGTAGAGTTGAATCAATCTGCCGCTTTGCCTCAATTAGATCCTCTTTTGTATACTCCATTTTTACCTCCGTCAAATTCCAATCCGTCACTTTTCTGTAATTATACCATTCGTTTCCTTCTCTGTCATTTTCTTTCTCACTCAATCGAAAAGAGAGCGGAACGTCTGTCCACTCTCTTTCCAGGTATTTTATATCATTGGTTACTTCATTTTTCCGTTAAGCAGGGGCTCGCTGACATGGGTCCGGAAGAACTGGATCAGCGGTCCGTTGAAGAAGGCATTGATCACCGTGCCGATCCCGACGATCATAAAAAGATCATCCTTTCCCGCCAGACAGAATACGACTCCGATCACCACGCAGGTCACATCGCTTAACACTCTGGCATACTGGAACTGGATCTTTTTTCGGGTCAGTTTTTCAATAATCAGCGCCACGCTGTCATAGGGCGCGATCCCCATCTCAGCCACCATGTAAAACGCCACACCGAGCCCCGCAAATACGCATCCCAGAAGGAGCGCGCCGATCCGAAGCGGCAGTGTCATATTGATATGCAGTACATCCCGGACTGCCCAACAGATAAAATCAGCTCCATATCCGACACAGATCATATTTACAATGGTTCCGGCGCCGATACATTTCCTGACTGTAAAGAAGACAATGATCAGAATAAAGATATTCATAATCAGTTGCCAGGTGCCGAATGTCATCTCGATAAATCCGCTGATCCCGAGATTCATGCACGTAAAGGCATCCACTCCGAATCCGCTCAGCCGGTAGCATCCGACACAGACGCTGATAAACAGGATGCCAAGAAGCATCATAACTGTTCTTTTCACCAAGAAGCCGCGTTTTTCGTTCATGCGGTTTTTCCTCCTTTGACCGCTTTCAGGATATAAAGTCTGGACTCGAAATCCTGACACATTTTTTCATCCCCCTCAGCCTGCCCGGATGAAATGTCTGTTGTAATCAGTCCGGCGTTCATAAGCTCATTTCCGTAATGGGCGACGGAATCTCCGTTGACGGTGTACTGCATCTCATCGGACAAGCCTTTCAGGCGCAGGCGTGTATATGGCAGATTGATCCCGTTCAGGACACGGTACCATCCGACGATCGCCTCTGTTTTATCCTCGTTTACGACCATCCAGGCAGAGATATTGTTTTCAAAGGGGCTCATCAGCCGGTAAAAGGTGCCGAACTGGAATAACTGCCGGTACTGTTTCATAAAAGCGATCTGTTCTTTTACTTCTTCCTGCTCTTCCGCTGTCAGAGCATTCAGGTCAAGCTCATATCCGAATGTTCCGAAATATGCCACATTCGCCCTTGTATACAGCGGTGTGATCCGGTTGATCTGATGGTTTGGTACCGCGGATACATGTGTACCCATACTGCTCACCGGGTAACAGTAGGACGTGCCATACTGGATCTTGATCCGCTCCACCGCGTCGGAATCGTCGCTTGTCCAGCACTGAGGCGCATAATAAAGCATTCCCGGATCGAAACGTCCGCCACCGCTCGCGCAGGACTCAAACAGGATATGCGGAAACTTTGAAGTCAGCCTTTCATAAAGCTCGTACACTCCGAGGATATACCGATGATAGATCTCCCCCTGCCGGTCCTCGGGAAAGACCGCCGAATAACATTCTGTAATGCTCCGGTTCATATCCCATTTAATATAAGATACTTTCGCTTCTGAGAGGATCTTTGCCATCATGTCATAGATCCTGTCAACCACTTCTTTTCTGGAAAAATCCAGAACATACTGGAATCGCCCGTGTGAATTTTTACGCCCCGGTGTCTGGATGATCCAATCCGGATGCTCGCGGTACAGGTCGGAATCCTTATTGACCATTTCCGGCTCAAACCAGAGACCGAATTTCATACCGAGATCCTCGATCCGCTGAGCCAGTCCGGTGATCCCGTTTTTCAGCCGGTCCGGATTCGCGATCCAGTCTCCCAGCCCCGCGTGCTCGTTACAGCGTTTCCCGAACCAGCCGTCATCCAGCACGAAAAGCTCCACACCGCTTTCCTTTGCTTTCTCCGCGATTCTGACAAGAAGGTCTTCCGAAAAATCAAACTGAGTCGCCTCCCAGTTGTTAATCAGGATCGGGCGCGCCCGGTCTCTCCAGTAGCCTCTTGCAAGTCGCTTCTGATACAGTCTGTGATACGTCTGGCTAAGATGGTTCAGTCCCTGATCCGTATATACCATCACCGCTTCCGGCGTCTGAAATTCTTCGGACGGCTCAAGTTTCCAGTCGAAACAATGCGGATGGATCCCCATCATCACTCGGGTCGTATCATACGTATCGACTTCCGCCTGCGCGAGAAAATTGCCGCTGTATATCAGGCTGAATCCGATCGCTTCTCCCTGAAATTCATCCGCAGTCGGACGTTTCAGGATAATGAACGGGTTATGGTTGTGGGAAGAATTTCCTCTTATACTGCCCACGGACTGGATCCCCTGCTCCAGCCTTCGCGTCTTCGGATACCGCTCTCTCGACCATGCGCCGGAGAACTGGATCATATCATAGCTACTGTCCGGAAGATCCAGGCAGAGGCTCATCGCAGACAACAGATGAAGCGTCTGACCTCCGCGGTTGATAAACCGGGCGCTTCTGGCTATGATCCCGCCCGCGGCAAAGATCGTATAGTACAGTTCCAGTTCCAGTCCGGATACCTGGTCGGTAAGTTCGATGACCAGTGTTTCCGCCTCTTCCTCATTTTCCACATACGTCGCGGGAAGTCCGGCAAGTCCGGGTTTGCCCGCTCTGATCTGGTATCCGCGGAAGCAGAATTCTGAAATTCTGCTCCCGTTTTCCTGGAGTACCGTCACAGCCGGCATACGGTAATCAGACGTCCCGAACACAGCGTATTCCTGTCGAATATATTCCATGGAAAACCGTTTGTCTGTGTCAAAGACACAGGAGGACATCGGACGCATCAGTGTTTCTACAAAATAGGTACAGTCCTCCGGGATCTCGATCCGTTTTCCAAAGTAAATCTGTCCCAGCTGATTGTTTGGAAGTACATTCATGATGTAACTGATCTCATCATTGTACAGATGAAAGGTATCTCCTGCTTGATTTACTGCAATTCCCATTCAGATTTCCTCCTGTTTCTGTTATGCTCCCATCTCTTCCTGCGCCGCATGAATTTCATTGACTTTGCGTGTCACTTCCTCCATGCGCTCGCCTTTTAACTGATAGAACTTTTTATAGATCAGAAAGCTGAGTGCGGCAATGATGATCGGGATCACGATCATCAGTACCCGGATGCCCGCGATCGTTCCGGCACTCTGGACTTCCGCTTTCGCGTTATACCCTACGATCTGAAGACCGACGCCTGTAAGACCGCCCGCCGCCGCTGTCGCCGCTTTCATGAGAAAGGTCTGCGCAGAGCAGGTAATACTCTCATTTCTGACGCCGAATTTCACTTCACCATAGTCGATTACATCTGCCATACAGCAGGTCGTAACTCCAAGGGACAAGCCGGACCCAAGGAACATAATGCCACAGCATACTACAGTCGCCACAACGCTCGTAGGCATAACGAATCCGACCAGTCCGAGAAGTCCAAGTCCAAGGATCACACATCCGCATGCCAGCGCATATACTTTCTCTCTGCTGATCTTCGACGCGACTTTCGGGAAGATTGCGAGACCGAGCATTTCCGCTACGATGGCGAATCCGAAAAGGGAGTAAAGATATTCATCTCCACAAACATTTTTAAAGTAATATACAGCAAATCCTTTTGCGATCTGAGTACAAAGGTTAAATGTAAGAAGAAGCCCGATAAACGCAAGCAACTGATCGTTATTTATAATCACATTTACAGCCTGCCTGAGACTGGTTTTTTTCACTTTTGAATTCAGTGTCGATTCTTCTTTTACATTTGTGACGGTAATCCCGATCGTAATAATAAAGATGACGGCGATCACAACCGCAAAAATGGTATATCCTTCTTCCGCGAGCAGATTTTCGTTTCCGCTCATTCTGTTAAATCCGTTGATAATATACAGTCCGAATGTTGCCACACAAAATCCTGCAAGGCTGGCAAAAAATCGCGGGATCACTGATACCTTCTCCCGCTCGTGCGGATCATTGGTCAGATTGGGAAGCCATGACCAGTATGGAACATCCATCACCGTATAGGTCATACCATACAGGATATACATGACTGCCACATAAACATACAGCGACGTTCCTGTTAAACCGAAACTGCTGAACAGCAGTACGAAAACAACCGAATTTAAAAGGGTACCGACAACAAGCCAGATCCTGAATTTACCGTATTTCGTGCGGGTATTATCTACGATCATTCCCATGATCGGGTCATTGATCGCGTCCCAGATCCTTGCTACAAGGAACAGAATCCCGACAAATGCCGGCGCCAGATACAGTGTGTCTGTCAGATACAGCATAAGAAAGGAACCGACCAGATTGACGATCGCATCTTTCCCGATCGCGCCGATCCCAAAACAATATTTTTCCCGTGTCGAGGCGTACTTGTAATGTACGGATGTATTTTTCCTATCTTCACCCATGATAGTCCTCCTTCATTATCATTCCTGGTACAATATTCTGAGAATGCGCAATCTCTTTACTTCTCTAATTATATGCACCTTTGGAGGATATCACAAGGAACAATGTATCTAAAAACTGGTCAGATGTCTCATTTCTTCCAGTTGTCTTTCCGGTACTGTCTGGGTGTCACTCCCATTTTCCGCTTAAACATTTTTGAAAACGCGAGAGGATCCGCATAACCGCACGACAACGCGATTTCTTCAATCGAAAGTTCCGTGACGGAAAGAAGTTCCGCTCCCCTCGTCATTCGGAAACTGACAAGATAATCCTGCGGGGACTGAGAAAGCACCTCGAGGAACAGCTTATGCAGATATCCCCGGCTGATCCCCACATAGTCCGCGATATCCGATACGCGGATCGGTTCCAGAAAGTTATTTTGGATACATTCAACCGCTCTCGCCACATATAGATTGTCCGTATCATTCTGGGAATTATTCTGAATATTAAGATTCCGTGACAGAATCGCAAAGGTCTGATATAAAAAACTTTCCCGAAGAAATTCATTCTCAACGGTATATGTTTTCCTTTTAATCATGTTCTCAAGCATCACTTTAAGTTCAGATACCTGCTGACAGTGAAACGTCAGATTGTTTCCGCCAAGACCAAGATCCGCAAGATATTCTTTTGCTCTTGTTCCGGAAAAACCGATCCACATGTACGACCATGGCGATTCCCGGTCTGCCTGATAAAATGTCTGTACCTCCGGCTCGATCAGAAACCCCTGACCTTCCCGCAGATCATACTGCTTCTCTCCGACCGTATACCTGCCTTTCCCTTCGGTTATGATGTGGATCAGATAATTAGGTCGGACAGCCGGTCCGAAACTGTGCAGTGGCTCGCATTTCGCGTATCCGCAAAAACACAGATAGAAATCCGAAAATTTTCTGTTCTTAAACCGAAAAACATGTGCTTCTTCCATCCCGCGCCCCTTTCTCCCTGCATTTTGAAGTCTGAGCTCTGTCTATTTGTGATAGGGTTGTGCATAACGTACCCAAGTGCGAAAAAATCGCCTCTATTTATGATATGGTTCCCCATTTATAATTCGGTACCCCCGATACACCTGCTCCAGTAATATCACCCGCATCAGCTGATGGGGAAATGTCATTTTAGAAAAGCTAAGCGCATAATCTGACCGCCTCAGCACCTCTTTTCCAAGCCCGATAGAACCGCCGATCACGAATACTATGCTGCTTTTCCCCTGTACTCCCAACGACTCGATCTTGCCGGCAAATTCTTCAGATGAAAGCATCTTGCCGTCAATTTCCAGAGTGATCACATACATATCATCCTTGATATATTTCAGGATCCGCTCCCCTTCTTTGGCTCGAATATTTTCTTCCACGGTTTCACTTGCCTGATCCGGGGTCTTTTCGTCTGCCACCTCAACGATCTCCAGTTTGCAGTATCTGCTCAGACGCTTGCTGTATTCAGCGATAGCGTCCCTTAAGTATTTTTCTTTTATCTTTCCTACCGTAATTAATGTTATTTTCATAATTCTCCTCTTTCGAATCATACCGAATCAAAGCAATGTCATTCCTCATGGATTCCCTCCTGTGCCGGTCCGTCCAGAAGATTTCCCTCGTAATCAAACCTGGATCCGTGACAAGGGCAGTCCCATGACAGCTCGTCCGGATTCCATGTCAGTTCGCAGCCCATATGCGGACAGACGATATCGACCTGAAATATCCTTTCATCCTCTGTCTTATATACCCCCGCCTTTCCCTGCGGGGTATCAACAACCGCTCCATGGCCGCGCTCAAGAGCGTTTACTGCCTTATCCGGCAGATGGAAGAAACGTTTCGTCAGTCCTTTTACAGCTTTTCCGCTGTCTTTGATGATCTGCGGCAGTTCTTCTGTCGAAAATCTTGAGGGAGCAAATACTTCCGCATAAGGATTCTCTTTCCCGCAGATCATATCTCTTAAAAGCATCGCGGATACCATGGATGAACTCATGCCCCACTTCTGAAAACCTGTTGCAACATACCAATCCGGCCGGTCTGCGGCATACTGTCCGATAAACGGAATCCCGTCTGCTGTCATACAGTCCTGTGCCGACCAGCGCGCTGCCACGCTGCTTCCGGGATAGAGCTGCTCTGCAGACGCTTCTAATCTTTCATAACAGCCGCCCTCCCGGTTTTCCCCGGTGCGGTGTCCCTGCCCGCCAAACAGGATGTATTTATCATACTGTCGGAAAGAAAGAGTATCTTTTCCATCCCCGATATACATGCCGTTCAATGTACCGGCGCCCTCCAGTGCGAGCACATAGGACCGTTCCTGATGCCTCCTTGCGAAATACATACCTGGAAAGTTTACAAATGGAAAATGTGTAGCAAACACAATCTTTTCTGCTTTTACACTCCCGCAGGAAGTTTTGATCAGATTTCCCTTTACTTCTGTAACCGGAGTGTCTTCATACACTGTCAGTCGGTTTGAAAGTGCCTCGATAAATTTCAAGGGATGAAACTGTGCCTGATTTAGAAAATGTACTGCCCCCGCGCATAAAACCGGGATCTCAATCTGCGGCTCAAAGGATGCATTGATTCCAAGCTTCCGCGCTGCTTCCGTTTCCATCCTCAGCTTTTCACCATCCGTCGAGTAAACATAAGCATCTGTCTCCGTAAGATTACAGTCAACTTTCTCCTCACGCACGATCCTTTTATATTCCGCCACAGCAGCCTGATTTGCCTGCACATATTTTTCTGCTGCATCTTCACCTTTTTTCTCGATAAATGCATGACAGAACATCCCGTGCTGGGATGTGATCTTTGCCGTAGTGTTCTGCGTCTGTCCGCCGCCGATCCGGTCCGTTTCCAATACGACTGTATGCACGCCGGCTTTTTCAAGCTGATATGCTGTCAGTATTCCCGCCATACCTCCGCCGATCACTGCCACGTCTGCATGAATATCACTGTTTAACGGCGGTCTTTTTACTCTGTCAGATGTTTTGCTCCATATGGATTCCATTTTCATACCTCCCATGCCTGTTTATCTATAACATTTCCCATGGGAGACAGTTTATACCTGTTATGATTTCTTTGTAAAATGCAGGATCAGAGACTTGAATTGTTCTCATACACGTACAATTCCTGAAGCGCCCTTGTTGCAGCGATATATTCCGCCTGTTCTGCCAGCGGGTTCTCCTTCCTGCCTCGTATGGTAAATACCTGATCGAATTCCAGTCCCTTTGCCAGATAAAATGTGGTCACTGTCAGTCCGCGCTTAAATGCTGAGCTGTCACGATCCACATACGCCGCGTCCACGCCGCGGTTTTTGAGCAGGCGGCAGATATCGTAAGCCTCCTCCTCGGTCATTGTGATAACGGCTCCGGTCTCATATCCGTCTAATCCCAGATTGACATTAGCCTCGATCGCATCAAGCATTTCATCTTCTGAAGCAAATGTTCTTTCCTCTACCGGTCTGCCATGGCGTTCCAGAAGTTCAAGCCCTGTAATGCCGCTGATCTGTGCCGCATATTTTGCGATCTCATAGGTATTGCGGTAGCTTTTATTCAGGATAACTTTCCGTATATCTTTTCCGAATATCTTCGGCAGGAACTTCAGCACGTCATGTTGTTTCGTATCCAGTGTCTGCGCATAATCGCCCAGGATCGTCATCCTGCATTGAAACAGGTTCTGAAGAATCACATACTGCATAAAGGAGTAATCCTGCATTTCATCAATGACCAGATGTTTTATATTTTTCTGCGAGCTCTTTCCAAGCAGTCTGTATTTCAGATAAAGGATCGGAAATACATCTTCGTACTGAATCTTCCTTCTCTCATATGGCACATCCGGAAGCAGCTCATATCCGTAATCCTCCAGCATCCAATTATAGATCGTGTAGATGTCTTTTGTCACATACATACTGTCAAATCTGGATTTCAGAAGTTCTCTGTCATCATCGGAAATATTGCTGCCCTTCAGCGTCTCATATGCATCAATGAAATACTCCATGACAGCATCCATTCTTGAGAGAAGCGGTGTATCCTGAAATTTAAAATAAAACATCTTGATAAGCTCTTCTTCTGTTATGTTCATGCCTCGGAAGCTGATTTCTTTAAAATCGATCAGCCTATCCTCCAGCGTTGCCAGAAATCCTTCAATCAGTCCTACAAACTCTTCTGACTGCTTCATACGGAACCGCTCTTTTTCCTGATCACTGGGGAATTTCATGATCCGCTCCAGATGATCATACCGGTCTTCACAGTCAGCCGCCGTGTCTTTTAATTCACGGTACGCAAACAGATCGAAACTCATCTCCTGTATATTTTCCTCTCCCAGCTCCGGGAGAATGTGGGAAATATAATCTGAAAATACGCTGTTCGGTGAAAGGATCAGCACGTTGGATGACTTCAGATTCTGTCTGTCATGGTACAGAAGATAGGCAATCCTGTGCAGTGCAATAGACGTCTTTCCGCTCCCTGCCCCGCCCTGTATCACTAGGATCTTGTCTTCTGTATTACGGATAATGGCATTCTGCTCTTTCTGGATTGTCCGCACAATATTTTTCAGCTTAACATCGCCGTTATGTCCAAGTTCCTGCTTCAGGATCTCATCATCAATCTTGGTATCGCTCTCAAAAGCATATATCATCTTTCCTCTGCGGATCTTATACTGCCATTTGGAGCTGATTTCGCCTGTGATCGTTCCCGCAGGTGCTTCGTAGGAAGCCGGCCCTTTATCATAATCATAGAACAGCCCGCTCACAGGAGCCCTCCAGTCGTAGATTAACGGCGTCATACCTGCCTTCTCAGCAAAATTTCCAATCCCGATATAAAACGGCTCCGGCTCATCTTCTCCCTCAAATATAAAGTCAACCCGCCCGAAAAACGGCGCGTCCTTCATCCTCTCAAACCTGTGTTTAAGCTTCAGCTTTTCTGCATTTGCATTCGTCTGCTGGAGAAGGGCCTGACGGTTGTCATATTCCTCATAACCATACTGATCCATCTCCGTATAGTTCTCCCAGTAATACTCATGCATATTTTCAATTTCTTTTTTTCCTTCATTCAGATCATGATCAATCTCATCAAGTCTGTTCTGTATCTTAACGGTCACATCCTTTAAAAACTGCGATCCGTCTGAATATCTGTTGTCCATTGTCATAATAATGCTCCCCGGTCTTCTTCTAAAGATTCGTTTTTCATGCCTGCATGTTCCGATACTTTATCATGATACGCAGACGATAGCTATAGTATATCATGTATTTTTACAAAAAAAATCACAAATTAGTCATATTTTATATTTATAATAGCTCTCGTCAATAAACTGATTCCCGTATCAGTCCACACATAAAAAGCAGAAATGAGGGAATGTGCAGTATGAAAAAAGAAAACAGAAAAATGGCGCAGGAACGGCGCGCCAAGGAACGCCGCAAAAAAGAACTGCAGCGAAAGATCAGCAAGATAGTTGTGATCGTGCTTCCGATAATCGCAGTTATTGCCCTTATCATCGCTATCATTGTAACTTCCGGTTCTTCCAAAAACACTACATCCTCCGGCGATGCAGCCGCAGAATCAGGCTCAACAGATAACAGCACAGATGACTCCACCTCCTACTCCACTGATTCCTCTCTTACAGTTGAGGACGGAGATACCGTAAATATCGACTATGTCGGCTCGATTGACGGTGTTGAATTCGATGGCGGAAATACCCAGGGAAACGGCACAGATCTTACCATAGGTTCCGGCAGATATATCGATGACTTCGAAGAACAGTTGAGCGGCGCCCACCCCGGTGATGAAGTAGAAGTGACAGTCACCTTCCCTGATGATTACGGTAATGATGAACTGAATGGGAAAGAGGCTGTGTTCGATGTTACTGTCAATGGAATATATCAGTAAAATTTTGATTTTTCGTACCGACTCAGGAAAGGAAAAGCGTTTGAAAAGGGAGCAGATACGGAATGACTGACTCACGTATCCGCAGGCAGAGAAAAGGTTGATCCCGGCTCCGGTTACAGAGAATAACGCAAACTAATAAATCAGCATATCAGCTAAAAGCAAAACGGGCACGCGAAGAACTCCTTACGTCAGACAACTTCGCGTGCCCGTTTAACGCTGCTCTCCTGATTCTAAGTTTTGCCTAATTCTCTTCCACAGTCGCTGTTATCAATCTTCCTCTGCCCACGGATTGTGCATCAGGTCAGACGTATTTATTCGCTTTTCTTGTTTTTCCAATCCTGAGCCAGAGCGATAAATACTCATACAAACTGGCAGAAACCGGTACATAATTTCCAATAGCCGCGTCATATGAAAGCAGCCGGGAGGCAGGTATTGTGTACGCACCGTTGGAGCAGCGTCGGTACTTAGAGCGCGTCTTTTGCGCTCTTATGTACCGTTACGCTG
>DWWI01000080.1 GCA_019119745.1 Candidatus Mediterraneibacter gallistercoris | reverse complement strand
TCGATCCGTAACCCTTATGCTTCGCAAATCCGTATCCCGGCAGCACTTCCTCATACTGTATCATCAGCCGGTCTCTCGTCACTTTTGCAATGATACTCGCAGCTGCGATTGATACGCTCTTCGCGTCTCCTTTTATGATTGGCACCTGACGAATCTCGATCCCCGGTATTGTCACAGCATCGTTCAGAAGGATATCAGGCTTCACTCCCAGCTCAGATACAGCCGTACGCATGGCCTCATAAGTAGCCTGAAGGATATTGATCTCATCGATCCGGGCAGGACTCGCCATCCCCACACCCACGGCAATTGCTTTCTCCATGATCTCATCATAGAGCTGTTCGCGTTTTGCAGCGGACAATTTCTTGGAATCATTGAGATAAAGGATCTCGCAGTCCGCCGGAAGGATGACCGCCCCTGCAACCACAGGGCCTGCCAGAGGGCCTCTTCCCGCCTCGTCAATACCGCAGATGAACCTGCAGTCCTTGTATTGTTCCTCATACCTTCGCATTCCGGCAAGGCGTTGACGTTCCTTCTGTAAACTCTGCTCTTTCTTTTGATATTTCAGAATAATATTTCGAACGCCAGATCGCTCATCTGCGCCATATTTTTCATACAGGGACGCCCATTCCGCCTCCTGCGCATTTTCAAATTCTGCCTTGATCTGTGCGATGCTCTTACTCATGTTTAATTACTCCAAACTTGCTGAATGGCCAGATTCTCACCCATGCACGGCCGAGCAGCTCGTTCCTGTGGATCAGCCCCACATTCGCGGCGCGGCTGTCCTGACTGTTATTGCGATTGTCACCCAGCACGAAATATTCGTCATCTCCCAGCGTAATCGGCTCTGCCGCGAGACCGGGGTCCTCTATCACTTCATTGCCATAATGCTCATGCAGCGGCTGCCCGTTGATCCAGACAACACCGTCCACAATCTGCACTGTCTCACCCGGAAGTCCGATGATCCTCTTGATATAATATGTATTTTCTTCATACCGGTATGGAAATACAACAATATCGTAACGGCTCGGATCGCGGAACCGGTATGATATTTTATCTACTATGAGCTGGTCTCCGTCGGAAAGAGTCGTTTCCATAGAGGAGCCGCTTACTTCTGTCCTCTGTCCCACATATGTGATGACCAGATAGGACGCCGCCACAACAATAAATATAAATACAAGCCAGCCTAGAAGTTCTTTTATTATGCCTTTCATATATATGCCTGCCTTTCCTCTGCCTTATGCCTGAGGTCTCTCAAGTGTGATCCTGCCAAGTCTGCCTCCGCGGAAATCATCCAGCAGGATTGATGCCGCTTTCTCTGTATCAAGTTCACTGCCTCTTACAAGACAATGCCTGCTCTTAGCAATATCCGCCAGACACTTATATGTATCCTGCACTTCCGGAATACCATATTTTTCTTCCAGTACGCCCGGATAATACTCTTTGAGAAACTTCACCAGTTCTGCCGCCAGTTCTTCTGTCTGCAGGATTTCATCCTTGATAGAACCGATAAACGCAAGTTTCAGTCCCACTTCCTGATCTTCAAACTTCGGCCAGAGGATCCCCGGCGTATCGAGAAGCTCTACACTCTTATTCAGACGGATCCATTGCTTGCCTTTTGTCACACCCGGTTTATTTCCGGTCTTTGCGCACGCCTTGCCTGCAAGCGCATTGATAAAAGTAGATTTTCCCACATTAGGGATACCAACTACCATAGCCCGTACAGGACGGTTTAAGATACCTCTTTTTCTGTCTCTCTCTGTCTTTTCTTTACAGGCTTCCTGAATCACTGACTGAATCGATTTGATTCCGCCGCCTTTCCTTGAATTCACTTTAACTGCAGAATAACCCTTTTCTTTGAAATAAGCCACCCATTCGTCATTCAGGCGGTCTTCCGCAAGATCTGCTTTATTTAGCAGGATCAGGCGCGCTTTTCCTCTGCCCAGCTCATCAATGTCCGGATTTCTGCTGGAAAGCGGAACCCTGGCATCCACCAGCTCAATGATCAGATCGATCAGTTTTATATTCTCCTGCATCATTCTCCGGGCTTTTGTCATATGCCCCGGATACCACTGAAAATGCATCTTTATCCTCCTTCAATTCAGAATTACCTGCCACTCCTATGCAGGTCATCCCGGCTGTCAGCCGATAAATCCAAAATCCCTGCCCGGGCTGACGATAAACCACGCTTCCCCGTAGATTTCATCTCTGGTCACCGCGCCGATACTCGGCAGCCGGCTGTCGTCGCTTGCATCGTGATTGTCTCCTATGACAAAATATTCGTCATCCCCCAGTTCAACCGGCTGTTCTGCCTCGCCGGCATACTCGATATCAGATACATAAATGTTCTTCGTCAGTTCTTCTCCGTTTATAAGGACCTGTCCATCCGCAATCTGCACTGTCTCTCCCGGGAGCCCGACGATCCGCTTTACCGAAAAATGACCGTTTTCTTCCTGACGGAAAGCGACAATATCTCCCCTTGCCGGACTCTTGATATGGTAAACCGCCCGGTTGATCAACAGGATGTCTCCGTTCTTAAGCGACGGAGACATGGAGTCTCCTGCCGTGCTCACTCTCTGCCCGAAAGCCGCCACCAGAAAAACCGCCAGCATACAGACGATCAGGAGCTCCACAGCCCATATAACGACATCTTTCGCACCTACTCTGTTTCTGCGAAGTTTCTCCTGCGCAAAATGCAGCGGGGCTTTGCCGTTTTCAAAGCGCAGCCCGCCGCGGGATGATCTTCTTCTCGATCTGCGCGGCTTTGCCGGTTTTCTGTTATTACTGTTTCTCCTCTTTCTGCGGAAATCTAAACCCTGCATACTCCCTCCAGATCAGTCATACTATTCAAAAAAGGGACAATATACAAATCTGTAATTGTCCCTCTCATGTTTACTATTTTACTAATTCTTTTACCTTTGCAGCTTTTCCGACACGTTTTCTTAAGTAGTTCAGTTTTGCTCTTCTTACTTTACCTCTGCGCACAACCTCTACCTTTTCAACATGCGGTGAATGAAGCGGCCATGTCTTCTCAACGCCGATTCCGTTGGATGTCTTTCTTACTGTAAAAGTAGCTCTTGCTCCGCCGCCCTGTTTCTTCAGGACTGTTCCCTCGAATACCTGGATTCTTTCGCGGTTACCCTCTTTGATCTTAGCATGTACTCTTACAGTATCACCGACATTAAACTCCGGTACACTCTCTTTTAACTGCTCTGCTTCAATCTTCTTAATGATCTCGTTCATTTTGTGTGACCTCCTTAATATTTGACGTTCTTAACACCTTTTGTGCCAGAGGACCATCGCTCTTCTTTTCACAACTGTTGTAGTTTACCATATTTCTACAGCATTTTCAAGTACTATTTTTTTCTTCCAGCCATTTGCGGAACCATTTTTTCTCTTTCTCCGTAAGTTCGCATTTTTCCAGAAGATCCGGCCTGCGCTCATACGTCCGGATGATTGACTGTTCACGGCGCCATTTTTCTATATTGGCATGATGCCCCGACAGAAGAACCGGCGGCACTTTCATGCCATGCCATTCTTCCGGTCTGGAATACTGGGGATATTCCAGAAGATTGTCCTGGAAGGACTCAAACTCCGCGGATACATCGTTGTGGAGTACTCCCGGCACCAGCCTCGAGATGGCGTCCACCATAACCATCGCCGGAAGTTCTCCTCCGGTGAGCACATAATCACCGATAGAGACATAATCTGTCACTATCTCCTCGAGCACACGCTCATCAATCCCTTCGTAGTGGCCGCACAGAAGGATCAGATCCTCCTCCTGTGCCAGATCTTCAGCCATCTTCTGATTAAACACATTGCCCTGAGGGGACAGATACACCGTACGGAGACGTCCGCCCGCATCAGCATATCCCGCATCCGATCTGCGTGACCGTATTTTCTCTGCCACAGCCTCATGGGCCAGATATACCGGCTCCGCCTGCATGAGCATTCCGGCTCCGCCGCCGTACGGATAATCATCCACACTCTGATGCTTGTTGAACGCATAATCACGGATATTCACCGCTTCAATGGACAAATGCCCTGCATTAACGGCGCGTCCGATAATGCTTGTATTCAGACCATTCATCACCATCTCCGGAAATAAAGTAAGTATATGAAAATTCATTGTCTTCCACTCCTCTTATACTAATCCGTCCAGCAGATGGATCTTCATCATCTTTTTCTCCACATCCACATCAAGGATACACTGTCTGATAGCGGGTACGAGCACTTCTCCGTGCTCGTCCGAATCAATGATATACACTTCATTTGCCCCCGTTTCCATAACGTCTTTGAGGACACCGAACCGCCCTTCTTCGGTATACACCTCCATACCGATCAGATCGGCGATATAATACTCATTATTTTCGAGCTTTACCGCATCTTCTCTGGCTACCAGAAGAGGCTTCCCTTTGTATCTTTCTACATCATTTATATTGTCAATGCCCTTAAACTTTACGATCACGAACTGCTTGAAAAACTTAACAGACTGAATTTCCAGTTCAAGCTGTTCTTTTCCCGTATCCAGAAGCACTTTTTTCAACTTTTTGTACCGGGCCGGATCGTCCGTTGTCGGAAATACTTTTACTTCTCCCCGGATACCGTGTGTAGAAGAAATCACTCCCACTTGGAGAAATTGTTCCATTTCTTCCGCTTCCTTTCTGTTTTCTACCCCGTCTTGTCATTTTAGCTTCACGCATATATGACCAGGGAACTTTCTGCCATGTAATTCCGGAAAAAGAAAGGGGCAGGCTCTCCGGATCGGAAAACTGTCCCTCTTTCTGTTTTGCTTCGATATCCTTTAGACGATATCGACAACGACTCTTTTATCTTCTTTTGCTGCCGCCGCTTTTACTACGGAGCGGAGAGCTTTCGCGATACGGCCCTGTTTGCCGATCACTTTCCCCATATCGCCGTCAGCGACGTGGAGTTCAAGCACTGTAGTGCGTCCTTCTTTTTTCTCATTTACAGAGACTTCCTCCGGATGGTCTACCAGCGCTTTTGCGATAACTTCAACTAATTCTTTCATCTTACGCGCACCTCCGCGAAGTCAAATTATTTTTCGATACCTGCTGCCTTGAAGATCTTTCCTACAACTTCTGTCGGCTGAGCACCGTTGTTGAGCCATTTTTTAGCTGCTTCCTCATCAACTTTGATTGCGCTCGGATCGCAGTTCGGATCATATGTTCCGATCTCCTCGATGAATCTTCCGTCTCTCGGGGACCTTGAATCAGCTACAACGATTCTATAAAAAGGAGCCTTCTTCTGTCCCATTCTTCTTAATCTGATTTTTACTGCCATTTCTTTCACCTCTTAAATTTATTTTTCTTATTGTTTGTTGCTTCTGCCTTCCGCACCGCCGCATACGCAGCCGGCTGCCTCCGGCATAATCTATGTGTTAAAAGGGAAGTTTGAATCTGCCCCTTTTGCCACCTTTGCCGCCCATCATTCCGGGAAGTTTCTTCATCATCTTCCTGGATTCGTTGAACTGCTTCACCATACGGTTGACTTCAGCAATATCAACTCCCGCCCCCCGCGCGATACGATGCTTTCTTGACGGATTCAGAAGATCCGGATTACTCCGTTCTTCAGGGGTCATTGAATGGATCATTGCCTCCATTCTCGCCATCTTCTTTTCATTCTCCTCTGAATCAAGATCAGGCAGTTTACCCGCCTTTCCTCCAAGTCCTCCAAGTCCGGGCATCATACTCATGATACTGGAAAGTCCGCCCATCTTGCGCATCTGTTCCATGCTGTCCAGATAATCATTGAAATCAAACTGGGCTTTCTTCATCTTGTCCGCCATCTTAATGGCCTTCTCCTGATCAAGCTCCGCACCGGCTTTCTCGATCAGTGTGAGCACATCGCCCATCCCCAGGATACGCGACGCCATTCTGTCCGGATAGAACTGTTCCAGATCCGAGAGTTTCTCACCCATTCCGACATATAGGATCGGGCACCCTGTTACCGCCTTGATAGAGAGCGCGGCTCCGCCTCTCGTATCACCGTCCAGCTTGGTAACGATGACACCGTCTATTCCGATTTTATCGTTAAATGTTCCGGCTACATTCACCGCGTCCTGACCTGTCATGGCGTCTACAACAAGGATTGTCTGGTGAACCTCCACAGCCTCTTTGATTTCCTGAAGCTCCGCCATCATGTCCTCATCAATGTGAAGACGTCCGGCTGTATCGAGGATCACTATATTGTTGCCGTTCTTCGCAGCATGCTGTACGGCAGCCCTGGCGATATCCGCCGGCCGGTTCTTGTCTCCCATGGAAAATACTTCCACACCCTGCTTCTCTCCATTGATCTGCAGCTGTTTGATCGCTGCGGGACGATAGACGTCACACGCCACAAGGAGCGGTTTCTTTCCTTTTAATTTGAACTTTCCTGCCAGCTTTGCGGTAGTCGTCGTCTTACCTGCGCCCTGAAGACCTGCCATCATGATAACAGTCATGGCGCTTCCCGGCTGAAGCTTGATCTCTGTCGTCTCAGAGCCCATCAGCTTGACCAGTTCTTCATTTACGATCTTGATCACCATCTGACCCGGATTCAGTCCGTTCATCACGTCCTGTCCGACCGCACGCTCCTGCACATCTTTAATGAAGCCTTTCACAACCTTGAAGTTGACATCTGCCTCAAGAAGAGCCATCTTGACTTCTTTCAGCGCGGCTTTCACGTCATCTTCGGTAAGCCGCCCCTTGCTTCGCAGGTTTCTGAATACATTCTGTAGTTTCTCAGTTAAACTGTCAAATGCCATTTATATTATCCCTCTATAATTCTTCAATGATCGCATCCGAGATCCGCCGGATCCTCTTCACGATCTCCTCCGGATTCTTCTTCTCTTTCTCCCACTCATCTAAAATTCCGTCGATCTGTCCGACCTTTTCCTTTACTGAGAGAAACCTTTCCACCAGATGAAGTTTATTTTCATACCCCTCAAGCGCCTTCTGACACCGCCGGATCAGATCATGTACGCCCTGCCGGCTGATACCTGCGCTCTCCGCTATCTCGCTTAAAGAAAGATCATCGAGGATAAACTGCTCATATACCTCTTTCTGGTGCGTGGTGAGAAGTTCACCGTAAAAATCATACAATAAAGCCTGTTCTAAAATCTTATTCATCACAGTCACCTTGGTTATCATACACGAAAGGGAATGGGCTGTCAAGGATTTTTTCTTGACAGTTCAGCCATCTGATGTTAGTCGACGGGTTTATGCTTGCATAAGAATCCGCCGACTGGCAGCCAGATGTGCTGAGCGCCCGTATATGAGCAAAGGAGCGGCATCGCCGCAATCAGCACGTCAGTGCGGCTTTGCGAATGGCGCGGGCTGAACTGTCCCTTTTTACGCTTTCATCAGCTTTTCCACATTTAAAAGCCCCCACCCCGCTCCGGTTCCCGGACTTTTCACACATGATTCTCGGAGTTTCAGTTTCACTTCTACATTGGTCATATCCGGATATTTTGACAGGAGACAGGCGATTGCCCCGGATACAACCGGAGTTGCCATCGAAGTCCCTGTCTTCATTATATAAGGATGCTCACCGGGGCGTCCGTACCGTGCATTACAGCTTATGATTCCCGTGCCGGGCGCGAAAACATCCGGTTTCACTACACAGGCGCCTGTCGGTCCCCGTCCGGAATAATTTATATTATTCTTCCGCCGGCCGGCGGAATGCAGTTCTGTATCGGGCACTCCTACCGTGATAACTTTGCGGCTGTTTCCCGGAACTGCAACCGTCCCTTCTCCCGGGCCGTAATTTCCTGCCGACACAACAACAACAAGCCCTCTGTCCCACAATTCTTCAACCGCTTCCAGAAAAACCTGTTTCTGTTCCTGCGCGAGATCCGGCTGGGTTCCGACAGAAATATTTACAATGCGGACCTGAAAATGTTCCCGGTTCTTCAGGATCCAGTCGATTCCTTTCAGTACATTATCAACGTTACCATTCCCCTCACAGTCCAGCACTTTTCCTACAATAAGATCCGATCCCGGCGCCATCCCCGCATATAACCCTGATGAGACCTTTCCGTCTCCGGCAAGAATCCCCGCCACATGAGTTCCGTGTCCGCTGTCATCACTGCTGACGGTTTCCTGTACTTTGCCTGTAAAATTTCTGAAAGCAGAAATGCGGTTTCTTAAATCCGGATGCCTCGCTAT
>DWWI01000079.1 GCA_019119745.1 Candidatus Mediterraneibacter gallistercoris | reverse complement strand
ATCGATCTGCATCTGATTTGCCGAAAGGCAATATTCTTTCAATAGTTTATCATATGAGGTGCGTTATGTCAAAAAAATGCATCCTCGATTGACATCGACGATGCATTTTACAGCTTATTTAATTTTATCATTTTAATATATATAAATCGGAGGAAATATGTAGATTTCGTTCCTGTGAGACCTCTGCCATCTGTTATTCGATTTTCGGTCGATTTATTAAGACCAGCTTATTAAACCTTCCCTCCTTCAATAACAAATTGAGGTTCATAGCAGTATCCTTATCTCTCTCACTTTCGTTCTGAACTCCGGTACTATTATATATTTTTTAAAGGACTATCCAGGTTATTCTTCCTATAATCGTTCGCTTCTAACAATATCTTTCCCGACACTCTTAAAACCTACTGAATTATTACTTCTATAACTATGTGTCCTTTACTATAAAATAGTATTCTACTCAATGTTTCTTTACACATCTTTCGAAATCCTGCTATATGTGGTATCTATATCCAATACGTCTGCAAATGTTAAATCTTCTTTGATTTTCATCCGGATTCCGTACTCTCCGATCATTCTCTTCTCATTGTAATATTTCCGGATTATTAATCTTCTCTCCAGCAAAGGTCTCTTACATCACAGGAACTTTCATTTGCCGTACCACTGACATATTGATGATTAACTGAAACTATACTGTCCATGGGTCTTACCTCCTGCTGCCCTGTATTTTTAATCTAATCGAATAACTGAACTGCTATTCTCTTAGTTAAATATCCTTTTGAGATGTTGTTTTGTCTTATCTCTTTTGGATGGTTATATAATACCATCCGGCCGCATATTTGTCAATACATTTTATTTATTTTATTTAAAATAAATTTATTATTCTATTTATTTTGTTTGAATTTTCTGATAATTTCGTTTTGTTCTTGATGTTTCCATACATGCTATCCACTATATTTATGGATCATATCGAACACAATACCAACTATATATATATTTGTTTCCACAAATGTATACAATTCCCCCTGATGCATTTCCACCATTTTCCTGACGCTGCGCAGTCCGATCTGATTACTCTCGGTATCAGCCGCATCTTTTTTGATCAGATTAGTGATCAGAATTTTTAGCCTGCCGCATTCCGGACATATCTGTACAGTCACTTCACCCTTTTTATCACCATATTTTAATATATTGGAAAAAAGATTGCTGAATATCCTCTTGAGCATAACCTTATCCCCGTACATCTCACTTTCCGCTCCATACTCAAACTTTTCTTCCACAGTAAATCCGGCAATCCGTATAAACTCACAGTTTTCTCGAAGACATTCGGCCAGGTCAGATATCGGAAGAGGCTTAAGGTCTGCGGTCTCATTTTCTTCATATACAAGGGCATATTCAAACATGCGGTCTGTAAGCGCCTTTATATCTGCTGCTTTTTCAAGACAGCGATCCACATATTTCTCCCGCGCGCCCGGATCAGCACGCTTTAATTTCAGTACTTCCAGATAGCCGTTGAGCACAGTGAGCGGAGTCCTGAGATCGTGAGACATGGCTGTTATCAGATCCTGATTCGCCTGCCTGCTTTCACTCTCCCGCCGGATGTTCTCCTGCAGAGTCTGCCTCAGCGTGTCGAGTTCCTTCGACACAATACCGATCTCATCCGCTCCGCAGGACGGCACAGGGGAACTCAGATCTCCCACAGACATGCGGACGATCGAATCTTTTACGGCAGACACCCGTTTCATCATTCTGCCGATAAAAATAAGGATTCCTGACAGGAATACAGCCACGCACAGGATAATACTTGCAATAACGTACGGATAAGTAAACTTGCTCCTGTTGTAAGAGTAATAAATCATGTCATAAGTACCGTTTGCAAATTTCATGGGAATATCGCCATACTGCTCCCCGAGAATAGACTGGCTGGAAGCCAGTATCGATCCGAATATAAAATGGTTCAGAATCTTCGGTGTCCGCCCGTAACGGTAAAGCCCGTCATCGAGCCCGTATATGGAAACGCCTGTATAGTCATCCACCAACAGATCAAGAAACGGCTCAAATGCTTTTTTCCCTTCTTCGTCATCCTCTGATTCTGGAACATTATAATATTTTGCCGCTGTTTCCGCTTTTTCCAAAAATTCGCCGGAATCAAACCATGTGACGATCCCAGCCCGCTCCAGCAGATCGGCCGCATCCGCCTGATGTCTCCACAAAAAGGCGAAAAGGGAAATGCTTATGGTTGCCATCACAAAGAGCAGGAGAATCATTTTCGTGCGTATCTTCCAGCTCCCGATCTTTTCTGTGGCAGCCATGGCAGCCTTCTTTACTCTGGATTTTCCATGTTTTACTCCTTTAGTCACAGCGGTACCCCCTTCCCCACACTGTCTTGATCAATTCCGGATTCTTCGCATCTTTCTCTATCTTTCTGCGCAGATTCCGGATATGGACCATGACCGTATTATTTGCTCCGTAATAGTACGGTTCCTGCCAGACAGCCTCATAGAGACGCTCCGCTGAGAATATCTGGCGGCGGTTCTTCACAAGAAGGTGCAGGACTTCATATTCTGTGTCTGTCAGATCAACCTGGTTTCCATTGCGTGTGACCGTCTCCGACATTTCATCAATCTCCAGATTGTGCAGCCGGAGGGTATTCTTGCCCGAAGAAGCCTCCTGTCCGTCTGCCGGTATCTGCCGCCTTTCCTGCTTTCCTTTATAAACCTGATACCGCCGGATCAGAGCTTTTGCACGGCTTACCAGTTCATTGTAGGAAAAAGGCTTTGCGAGATAATCATCTCCTCCGCTCGAAAAGCCGAGCATCTTATCTCCCTCCCGCGTCTTCGCACTGAGAAACAGAATCGGTGCGTTACTCTCCTTTCGTATCTCCATACATGTATGATATCCATCCATACCGGGCATCATAATATCCAATATAATAAGATCAAATGTATTTTCCTTTGTCTTTAAGATTGCCTCGTTTCCATTTTTCGCCTCTTCTATGTCATATCCCTCGCCGCCGAGCAATATATGAATAATCTCCCGAATCTCAGGATTGTCATCTACGATCAGTACTCTCGACGCTTTATTTTCCGGCTGTTCCGAACGTATTTCCATTTGGATGTCCTCCTGTTTAAAGTCGTTGTCATGCCTGTCCGGCAGTCTTTCGTCAGAGCAGTTCCGCTGCCATGTCTGATTATACACGATTTTATCTTCTCTGAAGGGTTTCTTAAGAATTCTTTAGATTCAGTTCCGGCATTTTTTAAGAAAGGTATATTAAGCTGTGTTTATTGAAAGGGGGAATGCAATGATGAAGAAATGGTTTTACCCCGTTTCCCTCATCCTGATCTTTATAATACTGACCATTGCGGTCATTCCGGACGGATATGTATACGGATCAAATACCGACTGGCTGAGCCAGCATGTTACTCTGGCGGAAACGATACGTAATACATGTCTTGAGCAGCACACTCTGCTGCCGTCATGGATAAATCTGGGCGGCGGCTCCAACGGATATCAGTTTGCCTACTATGGTTTCTTAAGAGCAGATATCCTGATCGGCTGCGTATTTCCACAGATACCTATGGTAAATATTGTAATCGGGTACATGCTTGCCGTATATCTCGGCTCTGTTCTTGTTATGTATGTCTGGCTGAGAACAGAACAGACGTCTCCGCTTATCTCATGGCTGGGGAGCATCCTCTTTATGACAGCCGGATGCCTGTTCCATATGCACCGTCAGATCATGTTTGTGAATTATCTGCCGTTTCTGCTGTCTGCTTTCCTGTGTATCAGGAAAAAATATTTTAAATGGCTTCCGCTCTGCCTCCTGCTCATCTGCCTCTCCAGCTTTTACTTCTCCATCTCTGCTTTTGCCGCAGTCGGATGGTACTGGTACCGCACAGAAGGCAAAGCATTCTGGAAGGGATCATTTGTGAAGCGATATATTCCCTCAGTGTTTCTTTCCGCGGCAATGGCGGCGGCTCTCCTCCTCCCCACGGCTCTTGTCCTGCTGGAGAACAGGCGGAGCGGCACAGGCACGGGATTACTGAAGCTGCTGGAACTGTTTGGCCCTAATCCGGTCTTCAACAATATCCTGTTTAACGAATATGGGATGGGACTTACCCTGGTCTGTTTTTATGCTGTACTGGCAGGACTTATGATCAGAACGCTCCGGGCAGACAGCATCCTCTTTATACTGTTCGGAATGTTCGGTATCTTTTCCTACCTTTTAAACGGCACACTGTACGCACGGCCGAAGATTCTGATCCCCTTCATGCCTCTGGTCATCCTGCACTGTGTACGTTTTCTGGAAATGCACAGTCCCGCCCGGGCAGATCGGGAACAGGGGAAAAACGTTGTTCCGCTATGGCCGTTTGCCATTATGCTCCCGGTAAGTCTGCTCTGGTTCAGCCAGGTACAGTTCCCGTGGATCATACTGGAACTTAGTATCCTGTTCTGCCTGTGCCTGACAGCAAAACTACGAAAAAAATACAGTCACACGGTCATCCGGCGGGGTGCTTCGAAATGGTCCTGCACTGCCGCAGGGTGGCTGACTGTTATCCTTCTTATCATATCGCCGGTCGGGATGTATCTCGCCACGGCAGGTACAGAGGACTGGGTAAAGAAAACAGATGTATCTCCGGGCTTTACGGCTGATGAACTAAAACAGGTGCGATTTAATCCACTCTACCATTTCGACAGCCTGCTGAGTCCTCTTATCAGCGGAAACGAACTGAATACATCACAGCTGCGCAGTACAATGTATTCTTCCGTCACAAATGGGAAATATTCCGAATTGTACTATGACACGCTTATGACTCCGATCCGTATCAACAACCGTGTGGCACTGCTGACCTCAGACAATCCGTTCATGCTGCATCTGCTGGGCGTCCGGTATTTGGAAACGACTTCCGATGATATTCCCGCAGGATACAGCAGAATTCTTCAGTCCGGAGAAAATGTTCTCGTCGAGAATCCCGACGTCCTGCCGGCCGTGTACTTTACAGATGATGTTGTTCCGCAGGAATGGTTCGACACACTGGGGCCGCTGGAAAAACTGGACGTCATCACACAGAAGACCGTTGTCGGGGATAGCTCAGAGCCGTTCTGCGGGCAGGAGAATACCGTACAGGAAAATCCGCCGGAGGAAAACATGCGCCCGTATGAGCCTCAACTCAAGGTATCTGACTTTCCGGAAGGACTTGACCTCACCCATACGGACGGCGGATGGGAAATCACTGCAAAAAAGGACTGCACACTGACTCTTAACATACAGAATCCGCAGCCCGGCAGTATTCTGCTCTGTCAGTTTGATGTCAGCAATCTGACGACAAAAGCCGTAGTTATTGACATTAACAATATACGCAACAAACTGTCCGGTATGTTTGCTCCGTATCCTAACGGGAACAATCAGTTCCACTATCAGTTTTCTACGGATTCAGAGTCCGGAGTAGACCGTCTGGAGATCACCTTTTCCAGAGGGCATTACAAGCTGTCCGATATCCGATGGTATCTCTATGACCAGTCTCTGCTGACAGCAAAAAAATACACTCCGCTGACAGATTCCGGTACAGTAACCGCACAGAGAAACGGATATCTTGCCACATCCATTCCTCTGCAAAACGGGCTTGAGATACTGATAGATGGAAAGGCAGCAAAACTTATAAAGGTAAACGAGGCATTTGCCGGCACTTATCTTGAGAAGGGAAAGCACACTGTGGAATTCCGCTTCTCCCCGCCCGGGAAAACTGCCGGATGCGCTGTCAGCGCAGCTGCGTGCGGAGGATATGGTATTTATCTTCTGTATATATTTCTGCACTGTTTACGTCGGAAGCCACACTCGGAACGTATGTCCAACAGGACCATTATCCGGCATTGAATAATAAAAATATGCCAGCACAATACAGGGAGGAATTATCTATGAAAATAAAACGGGAACTTATTACTTATCTGATCAGTGGAGTCGCGACCACAGGGGTCAACTATCTCCTGTACGCAGGATTTCTCGCAATGCATATCCCATATCTTGCCGCTAACAGCGCGGCATGGGCAGGCGCCGTACTCACCGCGTATATTCTGAACCGCCGTCTGGTCTTTCATTCTGAAAGACATATCGCCGCTGAACTTGCCTCCTTCACGGCACTGCGCTTTGTAACTCTTATCGTAGAAAACGTACTTCTGTGGCTGCTCATCAGCCGCCTTGGTACAGCCGCATTTCCGGCGAAACTGGCCGTAAGTGTGATCACCGTGATCGGAAATTATATATTGTGTAAATTCGGTATTTTCAAAAAGGAGGTCGTCAACCATGGATAAAATCAGTATCATCATTCCCTGTTATAATGAAGAGAAAGCCCTGCCGGAATTTTACCGTGTTACTTCTGAAGCTGTAAGCGATATCGACGGAGCGGAGTGCGAATTTCTATTTGTAGACGACGGAAGCCGGGACCATACACCTGATATTCTTGAAAGTCTCTGCCACTCGGACAGCCGGTGCCGATATATCTCTTTTTCCAGAAACTTCGGGAAAGAAGCCGCCATGTATGCCGGTCTGCAGAACGCCTCCGGTGATTACTGCGTGTTCATGGACGCGGATCTGCAGCATCCGCCACAGCTTTTGAAAGAAATGTACCACGTACTGAAAACCGAGGGATATGACTGCTGCGCAGGTCTTCGGGAAGACCGCACCGGCGAAAACAGACTCCGCAGTCTCCTCTCCCGCACATTCTATAAGATCATCCGTAAAACCTGCAAACTGGATATGGGAGACGGTAAGGGAGATTTCCGCATGATGAGCCGGGCAATGGCCGATTCCATTCTCGAACTGAAAGAATACAACCGATATATGAAAGGAATTTTTTCCTTTGTGGGATTTGACACAAAGTGGATTCCTTTCCACAATGTAGAGCGGACAGCCGGCGAAACGAAATGGTCGCTGCGGTCTCTCTTCCGATATGCAGTGGACGGCATCCTGTCATTCTCCTCTGCTCCTGTCACTATGGCCGGGACCACCGGGGCTCTGCTGATCCTGGCCGCAGTCCTGACCGGGATCTGGAATCTGATATCCGGAGGAGGACTGTCCGGAATTCCGCTGCTAGTATGCCTGATCCTGCTGCTCAACGGCGTGCAGATGTTCTTTATATCGATACTGGGGCAGTATGTGTCAAAAGATTATATGGAAAGTAAGAAGCGGCCGATCTATATCGTAAAGAAAAGAGGGGGATTTTCAGGAACATAAATTGAGATTTGCCGGACTGAATGCCGATGGGAATAAAGTTCGGCTCGAATTCGAACCGGCAGATCAACAAATCCTATATCGGCTGAAATAATGGGATCATAGTCGATGAAGTCGTTTCTTCTACCCGTTTGCATGAGAATTTTCGAAATGGGAAAGAAAGCAGCCGGGAGGCAGGTATTGTGTACGCACCGTTGGAGCAGCGTCGGCATTTAGAGCGCGTCTTTTGCGCTCTTATGTACCGTTACGCTGCGACCGAATGAAAATGTGTGCGTTAGCAATACCTGCCTCCCGGCGGATACCTTGTCAGTCCGAAAAATCGAAATTTATTATATCAGTTCTCCGATATAATAGAATCCCCTGCATTCATTCAGGCGCACCTGATAAAATTTGCCGATCATGGAAGCGTCTCCTGGGAAATGGACGAGCAGATTATTGCTCAGCCGCCCGGTCACCAGGCTGCTGTCATGATCGTTTACCGATTCCACCAGAGCAGTCTGTACAGTTCCCTCATGAACAGCACATACTTCTGCGGAAATCTCCTGTACCTCTTTGAGCAGTCTGTTAAACCGGTCTTTCACGACATCTTCCGGAACCTGATCCTCCATCACGGCGGCAGGCGTACCTGTACGTTTTGAATAAATAAACGTGAAAGCGCTGTCATAACGGACTTTTCTTACCACATCCAGAGTTTCCTGAAAATCTTCTTCCGTCTCACCCGGAAAACCTACAATAATATCTGTGGTCAGAGATATATCCGGTATGGCAGTTTTTATGCGGTTTACAAGATCAAGATAGCCTTCTTTCGTATAGCGGCGGTTCATCTTTTTCAGTATCCTGGTACTGCCCGACTGTACCGGCAGATGCAGGTGACGGCAGATCTTTTTT
The DNA here is from genome assembly GCA_019119745.1 of Candidatus Mediterraneibacter gallistercoris. Next base: position 25,625 of record DWWI01000079.1, on the reverse strand, counting down.
GACTCCGCCATAACCTGGATCAATTCATCTGAAAGATCCTTCGGATGAGAGGTCATGAAACGGATACGCTCCAGTCCCTCGATTTTTTCAATTTCTTTCAATAGTTCGGAAAATGTGATCGGCTGCTCCAGTGTCTTGCCATAGGAATTCACATTCTGTCCGAGGAGCATAACTTCAACCACACCGTCAGCTACAAGGCGCTCGATCTCTCGTACGATTGCTTTAGGATCACGGCTTCTCTCTCTCCCGCGCACATAAGGTACTATGCAATAGCTGCAGAAATTATTGCAGCCGAACATAATGTTTACTCCAGACTTAAACGGATACTTCCGCTCTACAGGAAGATCCTCTACAATCTTGTCTGTGTCCTTCCAGATGTCGATGACCATCCTGCCGGATTCCATGCGGGTTGCCAGAAGCTCCGCAAACTTATAGATATTGTGTGTGCCGAAAATCAGATCGACAAAGCGGTAGCTTGTCTTTAACTTCTCCACAACATGGGGTTCCTGCATCATGCAGCCGCAGAGTGCGATCATCATATGCGGATTCTTTTTCTTGATCCGTCCAAGCTGCCCCAGCCGCCCGTAGACTCTCTGGTTCGCGTTCTCCCGCACTGTGCAGGTATTGTAGATAACAAAGTCAGCCTTCTCTTCTTCAGGTTCTTCGACATAGCCGATCTGTTCAAGAATACCGGCCAGTTTTTCTGAATCGCGTGCGTTCATCTGACAGCCGAATGTAACCGTTTTGTAGCACAAAGGAAAGCCCCGTTCTTTATTAATTTTTTGTACAATTTGACGACATTTCTTTATAAAATAGTATTGACGTTCCGGTTCTGTCGCAGGAGGCACATCCGGCAATTCCTTTAATGTTTTCTCCCATTTTTCTTTATCTATCATCTATTTCTTCACCTCATAATATAAAAACCTTATCAAATTCAAACGAGAATCATTTACACCATCATTGCATTATATCATGCAGTCTAATTACAGGCAATACGAAAAATTGGATTAATGAGTAGTAGAAGAAGAACTCCAGTTCGTAAATAAAGAGTAATGCCGTTATCGACTGAGTCCATATCCTTCGCTCATTCGATAAGGAGCTCTCAGTGCTAGAGTGAGTATCATACCGATTACTGCACAGCTCAAGAACGCGGCTTTCTATAGCTGCTAGGTCCAAGGCCTCAAAGATCCTTTTTGCTTGAGTTGTAACTTTATTTATATTGTCTCCTTCTTTCTGAAGGAACTGAGTTCCTCCGATTTTATGGTTCATGTAAAAAATGACAAAGTTATAGAATAAAAGTACGTCCGCATTCGCGACCGCATCTTTATACGTAAATATAGTGGACTTTACTAACTGAAGTTTTTCTCGAAATTTCTTCAAGAAGCCCCTGCTTACGGTTTCCCAATTCTGCAGCATAGTCCTCTTTTGTAGGCGGCCAATAGGATGCCAAAGGTCTTCTGGTTCTGCCATACTTCTGTTTGAGGATCATACCACATATAATCACATCATTGTAGCAGTTTCCTCCCAGAACCTGAGTATGCGCCACCCAGTAGTCTGAGTAGAACTTTTCTTCGATCTTACATTGTAGCACTGCTACGTAGCAGCAGAAAAGCTCTATATCTCAATACTTTATGAGTGCCTCGCCCAATTTTGAAGAATACCCGTCTTTTTTTGCATGCGCAACTATCTCAGAAACTGTAGATATAATGTCATCCTGCTGAGCAATTCCTGAAAAAGACGACAGCAGTAATCCCGAAAGATCGCTTCTTCTGTTTTCTATATCTCCCCTTAATTTGCAGAATGACTAATTCATTGTACCCCTTTTCGTGCATATTCATTATCTCCCATTTTTTGATTCACTAAAAAATGGCTTAATTCCCTTTTTAAAGTAATTATTTGTCCCACAAGTATAATCTTGCAATTTATTTGAAATCTAAATATAATTATTTTATATTTTTTATGAACCTCTATTACTCATCATTCGTCTATCTGATAGAAATACATAACATATAAATTACATTTACAGGGGGAATAGGTATGAACACAGTAGGTCAACCATACACACAAAGTAATGCTGGCTATGGTTCGCAGCGAACTCAGTATAACACCAGAGTTGAATCTTCTGCAGATCCTGAAGTCAATAAAAGGCTTTTCCGAATCTATGAGATCCTTATACAGCCAATCCATGATATAGAAAATGCTGTAAATAATATAGAGAGTCACAAAGAGCGGATCAAGCAACTTGAAAACCATAATTTTGTTCCTAAATTTCTTGACCTCGCAATAAAAGTAGTTCTCTTCTTAGTTGCTTTGTTTGTGCTTCATCCATTAACTGACACTATTGTTTATTGGATCAGCGATATGTTTGATGGATTTTTAGGCATAATCACGGAACTTTTAGGGTTATTACTTTCATTGTTTGTATTTGTGATTATCGCATTTATCGCGGGAGAAATTGTCCATAATATGATCAATAAGTCGCTGGGTCCTCAAAAGCAGCCTGAAATCAAAAAAGAAAATCTTGAAATAGCTGCTCTGCAGCAGCAGATTCAAAGCACTATCAATAATATAAAACACGCAATCGTTTTTGTACCACCTGCTTATAGGACTTCTGATGCTTTATCCTTTTTTGTCAGAGCATATCATAATTCGAGGGTGGACAATCTGAAAGAGGCTGTTAATGCTTATGAAATGCATATGGAGGCGGAACATACACGGTCAATGCTTAAAGAGCAGATCAAGGTATTACAAGACATTCAGTTTCAGAATGCTATTATGCTTGATGAGCTAGATTCCCTCAGGTCGGATATCTGGCTGTCAAATTATATCTGTTGGTGAGGTCGAGGGGCTGTCGCATCAACCTAAAAATAGCAAGAATAAAGACGGGCTGTTTACCCGTCTTATATTCTCTCAGTATTTACTTGAATTTATTGCTTCTTCATAGCTATGGTACATATCATTTTCATCTTTCAGGAGGATTCCTCGTTTGCCAATATACTGTAAAAAGAACTCAGTTCCTTTTTTGCTGACTATTTTAACTTTCTCTGGTCTCCCATCATTCCCTAAAATATAACAGATGTTGCCTCGAATAAATTCCATTTCTCTCATCACCTCAGATAAATGGTATCAGAATAAAAAAGATATCAAGGCTTGTTTTTGGCATTTGTTTTGCCATTGCCGTATATTTTTCTGAAATAGTTCAACAATTTTAATAGAATTGTATTAATCTTACCGGGATCAGGTTCGTTTGATTCAATAGCTTTCTTTACATTTTCTTTCAGATTCATATCTGTATTCTCCTGTTAACTGCTCAGATCATCAGGTGAGAAATTCCACTCTCCTTCATATGGTGTCATATAATATTCCTCAAAATCCTTCAATGTTTTAAAACCTATAAAGCCTTCGCCATCCGAGCCAGTGCTGAAATAGTTCTCTCCCGACACGCCAGACCATATGGAATAAGAGCCATCTGGCAGCCATGGATTCGGATCATAAGTAAAAGTACCATTTTTATCTGTCATTACATTGGAAAACATTACGGAGTAATAATAATCGAACATGCCATCAGGATTGGCGGCATTTACCTTATAAATAAGATATACTTCATTCTTATTAGCAGCATTTGTCCCTTCCGCAGGCGTAGCAATAACGCATCTGTCATAAGCGTAATCATTAACAGAATATCCATCTGCGCCTAAACTGTCCTCCATCTGCCATTTCATGTCATTTATACAGGCATCAGCCTCCTGTTTTAGCTGATCTAATCCGAATTCAGATATCTCTTCAGGCGATGATGGATATTCTTCCAGCCCATCTACTGTATATTCGCAGGTATCTGATTCAGGAATCATACCGTAGCTTTGAATGCAAAACTCTTCTAAACTTGCTTCATCCCCCTCGTATGAAGCGGTGATCGTAACAGTGTCTCCATTTTTAAGGCCTCGATTTTTCGACAATGTGTAGGTGATATTATCATAGCCTCCTGTTACTGAGCATGAGCCGTCAGATTCATATTCTAAAGATATCCCATCGAACAAATCTACTTTTTGTGCTTCTTCCAACCCATCAACTGTTACTTTCCATTTATCTCCGCTTTTCTGTACTAATTGATAATCATAGCCGTCTAATAAGTCATCATCATAAAGTATAGTAACTGTAATCTCATCGCCATTAGACAGGCCGTCTTCAGGGTCTAAAGCGAAATCTAACCCATCTTCCAGCGTTACAGCCAAGCTGAGCGCTACTTCCTCACTGCAATTGTCTGACAACCAGTCCTCAAGAGACTCAAAATCGCAGGAAGCATAACCATAACCACCGTCTGATCCAGTGTAGTCCAACGTTACAAGCTCTTCTAAATTGATCTTTTCTTTTCCGCTGCATCCGGCCAATAATAGCGCACCTCCTGCGCAGGCTAATAATTTCATATATTTTTTCATGCTATTACCCTTCCCTTCTTATTTTTTGCTAATATGACTTTTATGACAATATATTTTTACAACTCTATCCAATCGAAAGTGTTTAAATCTATTACCTCGTAGGATGAAAGGATATTATCAACCTCGGTTTCTGTACTTGCAGCCCCATCAACTGTGTATTCTCCCCAGTTTGTTTCAACCGTCTGAAGTAATTCTATGGAACTATTCTCTATCTTATAGAATTCGTAAATGTGTGCATCTGCGCCGCCGCTTCCAGTCCGTTTTATGACATTCCCTTTACACAGTTCGATCCAGTTGCGGTATCCACCAGATAGTATTAGTACAGGTTGGGCATCATGAAGCGCCAGTATGTCTACTATATTCGGCTGCTCATTGCCTTCATAATCTGTATATGATTCCATTATGATCAATTCTTCTGAACCATCCCCATCGAGGTCCGTCAGTGTGTAATAATAGTTATTTTCAGAATTATTTACGAAGAATCCTTTTTCATCTATATATGAAGTCCCTGCCGGGGCGTTCCAAAGCCCTGAGTCAGCCAGATCAACCGCTGAGTCATAAATTGCCTCATTTCCATGAACTATATTACTGTATTCATTGATCACTGCAGTATATGCCGCCCTCTCAAGCTGTGAAGAATCAGGCTGATCCGAGGAAGATATAGATTCAGCATTATCGGAAGGCTTATCACCTTGCAGAAATAACCCAAGATCATCTTCTCCATATCCGGCATTCGAACGCTCTTGGAATTCTTTGGTAAATGTATCTTCTCCAACATTTTCTCCGTTGATGAGGTATTCATATTCGAAGTTCATCCCGTCTTCTGCGAGCCCAACCATGTTGATATTGAAGGTCTCTTCGGATTCTTCATTCCCGTCATATGATACCCGGATGTATTCTTTATCCGTGCCCGCATCACCAAGAATAGTGGTTTCAACCCAGATCGCAGTTTCGTCCGAGCTATAGGTAACATGCAGGCCCATGCCGTCTGTTTCTGTAGAGGATCTTTCCTTATATTCTTCATATGTAATGCCATAATACTCCCAATCCTCAACGTAAACAGAAGCCATTTTTATGGTTGAAAGCAGTTGGGTATTACCGTCGTGGTAAGTATATAAGTTGAAATCCTTATCATTGGATAATATGGCAAGCTCATCGATACCATCCTTGTTAAGATCAATCAGATGGCAATACTGCAGTAAGATGCTGCTGTCGTTATCCATTTCCTGCAGTAAAATTCTATAAGCCGCCATGGCATCCTCATTGGTATCTTGGGGATCTTCAGATTCGGATACAACCTCTTCTTTTGGTTCAATCTGCCCATTACCTTCAGATGGTACATTTAAACGGTATGTTCCATATGCCGCGCCTCCAATGACAGCAACAAGCGCTACCCCACCGATTACTTTTACCAAGTTACCTTTCGCTGCTGCGCCGCTGGCAGCTTTCGCGACACCTGGCATTTTAGCTGCCGTATGACCTGCGACGGAATGGCCCGCTGCTGCGCTGGTTATGCTAGTAAGCAGCGACATATTTGGCTCCATTGCCATCGTATCCATTTTCTGCAGAAGGAAAAGGAAAAATACGATTGGTGCAACACCATGAAGCTTGATGTTCTCCCTCTTTTCGACTTCTGTAATTTTTTTCTTTATATTTACTCTTCCGTTATAGAGCCGCGTCTTTACGGTTGCTTCCGGGATTCCAAGTGTCCGTGCAATCTCCTGCACACTCATTTCCAGGTAATAGAACATTGTGACCGTAGTCCTCTGGCGGTCCGGCAATGAATCTAAAATTTCTTTAAAGATACGTGTTGTCTCAGCATCATCCATTGCGACTTCTGGCTGATTGGATTTGTCAAGGTCTTCGACCTCATTAATGGGATTGCTTTCCTCGTCCGGATCAGCTGAAAACAATACAGATTTTTTCTTTTTTAAATAATCTAACGTTATATTTCTTGCAATAGTTTTTATCCAGGCATTATATTTTGATGGATCTTTTAAATTTAACAGGTTTTCCAAAGATTTGATATAGGTATCCTGAAGCAGATCCATCACGGTATCTTCATCTGACTTTATCATACTTTTAATCGTCAGGTATACCTGACGGTAGGAATACTTGTAAAGTGCCTCAAATGCATCCTGGTCTCCGCTCTGGGCAGCAATTACCCAGCTGGGATTAAATTCTTTATTTTCCATTTTCTCTCTCCTGTGTATGTAATAATAAATAGGTGTTCAGTAACTAAAATTATGTATTGTAATTGTATTTCTGTTTTATTGACGAATCAAACAGTAGAAAGGTTCATAATAATTTTAAAAAAATAAAAAACATGGAATACGTGAAAGCCAATCAAGCTTTATATATACTATTCCATGCCCATCCCCCTTTTGTCTTCATAATATACTGTTTTTCCAGATGTCCCTTTGTCTCATGGATAATTTTCCGCGGTATTCACACCGCCGGGCTCAGAATTAAAACCCAGTGTGAAAATGTGGCAAAACTTGCTCTTGCATTGGTAAGAATCCTCGTGTAAAGACTGTCAATCATCCTACAGTAGCATGCCACCTTCAGCATGACCTGACGGAGAAACTTTTCTCTTCTTCCTATCTTGCAACAGGAATGTTCAACTTCGAGATGCCGAATGACCGTGCAAAGATCAATGCTTTTATGGACCGGCTGCACATTGCCAACTACGCACCTACTCTGGATGGCATCCATACTACTCGTTTCTCCCCTATCTTCACATATGCATGTGCCGGAGAAAGATCTGAAAAGGATGAACGTCAGCGGTGGACTAATGCGTGTATCCACAGAATTCAAAGATACAGACGATCTGATCAAAGATTTTACACAGGCTTTGAAACTCTTTAATGATTATAGAAATAAAAATTGATGCTGAAGCGGATTCCCGCAGAATCCGCTTCAGCATTCACAAAAGTTATAAAAAGATTTTTCACTACACAAACTGATTGCGTCCCGCGTCGTATGTATAGTCGATCATGTCAAGTCTGTCAGTAAGTTCTTTTCTGTCGATCTGCATATCGTCGCAGAGTGCATCCAGCGACGGATAATAATCCCTTAATTTTGTATTAATGACGCTTAATAATATTACCGGATCTCCCGGAAGTCCTGTGAGCATACGATCAACTCCTTCTCTGTAATTATCATATCGGCCTTAATGTCAGTCGGGGCTGACGGTATTTCCGGCGCTATCTGCACTGAGTATGCAAGTGCAGATTTCATGCATACGGAATGATTTTCCAGATATGTATCATAATACCCTCCGCCGTAACCGATTCTTGTACCGCTGCGGTCAAATGCGACTCCGGGCATCAGTATCAATGTATCTTCAAGCGGTGCGGGAGCCTTCACACACTGTTGCCCCGGCTCTTTTATTCCCATGAATCCGGGTTTCAGATCAGCAGGACTATTGATAAAGAAGAATTCCATCTTCCGCTCTCCGCTCACTCTCGGAAGCGCCACTTTTTTCCCTTGTCTAAGAGACTCTTCTATAATCTCGCCCGTACATACTTCATCTTTAAAAGAAGCATAACAATAGATAAACCGGGCGTTCCGATAAAACAGCTCATTAAAAAGCCTCTTTGCGATCATTTCATCCGCGCTCTTTCTTGTTTCAAGCGGTAATCCATGCCTGAGTCTCCGGTATTTTTCTCTAATTTCCTTTTTTATCTCGTTTACTTCCGTATTTTTCACCAAGATTCACTACCGTTCCGTCTTTTTCCTCGATATCGATATTATTGAGCTGTACACGGAGATTGCTTTTTACGGATTCCAGATACTCCATACGCAGGATCTTCTGCTCTTTCTTCTCCGCCTCTGTAAGTCCCTCAGCCTTTGATTTCCGGTACAGCTCATTAATTCTGTTTATCTTCTGTCTGTCCATGATCGATCCTTTCAAAATTATATTCTATACATGTTTCAATCCGGCTTTTCCCTTCGCCGGACTGTATTATACACTATTTCACCAGGTTCGTCCAGAATATCATTTCTGGAGGCCTGCCCCTCTATTCTGTCTGACCGGCAGGATTATCCTGTCAGCTTGAATAGTTTTCCAGAAAACCATACAACTCGTCCTTAGTTGCGATATATTTCCCAGCTGCGATTTCCTGCTGAACTTCTTCGGGAAGATCCGTAAGAGGAATTTCTGTCATCTCATAGATCGTCTGTCTGTCGTTAAGGAAAACTACGACAAACCCCTGCATTTCACAGAGATAATAACCTTCTTCTTTTTCCTTGCTCTCCTCATCTACCGCTTCCCCTTGTGCCGTAATACTTCGAGTATCTGTCACTTCATTGCCGGGAGCGGCATTACGTTCCGCAATACGTTCATAGGATATCTGATATCCGGCTGTAAGCAGCACACCAACAAGCAGAACTGCAGCAAAAAAGCCAACAATGTATTTTGTCTTCATGGTTTCCACATCCTTTTTTCATACAGTATTGGCTTTTTTTAATATTTTATTCAGTTATATCTTCATCCTCTTCCTCGGGGATCAGGTGAAACTTCCGGCTGTACCGGAGCAGCCGAGCCCCCATCGGCAGTGAGAGAATATCATCTTCTGAAAGAGTTCCCATTTTAAGGATCAACACTATGTAAACTACAATAGCTGCGCATATTGCGATCACAGTCGGGAACACACGTCCTCCGATCAGAAGATCCAGCACAAACCAGATAATATATGTAACGACGCCCATCACCGCGGCCGCAATGAAAGGCTTCAGAAACATGTGTCTGATATTAATCTTATATCCGCATACCTTTCGGATCTTAAGCTGATTCAGAATACACATGATAAGAGCAAATACTATATTGCTTCCGACCAGAGCATACACATTCATGCGAAATGCCACGAGCATGACTATAAACGCCGCCAGGTGGATCACAAGGGCTATAGCTGCATTTTTTGCAGGACTTGACATATAGTTGAGTCCGTGAAGTACGGAATTCGTAATCGACGACCATCCGTACAGCACGATGACAATAGCGCCCAGCATGAGCAGATTAGCAGGCGTTGCGCTGGAATCATTATATAAAAGCACCATAAGAGGAGACGCCAGTACCGCTATACCAACGCAGCTTGGAATTGTGATGATTGTCGCAATTCGCAGCGTCTGATCGATCTGATAATGGACCTTATCTGTCTGTTTATTCATAACCGCCGCAGTAAGGGTCGGAACGATCGATGCGCTGACTGCTGACGGAATAGACAGAGGGACATTGATCAGCGGGTCACATTTGCCGGTATAAATTCCCTGCAGCGCCATATATTCCTGCTCAGAAAATCCCTGCCATGACATAATATGATTAAATACTGTAAGGTCTATAATCTGATTAATATTATAGATTGCTGTACTGAAGATAACGGGAACCGCCGTAAGTATAAGGGCTTTCAGTATTTTGGAATATGCCTCTTTTCTCTTTGAGCGGTCACGCCTCAGCTGTTTTTTAATACCGCCTCTGAAAGCCCAGAGTACAAACAGGAGAAATAAAAGACCTGCCAGAGCTCCCATTACGGTGCCGAGCGTACCACCTGCAGCTCCATATGCAGGGCCTAACAGTTCCTCTCCCGCTTTCTGCCCGGCCCGGGTTCCGATCCCGAACAATACCCCTGCGCCGACGATACTTACGACAGCATTGATGATCTGTTCGATGACCTGTGAAACAGCTGTCGGCATCATTGTGCCAAGGCCCTGAAAATATCCGCGCAGCACGGCCATGACAGCCACGATGAACAGTCCCGGAGCCAGTACTTTCAATGCATAAACGCTAAGTGGCGCTTTCATGATATGCTCGGATATTGCCCCCGCTCCGAAGAAGATGGCAACCGCGATGATAAATCCTATAATAATGGCAAAGACCAGCGAACATAGAAAAGCACGGAATGCATTTCTCCTCTCTCCGACGGAGACTCGCATCGATACGATTTTAGATACGGCTGTCGGAAGGCTCAGGGATGAGATCATCAGGGCAAATGCATATACCTGATAAGCGTAACCGTAAAATCCGTTTCCTTCATCGCCCAGAAGATTGGTCAGAGGGATACGATATACAACGCCGATTACTTTAGTGATCACGGCCGCCGCTGCCAGGATGGAGCCCTGGACGATATAATCTCCTCCTCTGGATTTTGTATTTTTATTCCTTGGTGTCTCAGACATGCGAGTCCTCCTTACTATCGCAGAATATTGATTTTCTCCATGATTTCTCTCTGCTTTTGTTCCATAACTTTTCTTTCGTCGTCTTCCATATGGTCATATCCGCACAGATGAAGCATGCTGTGAGCGATCAGGAAAGCATATTCCCGCTTAGGTGAATGTCCGTATTCCTCTGCCTGAGCAATGACTTTATCTGCCGATATCACAATATCTCCAAGCATCAGTTCCCCTGACTCCGGATCAAACACATCCGACATTTCTTCGTCAATTCCTGTAAAATCGCCGGGCCTTTCAAATTCAAGCATAGGGAATGACAATACGTCAGTCGCCCGGTCTATTCCCCTGTGCTCACGATTCATTTCCCGAATTTCCTCATCGTGTGTAATCAGAAGACTGACCTCTGCTTCATAGGGGCATTGGACATATTCCAGTGACGCTTCCACAACTGTTTCCGCAATTTCTCTTGCGTCAAAAGAAAAACTAATGTTACCTTCTGTCTCTATATAAAGACTCATGATCTTTTCCTCCTGCCGGTTCCTCTTGGCTTTGATGCGCTCTTCTTCTCGTATTCCTCATAGGCTTTTACAATCTTCTGAACAAGCGGATGACGGACCACATCTTTGCTCGTCAAAGTACAGATACTGATTCCTTCCAGATCTTTTACCACTTTGACTGCCACATCAAGTCCGGATGTCGTGCCGGAGGGCAGATCCTTCTGTGTAGCGTCACCGGTGATAACTACCTTTGATCCGAAACCGATTCTGGTCAGGAACATCTTCATCTGTGCAGGAGTCGTATTCTGCGCCTCATCTAATATGATAAATGCGTTGTCAAGAGTACGTCCTCTCATATATGCAAGAGGAGCAACCTCGATCAGGCCTTTCTCGGAATTTTTAACAAAACTGTCTGCTCCCATGATTTCATACAGTGCATCATAGAGCGGCCTCAGATAAGGATCGATCTTGCTCTGCAGATCGCCGGGAAGAAATCCCAGCTTCTCTCCTGCCTCAATTGCCGGGCGGGTCAGAATAATACGGTTTACTTCATTCCGTTTAAATGCGGTGATCGCCATAGCCATTGCAAGATAGGTCTTTCCTGTTCCGGCAGGCCCCAGTCCGAATGTGATCATATCCTTCCGTATAGCATCTACGTATTTCTTCTGGGCCAGAGTCTTCGGCTTGATCGGCTTACCCTGAAGCGTATGGCAGATCAGTTCACGGTCAATCTCAACGATTCCTTCCTCCTGATCTTCAAACACGAGAGAAATCGCATAGTCCACATTCTGTTCCGTGATCGTATTGCCTCTTTTGGATAATTCCATAAGCTGGGTCAGCACGCGCTGCGCTTTCTGCGCCGCGTTGGTTTCTCCCACAATCTTCGTACTTCCGTCGCGCGCGATCAGTGTAACGTGGAACGTTCGTTCAAGTTTTTTTGCATATGTGTCAAACTGGCCGAACACATTTGCCTCATGTTCAGCCGGTATATCAATCATCAGTTCCGACAGACTCATCCGTTTCTTTCCTTTCGATCGTTAATATTTCTGTATCTGCCTCTTCCGTGATCCTTTCGTTCAGATAAAGAATCCCCGAAGCCTCGGCAGAATCGGCATACAGATGTATTTTAACACTATTTTCTCTGATTTGAATACCTTTTTCGTCCAATTCTTTACAAAACTGCTGAAAATTACCGCTCAGAATCTTTCTGATATCCTCTTCAGTATATGTTTTTTCTTGAAATGTATAAGATTTTACTTTCTTTATTCCCCAGAAAAAGGGCAGATAAAAATTTTCTCCTGCTTTGAGCCGACGCTCTTTCACTGAAAGCTCGCTATTTTCATATTGATTGGAGATACTCCCTGCTGATATCCTGTAATCTCCAAGTCTGAAATAGAGCTGATATCTGCTTTTATCATCATAGACTTTTTTCCGATAAGTCCTGGCAATACTGTCCGTATATTCAAGCTCTGTATCGGCAAATATATCTGCATCAGACTGCTGATACTGATATCCGGTCACTTCCCCGCTGTCATTTACCACATCTACACGGCCGAGAACAAGGATATCGCCTTTTTTTACTTCATCCCCGACATGCACCTGCGGAATCCCGGAGCGGGTCATAATACTTGTTATAATGCCGTCCGTTGCCGCGATCAGATCCGTCGGTCTTTCCTCTCCGTCCGCAGATGTTTTTTTATCTGTATTTTCGCTGCCGGACTCATTTAAAAGTGTATCTTCATTCTCTTTGATCTGTATTTTCAGGCGGCTTCCGTCAACAGATGCGGAAACCCAAACTATATCATTATATTCTTTCCGGATATTTTTTACAATCCCCGGACAGTCGACCTCGCTTTTCAGCATAAACGGAGCCACGCCCTCGCTCCTTAAATATTCGGCCAGAGTTTCATCCGGCCATTTTTCGTTGCCTTCAAAATGGATATCCCATATAAACAGCGAGTACACCTTCAAAAGGACAAGACATATTAAAAGTCCGAAAAAAAACAGTTTTCTTTTTCTGTACCGAAAAAGAAAAAACGGGAATCCCCGGCGCTCTGCCAGTGTGATCTTTGAATGTGTTTTTCTTGCCAGCGGCTTCAGTCTCCGGAAATCGGCTATACTTATATACATCTCATATCCGTTCCCGGAAGGAGTAAGTCCCCAGATATAAATGTCATGATAAGAGCACATATTAAGAAATCTTTCGGGAGAAAACCCCTGTACACGGATCTTCACATAGCCGTTGAGATAACGTATGAATGAACGGATCATTCTTTATTCCTCCCGTCAGCAAATTCAATACTCTCTATCCTTCCGGTAATCTTCATTTCATCATTAGTATAATACTCTACCTGAAGATGTCTTCCGCTCAGCCGGATCTGTCCTCCCTTTGTCTGTACTCTGACAAGGCTCTCCGTATATTCCGTTATCCCCCTGTAATTTTCAATACATACTTCAAAATTTCCAAGGGCGGTGAGCACCGCCGCTTTCATGACTACATCTTTCGGCATACTTGCAGCCGACGCGAGCCGTTCTCCCAACTGTTCTTTTCCCATAAAAATGCCACACATACGCCTTTTATAGTCAGTATATGTGCGGCATACAGTGTCCTATTCCATTTTTGCCGGTTCCTTCCCGATGGTCCGGATCCTATTCATAATCCAGACACGCACGTTCTGTCACGTACGGTCTCACATAAGTATCCGCAACGGCCACATGAGCCGGATGTGTTGCGTAAACAGCGATATCCTCCGCTTTTTCCAGTGTCGTCACAAGCGCAATGTCATGTGTACTTGACGGGATCGGTTCTTCCACAAATTCAACAGTAAGAAGCCCCGGCACCTTTCCAACCAGTGCACTCAGATTCTCATTCATCGCTTTTTTCAGTTCCGGTTTCTTCGCCTCTTCAATCTCCGGTTTGAATTTCCACATTACGATATGATGTACCATTTTTCTTTCTCCTTTTCTTTCTCCTTTTTATTTACTCTTTATTTTTCAGTTTTCTGTCTGCGCTCTTTTCCTGTAAAATATTCTACGTCAATTCTGTATACAGCTGTTCTTGCGAGCATCTCCGGACTGAATTCCAGTTCTGCCGTCGGCGCCATATGTTCCATCAGTTTTTCAAGCGCATATCGTTTATCATCGTCTGCCTCCAGCCGCGTGATAGTTCCGCTGCCCATGATACTCCGGTATGCATACGAATAGCTGCAGGTATAATCTCCTGTAATGATCTGATGGCGACAGTCCATCTCGATCGCCGCAAGAGGATCAACCGCGATCGCATCGGCTTTCCTTCCCTCTCCTGAGCCGTGGATATATAGTTTCAGTTCTGTACGGTCTTCATAAATTTCAAGATCGTACCCATAATTGACCGGGACGATAAACATTCCCTCATTGTCTCTCAGACCAAGCCTTACAACATCACATTCTTCAAGGATTTCCCTGATGGTATTCATGTCAGTTATTTTCCTTTTAGACAGGCGCATCTTTCTCACTGCGGAATTCTCCTTTCATTGACAAACATTCCCTTAAATCGCTCAACTTCGAATTTTTGTACAAACCAGTCACACTTGCACAGGAACAGATAATAAATATTGAGACCACACCCGTGTATGGTTTCAAAATTCCCCTGACCTTTCGATAGGATCACATCTGCTGTTTCTATTTCATTGCGCGCTTCGTCACTGATATCGTTAAGATCTGTTCCCGCAATGCCGCTTCCATTCTCCATCACTTTCACCACACGGTCAAGCCCTACGTAGCGGGCAGCTTCTAGATCCGCATCATTTACCACAGGCTCGCCCCGGACAACAGCAGTCACTTTCAGATCCGGATATCTCTCCTGTATGATCTTAAGCGCAATCTTGTCAAGGACGACTTCTCCGCAGTTATCCGTCAGATAAACGAGCTTTGACGCCTGTTCCATGTCTTTCAGGAATGAATCATATTCATTTTTCTCAAGACCTGCCTGCTCCTGCTCTTCAAAGAGCTCCAGCAGCTTATCTTTCGAGATATCCTTTACCGCGGCATAGTCTATATAGTTTCCCGTCCGTGCAAAGCAGAGCGCAGCTTCCAGCGGATCGCTGTGTTTCCGGATCTGTTCTTCTATCTCTTCTTCCATAGACAGAAGGAAATCGTTGAATTCCTTCTTTACTTCGGCCATACTGTCCCTCTTGCCCCAGTATTTCTCATAGATTCTTGACAACGGTTTCACGAGAGCCGGAGCTGACAGATCCGGATTGCAGGACGAGAGAAATGCAAGTACCTCTCTCATATATCTCATTTTCTTGTCTTCATCATCAAACTTCCGTATCTGTGACTCCTGCATCTGAATCAAACACGTAAGACAGAATGAATTAACCTTCATAATATGCTCCTCCCTCAGTTCTGAAAAAATGATGACAGAACGATCAGTATAAATACAGCGATAAACAAAACCTGTATAACACGACCGTTTCCGGCTCTTGTCTCCTCGAATTCCATGGGTCTGTCATCAAAAATCCCCGGATCGCTCATACGCCGTTTATACTGAAAATCTTCCAGATAATGCTTCCATCCGCTCCGGTCTGTATAGACACGCACCTGAGCGGATGCAAGATACCGGTGGATCGGCTGTCGGTATCCCTGGCTCTGGATCGTGCTTACGGCTCCTGTGACCGGATCTGTGATATCCACTTGAAGATAATAATACCGGTGATATCTGAGTGTGTTATGTTCCCCCGAACGGTAAGGAATATCCTGCCGCATTACGCCCCGAATTTTCCCCCATTGTGAGGATCCATATGCAATGGCGTCCGCTCTCTGTCTGCGGTAAAACAGCGCTTTCCGTATCATGGTAACAGCAGAATACACCGGGAACAGTCCTGCCACGAAAAACAAAAGTACAGTTATACGGGTTCCGCCATTTACAATAGAAGCAACAAGGCAGGCATACCACAGAATCGCAAACAGAATCAGAAATGCAACATTTCCCATTTCTTCCTCCGCGGGGCGGATCTTTCTTTTCATAAATCTCTCCTTTGCCTTTATTCCGGCAAGCTGCAGTGCCTCTATTTATTTTTTCAATACTTTCACGATCTCTGCAATATACATGGTGTGATAATCTTTCTCAGGGTACCATTTTGTATCGCACTCGGTATCAATGAAGCATTCCGGGAGCATCTCCTGAGCGTAAAGCTTTCTGCATACAAATATCTCTTCCGCCTCTTCTACTGCTGTTGTCCCCTCAATTTCAACAGGATGCAGACCTGCCTCCTGCCATTTATCCGGAACATTCCTGCCTGAAACTGAACCGCACACATTCAGCGCCTTGCGGTACTCTTCCGGAAGAAAAGAGAGTGTGAAGTACTCATTTTTATCTATGAATTTCTTTGTATATCTCTGGGGACGGATATAAACAGTCGCCACAGGTTTTCCCCACATGATCCCGACGCCGCCCCAGCTGGCTGTCATTGTATTCGAAGACTCTGTGTCTCCGGCTGTGACCAGCATCCACTGTTTACTTATTTTATCGAAAGGATTAAACTCCATTTCTGAAACGGGTATTTCTTTAAATTCCATTTTCCATGTCCTCCTTAAATGAATGTTTTGTAGTCTTCATAGTTCTTCACCAGAAGTTCCGGTGTATTGAGTCCGTACGGACACTTTTTCATGCACTGGCCGCAGTGCAGGCATCCTTCGATCTTCTTCATCTTCTCCTGCCACTCTTCTGTCAGCCACGCTTCACTGGGCGCTCTCCTGAGCATCAGACTCATTCTTGCACAGTTGTTGATCTCGATTCCCGCCGGGCATGGCATACAATATCCGCATCCGCGGCAGAAGTCGCCAGTCAGCTGTTCTTTATCTTTTGCTATCCTGTCCTGAAGTTCCCCGGTCAGCTCCGGCGGACAGACCTGATAGGAGAGGAATTCATCCAGTTCAGATTCTCTTTGTATTCCCCAGATCGGCGCCACATGAGAAAACTGAGGCTGATTCATATAGGCATAAGCGCATGCCGAATCATTGATCAGCCCTCCTGCAAGACCTTTCATTGCGATAAATCCCATATTTTCTTTCCGGCACAACTCTACGATCTCGAGATCCTGTTCCGCTGCCAGATAAGAAAACGGGAACTGCATTGTTTCGTACAGTCCGGATTCGATCGCTTCTTTTGCCACAGCGATCCTGTGATTCGTGATGCCGATATGACGGATCTTTCCCTCTTCTTTTGCCTTAAGGGCCTCTTCGTAGAGTCCGGTTCCGTCGCCCGGTTTCGGGCAGAACGCCGGATTGTGGAACTGATAGATATCTATGTAATCCGTCTGAAGTTTTCTGAGGCTCTCCTCCAGATCTTTTCGCATATCACTTCCTGTCTGAGCCTGAGTTTTCGTGCTGATGACGATCTTATCTCTTGTATACTCAAAGGCAGCGCCCATCTTCTCCTCACTGTCAGAATAAGCGCGTGCAGTATCAAAGTAATTGATGCCGTTATAAAATGCTTTCTGCAGGAGATATACTGCTTCTTTCTTCGTAACTCTCTGAATCGGCAGCGCCCCGAAACCGTTTTTATTGACCTCAATTCCGGTCTTTCCCAGTGTTACTCTGTCCATAATCTTCTTCTCCTTTCTACATCTTATTTGCAGGCCTTATCCCTCGAGTGCAGCCATCTCTTCTCTGATCTCTGTCTCACAGGACTGCATCGCGCGAAGCGTCTTATCAAAAAGGTCGTTCAATTCCCAGCCCAGATTCTCAGCGCCTGTGCGGATGATATCTCTGGAACATCCTGCTGCAAACCGTTTGTCTTTAAATTTTTTCTTTACGCTGGACACCTCCATATCCGACACGCTTTTCGAAGGGCGCATCAGTGCCGCTGCCCAGATCAGTCCGGTCAGTTCATCCACCGCAAAAAGGACTTTTTCCATCTCGTGCTCCGGTTTCACATCGCTGCAGATTCCGTATCCGTGAGAACAGACCGTACGGATCATATCCTCTCCGACACCTGCCTCTTTTAACAGCTCAGGGGCTTTTTGGCAGTGTTCTTCCGGATACATCTCAAAATCAATATCGTGCAACAGTCCTGCAATCCCCCAGTACTCTTCCTCTTCGCCATAGCCCAGTTCCCGCGCGAACCAGCGCATAGTCTTCTCCACTGTCAGTCCGTGCTGAATGTGGAACGATTCCTTGTTGTATTTCATCAGAAGCTCAAGTGCGTCTTTTCTAGAAATTGTACTTGTCATAGTTTTTCCTTCTTTCCGTCGAAGCGCCCTTTCTCAAAAAGTCCTTGAAAAAGAGCGCGTTCTGTTTTCGTTATTCTATTATACACACTGCTTGCGAAAAATACAATAAATCATATGTATTATCCTTCCGCCAGTAAAATCTCAGTAAGCTTTTTCATATCCATTTCTTTCAGCACATAATCTGCTTCCGGAAACTCTTCTTTCGGAGAGATCTCTGTTCTGATATAGACGGTTGCGAGCTCTGCTTTCTTTGCTCCTTCTATATCGCACATGCCGTCATTGCCGATCATGACGGCTCCCTTCCTGTCAATGTTACAGGTGCGGATCAACTTTTCAAAAAATTCTGTATCCGGCTTCTTACACCCGTGTTCTGAAGAGATAAAAATCCCGTCAAAATACGGCGTGATCTTAAGCGCATTCATCTCATATTCGGTAAAAATCTGCTGTGCATTGGATAACAGATAGATTTTCTTTCCTCTTTTTCTTAGGGCAGACAGCATTTCTTCCGTGCCGTTGTACAGCTTCAGATGTTCCATGGACAGAATACGGAAAAACTGCCCCGCATGCCTTGCCAGCACTTCATCCGCATCTGCTCCTTTTTTCTGAAAAAGCGCTTGAAAAACTTCTTCTATTCTGATCTCCGGATATGCCTCATGGGCATCTTTTCGTATTCCGCCTTTCCCGGCGCTCATCTCTTTCGTCAGGCGGTCATAGGCACGATGAAGTTCATCCGGAGTATAGTCTGCTCCGTAAAAAGCGTAGAACAGTGCAAGTCTGTCCCACAATTCTTTCTTATTTTCATCTGTCCGGATATCTACAAGTGTCCCATACAGATCAAATATACATGTTTCATACATCGTTATTTCCTCCGGTGTTTTATTATAACGGATACGACCGCCAGAGACAACAATTTATCGTTTTCTGATCCAGAACCACCAGATCAAAAATCCTGCTGTCCCGGCAATGATGATAACCGGAATAACCAGAAAGAGTACGGAAAACTGTCCGCTTTCTTTTACAGCGGCAATCTGTGATGCGTCAACTTCCTGCGCTGGGATCAGTTCATGCTCAACTCTCTGTGGAATATTGGTATCAGCCATATCCGAAAGGCAGATCCATATATCTCTCGATCCGTACATATACGCTGAATATCCCCACAGACGTCCATCAGGATCCGTATAGAATGTGGTAATCTCATAATCATCCATCACAGAGGCATCAGCCTGATCGATATCGCCGGATTCCGGATAAGACCATGATACAAATACTGTTCCGCCTGAAAGCAGATATGGCTCATCTTCATAAATTACGGAAGAATACTCTTCCATAAATTCAGGGCTTCCGTACTCAAGATACAGATCCGCCATAAGAATCCATTGATCCAAATATTCTGCCAGCCCCCACTCAATTCCGTCCTTGTCAGTATAGACATAAGAAATATAGATTTGCTCCCCTTCCTGTGCTCTCTGACTACCTGTAACCAGATTCGGGGCATTCCACAGATATGTATCCTCTCCTGCAATACATGATCGATTAAAATAGGCGCACTCGTCACTATGTCTTCCGTAGAAGCCATTGTCCGGCTCAAAAATAACGTCAGCTGATACCGAAAGCGGATTTTCTAAAACAAATACAGCAATACAAACAGACATTACCCTTCTCAAAAAGGCTTTTCTTTTTCCGTAATATTTCTTCTTCATAACTTTTTCTCCCTATTACAGCATCATCGAAACAACCAATCCTGTGCCAAATGAAATCACATTCAGCACAAGCGCCATTCTCCATGGGTCGTACTCTTTTTCCTGCCATATCATACATTTCCGGAACAGGAAACCCTCTAAGATAAAAACAAGCACCTCGACAGCCAATACTGCCGCATTAAAAGGAATTACTGTATAAACAGGAAGAAGCAGGCTGAGCAGGACAGCTGCAGGATTTGTAACAGTATTGACAAGAAGCAGAAGTATCTGCTCTTTTTTCTCTATGCCGAAGAAAAGGCGGGCTGCCCCGCCCTCTACCGCAACTGTCAGTATCCATGGTAAAACAAATAACGTGCATAAATGGATCATGGCATTTTCCTCCTATTTCGTGTATGCAGCATGTCTCCTTTTCTCTGCAATGGAAGGCAAAGTCCTACCGTAATCAGAATCAGAGAAATCACAGTTAGGACTGTATATGCACTAGGAGAATACAAACTTACCGGAACACCTGCAAATACGGGAAGCACTCCAAGATATAGTGCGAAAGTCAATAGGCCAAATGAAGTCCCCGGATATCCCGGAAATTTCCGATACAGACTGATCAAAGTGACTGGCATTGTCATATTAAATAGAAGAACACCTGCAAATCCCGCACCCATTCGGTCTGACATTCCAAGAAGAAATGCAGAAATTGCGAGAGATATTGCGGCTGTCTTATAACTCCCGAAAAAGTCAGAAGCAAAACCTCCCAACATTTTTCCGAGGAAAACAGCTCCTGTCAGTGCGATTCCTGTAAGAAGACCGCTATTCCATGAAAAAGTAAATATAGAACCTTCAAAGGAACGAAGGACTACTACGAGGATCAGACAGAACACGGATATCGTCTCCTGTACAGGTGATACTGCCCCCCTCTTTCTGCTACGCACTTTACTCTGGTGTTCTAGTCTGTCAGCAGGAACTTCTTCGTTTTTTGACAATGTCAATATTATTGAATACACAAGCAGGAAGAACAAGATTGCACCAGAAAGAATAAAAATCAAGTTTATCACGGGAATTACAGATCCTGCATATATCCCAAGAGCCCCGGTTGACACAAATATTCCCGACTCTGCAGCTCTGCCCTTGTATGTCTCAAGAATCTCAGCTCCACTTCCTACATGGAACAGTGCATTGCCAACGCCCGCAGTTATTGTCAGCGCATAGGAATCCATTCCCGCTGCAAGGGCGATAAGACACAACAGACATCCTGCTGAGGCTGCCCCTCCTGCTGCTCTATATCCTTTGGAGGTAAGACGGTCAAGAATGATTCCCGCCGGAAGTTGTCCTGCAAATGCTAAAAAGTTATAGGTCAGCATTTTTATAAACCATGCTTCGCTTCCGGGGATCCTGTTTATGATCATCCACGCACAGATAAAATCAATCATCAGATGGGAGACGGACGCCCATGCCAGCCTTCTGTGTCTCTTCATTGGCACTCTCTCCTCTCTCTATCCATAAGAGTGTCACATATACAGATTTGTTGCATCTTATTTAGTAATATTTTACCGGCGGTAATCCTCTCTTATAAAAGGCTCCTCCACTTTCATTTCTGTCAGGATGCCATATTTCTGCGGATGCCTATATGCATTGCCGTGCACTTCGCTTTTACGGTAATCCCTCAGTTGTTTCAGGTCAAGCTCTGCAATATAAATCCCCTCGCTGCCGTCCGCTTCCAGAATACACGTATCCCGTGATTCTTCCTCGTCCGGCAGATACGCCACACCGTCAAAAACTGTTGATTTCCCGTTGCAGTCCGGAACGTTCTCCGGATAATTGCAGGTGGCAACTGCCAGCATATTTTCATAGGATCTTGCACGGAGCTGGGACAGCCGGTTTATTTCCATAGGGCAGGCGTTTGGCACCAGAATCAGCTCCCATTTTCTTTGCCTGTCTGCAGATCTTTATACCTTTTTCAAGATTTCCTTCCAGTGAGCCGCAGGGCGAGATCTGCAGTAAGGCGATTTTCAATCGTTCCATAAGCCATAGTCCCTTCAATCATTTAGTCACGGCGTCACAGCATACTTTATGACGTGATCTTTCTTATTTTCGAACATGTCATATGCTTCCATAATCTCATCCAATCTGCACCGATGAGTAATAAGGAATCCCGCGTCAAGCTTCCCGCATGAGGTCAGATCCATAATCTCCTGACAGTGACTCCCGTCCACGCCTCCTGTCTTGAACACAAGATTCTTGCCGTACATATCGGGCAGCGGAAGCATCTGCGGTTCCTCATACATGGCAACTACCACTACGACTGCATTGGGTCTTGCAATCTTCCAAGCTGTCTGGAATGTGTCCTTCCCTCCAGCCACTTCAAATACCGTATCCGCTCCTCTGCCTTCTGTCATCTCTTTAATCCGCTTTTCCAGATCATCTCTTCCCGGTACAAGCGTAAGATCTGCCAGACCTTTTTCTTTTGCAAGATTCAGTCTGTATTCATCCGTATCTATGGCGATAATCTTAGCCGGTGTGTACAGCCGGGCACACAGCATCGTACATAATCCCGTAGGGCCTGCACCGATCACAGCAACTGTATCTGCAGGTTTTATCTCGCCGATCTTTGCAGCCCAGTATCCGGTGGAGAGTATATCTCCGTTAAAGAGCGCCTGTTCATCCGTTACATGATCCGGTATGACAGTGAGCCCGTTATCTGCAAACGGGATTCTTGCATACTCTGCCTGTCCGCCGTCAACACGGCATCCAAGAGCCCATCCGCCGTGCTCATCCGTACAATTGTTTACAAACCCTCTTTTACAGAAATAGCACTCTCCGCAGAAAGTCTCTACGTTTACTGCCACCCGGTCGCCCGGTTTTACTTTCTTCACAGCACCGCCGACTTCTACGACTTTACCCACGAACTCATGCCCCAGTATCGTTCCCGGAACTGCCCGCGGCACTGCGCCGTGTTTGATGTGAATATCGCTGGAACAGATCGTCGTAAGCGTCACTTTCACGATCGCATCCCTGTCGTCTATAATCTCCGGCATAGGGCGCTCTTCAAGAACAATCTGTCCGTTTCCTTTATAAACCACTGCTTTCATGTCTATTCTCCTTGTTATCTTACTTCCGAGCATTTATGTATCAGGAATTCAGCACGGTCTGTTCCAGTTCTTTTTTCAGATTTTCCTTTTTACTGCAAAGTTCATTATCCATCTCTTGTAACTGCCTGAGAACCTTTTGAATCTGATCACTTGTCCGGAGAGTTCTGTCCCGTGAGTCGTTAATCTTGTCATAAACCATCCAGTCCGTAAACAATCCGTCAAAAAAATAATCGGCAAAGTGAAGGAAATCACCGATTTCCACATACAGATCACCTGATATTCTCTCTGTAACATCTGCTAGTTCCGTCCGGAACCCTCTCAGGGCATTCTGGAAATCCTGTATCTTATCCTGTACTTTATTAAGTTTGTCATACTTGGCCATATCAGCGATAAGGCCTCCGCCCATCAGATCAAATGTACTCCAGTTTTTTGCACTGTCCAGATCTTCCAAGATCTTCCGGGCAATATGAAATGCATGGTTTCCCGAATTTATCGCTTCCTGTATCTCTTTCTGCTGATTTTCAAGAAACGCTATCTTGTTTTCGATCTTCATGATCCTGTCCGCTTCCGGAACACCGGACTGTTTAATCTGTTCTGTCTTTTCTTCCAGCACTTTTTCGTATTGCTTTTCACAGCCCTGAAGTTCAGAAAGCCGTCTCTGACAATAATCTATATCATCATTTACAGACTGAAGTTCATTTTTCGCCGCTTCGTATTTCACTGCTGCCGCATAAGCTTCGGCTTCTTCTTTTGTCAACTTTTCGCCTATTTTCCCGGTTGCCCTGTAAAAGAACGCTGTAAGACCTCTGCTGTTAAGACGGTCAACGTCGTCCTGTTCCCTTCGCATAATCTTTTCCAGTTCTTCCGTTCTTTTTTGCAAGTCTGACTGCTGAAGAAACAGATCTGATAGTTTTGCATCTGTCCTCTGCTTTTCCATGATCTCCGACTGGAGACGTTGAAGTTCGCTGTCATAGTAATTCATAAAAAATTCCCCGTTTTATTTTATCGACTTTAATTTTTTCACTGTATCCAGTTTTAAGTCCGGCTTTAATTCATTTAATTTTGCCGCTATTTTTTCATATTGTGTTTTCTAAGCAGATCTGTAACATCTTCTTCCGGAAATAGATTGTCGAGATATCCTTTCAGGAACTTTTCTGCGACCTGCTGGCACTGTACCGCCAGCTGATTATAACATCCGATTCTTCGTCTGTCATTGCTTTTAAATATCTGTTCATCTTTCATCTTCTTTTAGTTAAAAAGGTTTTAATGAATTTTATGACACTTAATGCAGTCATAACTACCCCCATCAATATAAGAAATATGCCCGCAGGAATGTTGTCCTTTAACACAATGACACCTACCCAAAATATAAATCCTATAAAAGTAATAAAAAGCAGCACTATAATTGCAGTAATCAGATATCTGACCGGCTTCGGTATTTTACTGCTTTTGCTTGCCTCGATACCACCCTCGAGAATAAGTTCTAATATAATTTCAATTATGGATTCCATCTTATACTCCTGAAGATCCGCTAATCATAGTATTCTCTCCTCATTTAACCTGTGTAAGCATCATCAGCGCTGTTTTTAAAATCCTGCTTTTCAAGCCACTCTTTCTCTTCTTCTGTTTCCGGGATATCAATTCTTTCAATCTTAAAGATCACAGGCCTCGTGCCGTCATTACAGCATGCGATCATCATTCTGTCATCATTTGTCCATTTACGCATGATAGAACCGCCCTGCAGCGCGGAGTATACATACCTGCTGATCGCATCCCATGCTTCACCGCAGAACTTCCCGTTCATCAAATGATAAAAATCATCCTGCTCACTGGTCCTTTTTAAAACGAATGTGTCTCCTGCTTTGAAGAAAGGACACGGACCTGACTTTGGATCAGCAAGATATTTTTCCTGATACTCAGGAAATACTTTCGTCTCCAATACAGTTATCCTGCACTCGTACTGCATAAATGTTTACCTCCATAAATCCGTTTTCTAAATTTTCTCATGGACTCTGATAAAAGTCAATGAATTGTACAACGCCGGATTTTTTCACACACAGCCTTTAATTAATGCTATACTAAACCTGTTGACAAAATTAATAGACAGGAATGATGAAAATGAAACAACTTATTAAAAAATGGAATAAGATCAGTCTGGTTAAAAGAATCATCTGCGGACTGATCATCGGACTCATACTCGGACTTACGGTACCGCAGATTACCGTGATTTCCCTGCTCGGAGATCTTTTTGTCGGCGCTCTCAGGGCCATTGCTCCGATTCTTGTGCTGTTCCTTGTAATGGGAGCCCTCTCCAATCAGAAAGAGGGAAAACAGAGTAATATGAAACGGGTCATATTTCTTTATCTGCTGGGCACATTTCTCGCCGGATGTGTGGCGGTAGCCGCAAGCTTTCTATTTCCGATCACCATTACTCTGACAGAAACCGTCTCAGAAGCATCCGCTCCCAGCGGTATCGGCGAGGTGCTCAATAGTCTGCTTATGAGTATTGTCTCCAACCCGGTTG
>DWWI01000078.1 GCA_019119745.1 Candidatus Mediterraneibacter gallistercoris | reverse complement strand
GATAAAGTGTTTATCGATATGTGCCGGGATATTATTGAAAACGGTACGAGCACAGAAGGAGAGAAGGTGCGCCCGGTGTGGGAGGACGGCACTTCCGCCTACACGATAAAGAAGTTTGGGGTCGTGAACCGTTACGATCTTTCAAAAGAGTTCCCGGCTCTCACGCTCCGGCGTACGGCAATCAAAAGCTGTGTGGACGAGATGCTGTGGATATGGCAGAAAAAGTCCAACAATGTACATGATCTTAAAAGCCATATCTGGGACAGCTGGGCTGATGAGAACGGATCCATCGGAAAAGCATACGGATATCAGATGGGCGTAAAGCATCAGTACAAAGAAGGAATGATGGATCAGACGGACCGTGTGATCTATGATCTGAAGAACAATCCGTACAGCCGTCGTATTATGACAAATATCTATGTGCATCAGGACCTCCATGAGATGAACCTGTATCCGTGCGCATACAGCATGACTTTTAACGTGACCAAAGAGAAGGACAGTGATGTGCTGACCCTGAACGGTATTCTCAACCAGAGATCTCAGGATGTACTGGCGGCAAACAACTGGAATGTGTGCCAGTATGCGGTTCTGATCTACATGCTGGCACAGGTGTGCGGCATGAAGGCGGGCGAACTGGTCCATGTGATCGCGGACGCCCATATCTACGACAGGCATATTCCGATGATTGAGGAACTGATCTCGAGAGAACCGTACCCGGCGCCCACATTCTGGCTGAATCCGGAGATTAAGGATTTCTATGACTTTACACCGGATGATGTGAGACTGGATAATTATCAGACACATCCGCAGATCAAAAATATTCCGATCGCGGTATAACTGGACAAATCAGGTTTTTCTCTTTAAAAGCCAAACGGATGCAGAGAGAAATATGAGAAGAAAGGCAAAGATATATGAAAGCAATATTAGCAGCAGACAAAAACTGGGGGATCGGTTATAACAACCGTCTGCTTGTGAGCATCCCCTCGGATATGAAGTTCTTCCGTCAGACAACGACCGGAAAGGTTGTAGTTATGGGACGAAAGACATTAGAAAGTTTCCCGAATGGGATGCCGCTTAAGAACCGTACCAATATCGTTCTGACCGGCAATCAGAATTATCAGGTAAAAGACGCCGTTATCGTCCACTCTGAAGACGAGCTGATGGAGGAGTTGAAAAAATATAATACTGATGACATTTACGTGATCGGCGGGGAAAGCGTCTACCGTATGATGCTTCCTTACTGCGATACGGTTTATGTGACGAAGATAGACCGCGCATTTCAGGCGGATACATTCTTCCCGAATCTGGATGAGATGGATGAGTGGGAGATGACAGAAGAAAGCGAGGAGCAGACCTGTTTTGATCTGGAATTCTGTTTTACAAAATATGAACGCAGATAAAAATAGAATTATGGACAGCAGCGGAAATTTGTCTGCCAGATTGCGGCGCAGAGCGGTCCCGGCCATAGTGCTTGCCTGCTGCATGGCGTTTACGGCGGGATGCGCGGGGGCAGGCGGCAGTACAATGCCGCCGGGCAGTGCCGGCGATACTGCAGACAGCGGCGGTGACGGGAAGATCAGCGTCGTGACAACTATCTTTCCGCCCTATGATTTTGTCCGGGAGATCGCCGGAGACGAGGCAGACATTAAAATGCTCCTGAAACCCGGTGAGGAGACCCATTCCTACGAGCCGACGCCGCAGGATATCATCGCCATACAGAACAGTGACGTCTTTATCTATACAGGCGGAGAAAACGATGTGTGGGTGGAAGACATCCTGAGTTCCATGCCGGACTCGGACATGGTGACACTGCGTCTTACAGACTGTGTCGATACAGTGGAAGAGGAGCAGGTAGAGGGGATGAAGGGAAGTGCCGGACACGATCATGATGAAGAGGATTATGACGATGTGCATGGCAGTCATGCGGATGAGGCAGGAGACGGGGAAGCTGAGGAAGAGTCCCCTCATGAGGTGGACGAGCATGTCTGGACCTCTCCGGTCAATGCATCCCTGATCGTGGAACAGATTAAAAACGTTCTCTCGCAGGCAGATCCGGACAACAGTGAGCTGTATGCAGAAAATACGCTGGCTTATCAGGAACAGCTCTCGGAGCTGGATCGGGAGTTCCGGGAGGTTGTGGACAATGCAAAGCGGGATGTCATGATCTTCGGCGACCGCTTCCCGTTCCGGTATTTTGCCGATGAGTACGGGCTGGAATATTACGCGGCATTTCCCGGGTGCGCGGGCGATACGGAGCCCAGCGCGGCGACTATGGCGTTTCTCATCGAGAAGGTAAAAGAAGAGAAAGTGCCTGCGGTTTTGAAGATGGAACTGAGCAACGCCGACATCGCGAATGCAATCGCAGAGGCGACGGGAACCGAGGTGAAAGTGCTCTACAGCTGTCATAATCTTTCCGCGGATGATTTTGAAAACGGGGAGACCTATCTCTCCATGATGCAGAAAAACGTAGAGACTTTGAAGGAGGTACTGAACTGATGCCCCTGATAAAATGTGAAAATGTCTCCATCGGCTACGAAGGCCAGACGGTGGTAAAAGATTTGAATTTTGCAATAGAAAAGGGCGACTATCTGTGTATTGTCGGAGAGAACGGCTCCGGCAAGAGTACGCTTGTCAAAAGCCTTCTCGGGCTTAAAAATGTGGAAAAAGGGCGGATCACTTACGGGGACGGGCTGAAGCAGAACGAGATCGGTTATCTGCCCCAGCAGACAGACGCGCAGAAGGATTTCCCTGCCAGCGTCTACGAGGTGGTTCTCTCCGGACGGCTTAACAGCCGGGGATTTCATCCTTTTTATACTGCGGCGGACAGGAAACAGGCTTTGGAAAAGATGGATCTTCTGGGGATACGGGATCTGGAGCGCCAGTGTTTCCGGGATCTTTCAGGCGGACAGAAACAGAGAGTGCTTCTGGCGAGGGCGCTGTGCGCGACAGGAAGCCTGCTTCTGCTCGATGAGCCGGTGACCGGACTGGATCCCATAGTGACCGGCGAATTCTATGAACTGATCCGCAGGATCAACCGCGAGTCGGGCATTGCAGTGGTGATGGTATCCCACGACATCGAGAGCGCAGTGAAAGATGCGACACATATCCTCCATCTTCAGGAGACCGCGCTCTTCTTCGGAACGACAGAAGATTACAGGAAAAGCCGGATCGGCAAAGCATTTCTGGGAGGTGTGCAAGATGGAAATGATCATTGAGATGTTCTCGTATCCTTTCATGGTGCGCGCTTTTACCGTGGGCGCACTGGTGGCGCTGTGCTCCGCGCTTCTCGGCGTCAGTCTGGTGCTGAAACGGTATTCCATGATCGGCGACGGCCTCTCACATGTGGGATTTGGCGCCCTTGCCATTGCGGCGTCCCTCAATGTGGCGCCTCTGGCTGTAGCGATCCCTGTGGTTATCGTGGCGGCCGTGCTGCTTCTCCGGATCCGGGGAAACAGCCGGATCAAAGGAGACGCGGCGATCGCCCTGATCTCCACCAGTTCACTTGCGGTGGGCGTGATGGTGATCTCCATGACGACGGGGATGAATACGGATGTGTATAACTATATGTTCGGAAGCATTCTCGCCATGAGCGACGAGGACGTGCGTCTGAGTGTGATCATGGCAGTGATCGTGCTTGTATTGTTTGTGTTTTTCTATCACAAGATCTTTGCCATTACCTTTGATGAGACATTTGCTCAGGCAACTGGAGTAAAGGCAGATCTGTACAACACGCTGATCGCCATACTGACAGCGGTGACGATCGTGCTCGGCATGCGCATGATGGGGGCGCTCCTCATTTCCAGTCTGATCATATTCCCTGCCCTTACATCCATGCGTGTGTGCAAGACGTTTAAGAGTGTGATCATCAATTCGGCGGTGATCTCCGTGGTCTGCCTTGTGCTTGGGATTACAGTCTCCTATGTGTGGGGCACGCCGGCGGGGGCAAGTGTGGTTATGGTAAATATTGCGGCGCTGCTGCTTTACTCTCTGATCGGACTGATCCGGAATAAAGGAAAATGAAGATGACAGCGGGAATTTTCGGTGCCGTTGTGATGGCGGCTTTCGGAACGTATTATTTTCGAAATAAAAAAAGAAACAGAAAGCAGGCGCTTCTCTGTAAGGCGCTGGCTACGGCTGTCCCGGGAATTCTGCTGCTGGGATATCTGTACGGAACGTGTACAGGAGAATCTGCCGGCAGCATCGTGTCCGGATGGGCGGATGGCGTGACTTCGCGGGCAGCGTTTGCGGGCACCCTTGCGGCAATCGTATTTTATATGGCGGCGGATGTACTGCTGGAGTGCAGATTTGTATGGGGAGCAGTCAGCTTTGGCGTCGGACATATATGCATGGCGGCAGGTTTTCTTTTGAGCGGGGAGACGGTACTGGTTTGGAAGAAAAGCGGGGGCTGTTCCGTCGATGCCGGTCTGCTCGGCCTGACGCTGGCTGTCTGTGCGGTTTTTGTGGCAGCAGCCTGGGCTGCGCTTCACAGATATTTTCATTCCTTGAAGAAAAAGAAACTTCTGTATCCCCTGCTTGCTTATGTGCTGGTGCTGAGTATGATGGCTGCTCTTGCCGTGACGGCAGGCGGAGTTGTTCCGGCGTCGGGCGGACTTTGCTTTGCTGTCTCGGATGTGCTCCTTGGCAGAAACCGGCTGGGAAAGCACAGAAGCAAGATGCGCGGCGCGCTGGTACTGATCCTGTATTATGCTGCAGTGTATCTCTTAGCAATGCGGCTGTGGATGTGAATGTTAGAATGGAAAGGATAAAACTATGGCATTATTTCATGCGATTTATAATATACTCTGGGGAGATCTGATCACGATACCTCTTCCGGGCGGCAGTACGCTGGGGCTCTCGCTTCTTGTACTGATCCTTGTCCCGGCGGGGATTTATTTTACGATACGGACAAGATTTCTTCCATTCCGGCACTTCCCTGAGATGCTGAAAGTGACTTTGGAGAACAACAGGAAGATTGAAGAGGAGGAGCGGGAGGGAATCTCCGGCGTACAGGCGCTGATCGTCTCGACAGCCTGCCGTGTGGGCATGGGCAATCTGGTCGGTGTGGTTGCGGCAATCTCCGCCGGCGGCGCGGGAGCCGTATTCTGGATGTGGATAATTGCCCTTGTAGGCTCTTCCACTGCATTTATCGAGGCCACGCTTGCGCAGCTTTATAAGGAGAAAGATCCGCTCTATGGAGGATACCGGGGAGGCCCGGCTTATTATATCCATGCGCTCTTTATAAAGAAGGGGAGCAAACGGAAAAAATCTATACTGGCCGTACTGTTCGCCATATCCGGACTGATCTGCTGGTGCGGCATCAGTCAGGTGATCAGCAACTCCATTTCCTCATCTTTTGAAAATGCATTTCATGTTCCGCCGATTTACTCCACTGTTATCCTTGTGGTGATCGCGGCGGTCATTGTTCTGAGGAAGAACGCGACAGTGAAGGTGCTGGACATCATGGTTCCGATCATGGCGGCGTGCTATTTCTTTATCACGATTTTTATCATTGTGACGAATGCAGGCCAGCTTCCGTCAGTGTTTGGAAGAATCTTTTCAGAGGCGTTCGGTATCCGTCAGGTTGTCGGCGGCGGAATCGGCGCCGTGATCATGAACGGAGCCAAGAGAGGGCTTTTCTCCAATGAGGCAGGATCCGGCTCGGCTCCCTGTGCGGCCGCTGCGGCTGACATCAGCCATCCGGCGAAAGAGGGGCTTCTGCAGGCACTGGGTGTCTTTATCGACACTCTCCTGATCTGTACATGTTCCGCTATGATCATGCTGCTGACCCCGGAGTCCATGACAAAAGGACTTGAGGGGATGGATCTGCTCCAGACAGCGATGAACTACCATCTCGGAGAGTTCGGTGTTATCTTTATCGCGGTGATCCTGTGGCTGTTCAGTTTTTCCACATTTCTGGGAATCCTGTTCTATGCCAGATCGAATGTGGCGTATCTCTTCGGCGATAACTGGATTTCCCAGACGCTGTATAAGGTGCTGGCGCTTGTCATGCTCTTTGTCGGCGGTCTGGCGGCATACCAGTTTGTGTGGGATCTGGGAGACCTCGGAGTAGGCCTTATGACCGTGTTCAACATGATCGCGCTCATCCCGCTGGCACCGAAAGCACTGGCGTCGCTTAAGGATTATGAGCAGAATGTCATGAAGAAAAAAGAAAAATCAAAAAAGTCTGATTAAAAAAGATCAAGAAAACGTGATTGACATAGTTAAAAATACACACTATAATGTATTTAAATTTTTAACTATCAGAAATGCAGTGACAGGGAGGAGTACATAGTTTCCGGATGCACAGAGAGAAGATGGCAGGTGAAAATCTTCGTGAAGGGATTATGGAAGTAGCCTTCGAGCAGTGGACTGAACGTACTTATTACACGGCAGCGGAACATTGATCTATCAGCGCCGATACAGGCACGGCTGACGTCAGACAGTACAAGTAGGCTTCAACGTTTTCCCACGTTACAGGGAAGCGGTATCGGATGAAAGGAATGATCAGGAGAGAGGTCTGGTCAGGTTGATTCCCGTACCGGGAGAGTGCAGAGATTTTCTCTGAATTCAGGTGGTAACACGGATGAAGGATTCGCCCTGAGCATATGATGCTCAGGGATTTTTTTGTGCTTGTAGCGAGCCGGAGTCCGGAGCATCCGTTTTGCAAAGAGGAGGTATGAAATTGAGACAGATTACAGGCAACAAGTTACTGGTAAGAGCGTTAAAAGAAGAAGGAGTGGACACAATCTTCGGATATCCGGGTGCGTGTACCATTGATATCAGCGACGAGCTGTATAAACAGGACGACATAAAAGTTATCCTTCCCCGCCATGAGCAGGCGCTCGTTCACGAGGCAGATGCTTATGCGAGGACAACTGGAAAGGTAGGCGTGTGTCTGGTGACAAGCGGACCGGGAGCCACCAATCTGGTCACAGGACTTGCAACGGCAAACTATGACAGTGTTCCTCTTGTCTGCTTTACAGGGCAGGTGGCAAGACACCTGATCGGAAATGACGCGTTTCAGGAAGTGGATATCGTGGGAATCACGCGCAGCATCACAAAATACGGCGTGACAGTGAGAAACCGTGAAGATCTCGGCCGTATTATCAAAGAGGCGTTTTATATCGCGCGGACAGGACGTCCGGGACCAGTGCTCATCGACCTTCCGAAAGATGTGATGTGTGAACTTGGCAGCGCGGACTATCCGGATTCCGTTAATATCCGCGGTTATAAACCGAATACAAGCGTGCATATGGGACAGCTGAAACGTGCCCTCAAAATGCTCAAAAAGGCGAAAAAGCCTCTTTTCCTTGCGGGCGGCGGTGTAAATATTGCCCGGGCAAATAGGATATTTACGGAAGTTGTAAATAAGACGAACGTGCCGGTGGTAACGACGATCATGGGAAGGGGTGCGGTACCGACCAGTCATCCGCTGTATATCGGCAATCTTGGAATGCACGGCCAGTATGCGGCGAATATGGCGGTCGGCGAGTGTGATCTCCTTTTCTCCATCGGAACAAGATTCAATGACAGAATCACAGGTAAACTCCATGCTTTTGCGCCCAATGCACAGATTGTCCATATTGATATTGATACGGCGTCTATTTCCAGAAATATCCATGTTCATGTGCCGATTGTGGCGGATGCCCTTGAAGCTGTGACAAAGATGAACGAATATGTGGAAAAATGTGAGACGGAAGAGTGGCTGGAACAGATCAGATCATGGAAAGAAGAACATCCGCTGACGATGAAAGACCGGGGACATATGAGCCCGATGGATATTATCCAGGAGATGAACAGGCAGTTTGATGACGCTATCATCACAACTGACGTAGGGCAGCATCAGATGTTTGTTACCCAGTATGCAGAGATCAATGAGAAGAAACAGCTTGTCACATCCGGCGGACTGGGAACTATGGGATACGGCTTCCCAGCGGCGATCGGCGCGAAGATCGGAAATCCCGATAAGACTGTCATTGCTATTTCCGGAGACGGAGGCATGCAGATGAATATTCAGGAATTTGCTACGGCAGTGTTGGAAGAACTTCCGCTTATCCTCTGTGTGTTCAATAACGAGTATCTTGGTATGGTGCGCCAGTGGCAGAAACTTTTCTACGGCAAGCGTTACGGCATGACAAACCTGCGCTCCGGAGCCCTGTACCGCAGGACGAACGGAGAGGAGATGCCGGAGTATACGCCGGATTTTGTAAAACTGGCAGAGAGCTACGGCGCGAAGGGAATCCGCGTTATGAAGAAAGAAGATATTGCGGCCGCATTTGAAGAGGCAAAGAAAAATACAAAGACACCGACACTGATCGAATTC
Organism: Candidatus Mediterraneibacter gallistercoris; assembly: GCA_019119745.1. The sequence goes on along the minus strand of DWWI01000078.1, from coordinate 4,116 downwards.
ATCATTGATCCGGAAGAAATGGTCTACCCGATGATCCAGCCGGGCGGAACTCTGGAAGAGATGATCATGGATTGCTAGAGGAAGGAGCGCATGAGAATGGATAACACAATGAAAAAAAGATGGATTTCGCTTTATGTTGAGAATCAGGTGGGTGTGCTCTCCAAGATTTCCGGACTTTTCTCCGGAAAATCATACAATCTGGACAGTCTCACCGTAGGAACGACGGAAGACCCTACCGTATCAAGAATGACAATTGCTACAGTCAGTGACGACGAGACATTTGAGCAGATCAAAAAACAGCTCAACCGCATGATAGAAGTGATCAAGGTAATTGATTTTACCGATATCTTTGTCAGGATGAAAGAGATCCTGTATGTGAAAGTGTTTAAATGCTCCCCTGCGGATAAAGTGGAAGTATTTCAGATCGCGGAAACTTTTAAGGCAAAAGTGATTGATTACGGCAGGGACAGTGTGCTCGTGGAATTCGTCCAGACAGCGACCAAGAACGATGCGGTGGTCAAATTAATGAAAGAAGAATTTAAGAGCATAGAGGTCGTCAGAGGCGGAAGCGTGGGAATTGAGTCTATCAGCATGATGGAGCGATAGGGTGAGGAGCGCTATTCGCAAAGCCGCACTGCGTGCTGACTGCGGCTTCTGCCGCTTCTTTGCCCGTTGGCACTGGGGCCGTCCGTAATCAGTTCAGGAGCGCCATTCGCAAAGCCGCACTGCGTGCTGACTGCGGCCTCCGCCGCTTCTTTGCTCATAGGCAGGCGCTCAGTACATCTGATTGCCAGTCGTCGGAATCTTATGCAAGCATAAATCCGCCTCCTGACATCAGATGACTGAACTGATAAACTAAAAAACCGAGCGCACTCTTGATTTTTGTTAATCGCAGTATTATAATGGTCACCGTAGAGTAATGAAAGACTTTTCCAAGCAGAGGAGGAAATACAATGGAGAAGAAAAATCTTGACTGGGAAAATATGGGATTCAGCTACATGCAGACTGACAAGCGGTATGTGGCAAACTATAAAGACGGCAAATGGGATGACGGTGCTCTGATCGATGATGCAAATATCGTGATGAATGAATGTGCAGGAGTACTTCAGTATTCACAGTCTGTTTTTGAGGGACTGAAAGCATATACAACAGAAGACGGACATATCGTTACATTCCGTCCGGATCTGAATGCTTCCCGTATGGTAGATTCTGCAAAGCGTCTTGAGATGCCGCCGTTTCCGGAGGATCGTTTCGTAGACGCCGTAGCACAGGTTGTTAAGGCAAATGCAGCATATGTTCCGCCGTACGGCTCAGGAGCTACACTGTATATCAGACCGTATATGTTCGGTATCAATCCGGTTATCGGTGTGAAACCTGCTGATGAGTACCAGTTCAGGATTTTTGCAACTCCGGTAGGTCCGTACTTCAAGGGCGGCGCAAAGCCGATCACGATCTGTGTATCAGACTTTGACCGCGCGGCACCGCACGGAACAGGACACATCAAAGCGGGACTTAACTATGCGATGAGCCTTCATGCAATCGTAACAGCTCATGCAAACGGATTCGATGAGAACATGTATCTGGATTCCGCTACAAGAACAAAAGTAGAGGAGACAGGCGGAGCAAACTTTATCTTTGTTACAAAGGACAATAAAGTTGTTACACCTCACTCAAGTACGATTCTTCCGTCCATCACAAGAAGATCTATCATGTATGTGGCAGAGCACTATCTCGGACTGGAAGTTGAGGAGAGAGACGTATACTTTGACGAAGTAAAAGATTTCGCAGAGTGCGGTCTGTGCGGTACAGCTGCCGTGATCTCTCCGGTAGGAAAAGTTGTCAACCACGGAGAAGAGATCTGCTTCCCGAGCGGAATGGAGAAGATGGGACCGATTACACAGAAACTGTACGATACACTGACAGGTATCCAGATGGGACACATCGAAGCACCGGAAGGATGGATCAAAGTTATTGAGTAATTTCCGGTAATCAATAAAATAAAAGACCGAAATCTTCTGACAATGTTCAGAAGATTTCGGTCTTCTTTTGTAATACGAATTATTCAAATACCTGTTTCAGGTGGTTTACGGCGGCTCTGACACCGGAACTGTCTGTGCGGACCAGTTTATAGTCGGCACTTTCGGAAAGCCCCAGTCCGATGCCGGGTTTTCGGAATGTCATAGGGCTGTCCAGCTCGATTTTACCGGACATATGGTAGGAGGAGATACCGGTATAAGGGATCAGTTTTTCAATCATTTCCAGGCTGATTCCGCTGGCGGCAAGAATTTCGATTCTGCCGCGGCTTTTTTCCTGCAGTGTTTTCAAAAGACCGCGACCTTCCCATGCAGTCGGTTCCTGACCGCTTGTAAGGATCGTATCATATCCCAGACTGATGACCTGCTCCATTGCCTGCAGCGGATCAAGGCATACGTCAAATGCCCGGTGGAGCGCGATTTCCATTGATCCGGCCGTCTCTTTAAAACGTGCAAGCTGATCAGTATTGAGAGTACCGTCCGGATTAAGAATCCCTACAACGACACCTTCGGCGCCTTCTTCCCGGAACATTCTGATCTCTTCGTCTATTTCGTCACATTCGTAATCGTTATAGCAGTAATCTCCATAGCGCGGACGCAGAAGCACTCTGACTTTCAGACCGGTATATTTACGGATCTGGCGAAACAGAGGAAGCGACGGAGATACACCGCCGATCACAAGATCGCTACAGAGCTCAATGCGGCTTGCGCCGCCTTTTTCTGCAGCCAGTGCAGATTCTACACAGTCTACACATGTTTCAAGAATATAATTTCCCATTTGTTTGTACCTCATTTGTTACAGATTAAATACTTTTGTCGCGATATTGAAGTAGATCAATATCGAGAAAATGTCAACCAGCGTTGTAATAAGCGGTGAAGCCATGATCGCCGGATCGAGATGGACCTTGCTCGCAAGCAGAGGCAGCATACACCCTACCAGCTTTGCCATAACTACGGTGCCTACCAGCGACAGTGCGATGACGCAGGCAAGTTCTACGTTGTTATGATACTGGATCATGATGCGGATGCCGTTGGTCACTGCAAGCACCGTACCTACGATCAGTGAGATGCGGAACTCTTTAAAGATCACGCGGAAAATATCTCTAAAACGGATCTGGGACAGCGCGATTCCGCGGATAATCAGTGTGGAACTCTGGGAACCGCAGTTCCCGCCGGTGTCCATGAGCATCGGGATAAACGATACAAGGAGCGGGATAGCGGCAAACGCATTTTCATATTTGGTGATGATCGTACCTGTAATGATCGATGTAAACATCAGGATCAAAAGCCACGGGATACGGTTTTTGGCGTGAGTAAATACGGATGTCTCGAAGTAAGTCTTTTCACTGGGATTGATGGCAGCCATCTTAGTGATATCCTCGGTCGCTTCTTCCACCATAACATCCATTGCGTCGTCAAATGTGACGATACCGACCATCAGACCGTCCGTATCCAGAACGGGAATAGCAAGGAAATCGTATTTTGTGAAAAGCTTTGCAACTTCTTCTTTGTCTGTATGGGTCTTTACTGATATGATTTCCGTTTCCATCAGATCCTGGATGAGAACGTCATCATCGGTTGTCATCAGGTCTTTGGCACTGACAATGCCGATCAGTCTGCGCCGCTCTGTCACATAACATGTGTAGATCGTTTCTTTGTGTATGCCTGTTTCCTTGATATGCGCCATAGCCTGCGCAACTGTCATGTTTTTTCTTATATCTACATATTCGGTTGTCATAATGCTTCCGGCGCTGTCTTCCGGATAGTTCAGAAGCTGGTTGATAAGAGCCCTGTCCGAATTGCTGACTGTATCAAGGATACGGTTGACCAGATTTGCCGGGAGCTCTTCCAGCATATCTACCGTATCATCCATGTACAGGTCGTCCAGAAGTTCTTTCAATTCTTTTTCAGAAAACATTTCCACCAGATAAGACTGCATGGAACTGTCCATATTTGCAAATACTTCCGCCGCTTTATCTTTCGGAATCAGTCGGAATGCCAGAGCCAGCTCTTTGTCGTCAAGTTCCGAGAGCAGTGAGGCTATGTCCACCTCGTTCATTACATCCAGAATACTCCTCACAGC
>DWWI01000077.1 GCA_019119745.1 Candidatus Mediterraneibacter gallistercoris | reverse complement strand
GGAGAAGCCGGTCTGTTAAATGCACTTTATGATGTAGGTATCACAATGAATGATGTGAATCCGGATTATGTTGTTGTGGGAGAGGGACGATCCTATTCATTGGATACATTAACAAAAGCAACGAATTTGGTTCTGAAAGGTGCAAAGCTGATCGGAGCAAACTCAGATGTTTCCGGACCGATTGAGAACGGCATTGCTCCTGCTTGTCGTGCATTGGTTGCACCTATAGAAATGGCAAGCCTTATATTTGAAGACCTTACAGATGCAATAGGAACATAGGTGATATTTTATGCCTATCGCCCTGAAAACGGGCTTTTATTGCGTAACATTCAAAAATAGGGTGTCAATCTGCAAGAATTTGCTATAATAAAGGCGTGGCAACATTTTGGCAACAGAAAATCAGTAAACCAAAATAACTGATGTAATAGAAGTAAATATCGGCATGAATCCACACAAAACCTAAACAAATATAGTTAATAACATCGGGAAACACGCCGAGTTCGAATAATAAATGCTATTTCACGCAAAGGCTTATTATGTTGATTAAGAAAAAGGACGCTTTCTAACATACCTGATACAGGTCTTAGAATTTTGGCAGCAAGTCGGAATCCTAAGACCTTTTTCTTTTAATTCTCGATGAGAGGTAAACACACATGAGAATTTGGATGGAAGATCACTACGGCGAAAAGGATCACTTCGCCCTTAAGACAACATTATACCTGTTAATGCTCCTTGCATTTGCGATCATGATACCCGTTGGCGTGACCTGGCTGGCGCTGTATTTTAAATGGCCGATCACAGAAGTGACGTTGACAACATGCATTGTGGATGTGATACTGGTTGTATGGCTGGCGAGGGAGTGCGGGCACAGGGTGCACAGATACTGCACGGTTTTCTGCCAGGACGACAGAGGAGGTCTGTTTGCAGTAGATATCGGGAAATTTGCCGGATACAGCAGGGGACTGACCGGATACATTGTCATGCTGCGCAGCATGCAGCGAGTTGTAAAAAACATGAAAGAGAGACATGTTTTGGAGCGGTACATGGCTGAAAATAAAAGCCTGAACGGATTGGAAACTGAGATTCTGTCAGTGTATAAGATGTGGACAGTCCGCCTCGGATTTAAGGCTGTATGCCGGGTCAAATACCGGAACGGCAGGATCGGAAAGAAAAAATACCTGCTGATCAGAGGCTATGAAAATGGGGCTGAATTAATTTCGGCATTTGAAAGAAAGATGTGCAGGAACCGTGAGAAGTGAAAAGAGTAATTCATGTCAAGGAGGATAAACGATGAAGCTGTTATTTAAACAGAGATTTTTTTCGTGGCTGGACAGCTATGATATTTATGATGAATATGAAAATACAGTCTATACGGTAAAGGGTCAGCTGTCATGGGGACATTGTCTTAAGATATTTGATGCCCATGACCGGGAACTGGGAATGGTGAAGGAACGTGTGCTTACACTTCTTCCAAAGTTTGAGGTGTATGAAGGAAATCAGATGATCGGATCTATCAGCAAGGAGTTTACATTCCTGAAACCGCACTATAATATTGATTTTAACGGATGGCATATCGAAGGAGACTGGACAGAATGGAATTATTCTATTACGGATGGTGCAGGGAGAACGGTAGCGGTCATTTCTAAGGAGCTTTTTCATATGACAGACACTTATGTCTTGGATATTGCGGATCCGAAAGATGCGCTGCATGTGCTGATGTTTACACTGGCGATTGATGCGGAAAAATGCTCGAGACAATAAGGAAGAATCGAAGATGGCTACCGTATTTGGGGAAAAGGGGAATTGAAATGATCGAAGTAGAAGTAAAGCTGCCGGTCGCAGATCTTGACGGAATCAGGACGGAGCTTTTAAAGAACGGTTTTAAAGAGACGGCTTTTATTGAAGAACGGGATACATACTTTGACAATCCACAGGGCGATATAAGAACGAACGGTGAGGCGTTGCGGGTGCGTGAAATGAAAGACCATCTGACAGGAAAGAAACGTACGCAGTTTAATTTCAAAGGGAAGAAACTGGACACACGCACAATGACTCGGGAAGAGCTGGAGACCGGTGTAGAGGACGGAGAAATCTGCCGAAATATTCTGCAGGCGATCGGATATGCCCCGGCAGCTCCGGAAGTGGTCAAGGATAGGACAATGCTGCAGAAAGGGAAAATAACCGCCTGTCTGGACAAGGTACACGGCCTTGGAGAATTTCTGGAACTGGAGATTCTGGCTGACAGCGAAGAACAGAAAGATATCGCACTTGGACGGATAGAAAATATTCTGAACGATCTCGGATATCAGATTTCGGATACCGTGCAGACATCCTATCTGTCTATGCTTATGCTTCAAAATAAGAAAAAGGAGGTGCTGCCATGAATGAATTTCAGGAATTACCGGAGGATGAACTTTGTCCCTGCGGAAGAATATTCAAAGGCAGAAAGTGAAAAAATGGCAGGTAGTCCGAGCGATTACCTGCCTTATATTATGAGAAGTACTCTGCAACTACCGGAAAAACTCTTCCGCTGCCCGGATCAGATACCCTGTATCTTTCACTCCGGCGGTCTCGTACGGTGAGTGCATGGCAAGCTGAGGAAGTCCGATATCCACGGTATTGAGCGCAACCTGCGTATTTGATATATTGCCCAGCGTGGAGCCGCCTGCCATATCGGACCGGTTGACGAATGTCTGGACCGGCACGTCTGCAGTCCTGCAGATATCGCGGAACATGGCGGCGGACACTCCGTCCGTGCAGTACTTCTGATTGGCGTTAAATTTGATGACGATCCCTTCGTTTATGTAAGGACGGTTCGAAGGATCGGCCTTTTCTATATGGTTCGGGTGGACGGCATGGGCATTGTCAGCAGAAATCATCAGGCTGTCTGCAAGGTGGATCAGATAGTCTTCACGGGTAAAACCGAGGCAGTCATGGATCCGTGTCAGAGTGTCGTACAGGAATGTAGAAGCCGCGCCCTGCTTTGTGCCGCTTCCGACTTCTTCGTTGTCGAGGACGCAGTGGACTGCCATATATTCCTGCTTGCCTCCGGCGAGGAATCCTTTCAGCGAAGCAAATGCGCACTGCAGGTCATCCAGCCTGCCGCAGGAGATGAACTCTCCGGATGCCCCCCAGATGCTTGCCTTTTCCCTGTTATAAAGGAAGAGGTCGTGGCCGAGGATATCGTCTTCCTTTACTCCAGCAGCTTCTGCGACTGTTTTCATGAACGTGCCTTTTGACGTCAGATCTCCGTACAGAGGGAGCATATCTTTCTGGGCATTGTACTTATAGCCGTTGTTTGCCTCCCTGTTCATGTGGATGGCAAGGTTAGGGATCAGGACGAGGTCACGGTCGATATTTACCAGCTTTGATACAAATGATCCGGAAGACGGATCTTTGACGATCACACGGCCTGCCACGGAGAGGGGCCGGTCAAACCATGGAGCGCAGAGCATGCCGCCGTAGCGTTCAACATTAAGGCGGATATAGTGCCCGTCTGTCTCCAGTTCAGGATTTTCTTTTATCTTGAAAGTCGGAGAATCCCCATGGCTTGCTATGATGCGCATGCCTTTAAATTCGTATTCAGGTATAGCAAACGCAATAAGAGAAGAACCGTTGCGCATGACGAAATATCTGCCGCCGGGTCTGACCTGCCATTTTTGGTTTTCATGTAATTGTTCGAAATTTTCACTTAAAAGTAAATTTTTCATATTTTCTGCCGCGTGGAAACTGGAAGGGCTCTTTTCCAGAAATTCCGCGAACTCTTGGGAAATTTTATAGTCCATAGCAGTAAATAACTCCTTTTGTTGTTATCCGATATTTTCAGAATATAGTCTGTTTTCTGTCCTGTCAAGAAAAACGCGTCAGACATTTGTAACAGTTCAGCCCCGCCATTCGCAAAGCCGAACTGTGACTTTACAATCGCTTCAGGCTTGCGTATACTGAAAAACATAAAGGAGCTGATCGTATGAGGATATTGATAGCAGAGGATGAAAAGGATCTGAACCAGATTATAACGAACCGGCTGAAAGGGGAGCATTACAGTGTGGATTCCTGTTTTGACGGACAGGAGGCGCTGGAATATCTGGAGAGCGCGGAATATGATGCGGTAGTTCTGGATATTATGATGCCTGTGCTGGACGGTCTGAGTGTGCTGAAGAAAATGAGGCGCAGAAATGACAGTACGCCTGTGATACTGCTGACGGCAAAGGACAGCATCGAGGACCGGGTGTCGGGGCTCGACGCCGGAGCGAATGATTATCTGGTGAAGCCGTTTGCTTTTGAGGAGCTTCTGGCAAGAATCCGGGTGCTCCTGAGAAAGCCTGCAGAGGCCCCGAAGACGTGTTATAAAGTGGCGGATCTTGAAGTGCATATGGACACGCAGCAGGTAAAACGCGGCGGAAAGGATATCAAACTGTCCGGAAAGGAATTTGCCCTGCTTCGTTATATGGTGCAGAATGAAGGAATCGTGCTTTCGAGAGACCGGCTGGAGCAGCATCTGTGGAATTTTGATTATGCAGGCGGCTCCAATGTGATTGACGTCTATATCCGCTATTTACGTAAAAAGATTGATGAAGGGTATGAGCAGAAGCTGATCCACACTGTGCGCGGAGCCGGCTATGTACTCCGGGCGGAGCCGTGACAAAGGGCAGTTGTATAGAATTATGAAAAAGATTTCATTGAAACTTAAACTTACATTATTATATACCTTTTTTATGGCGCTTTTGACATGTGCGTCGCTGGCAATTCTGTTTTCGCTGAGCAGCCGGGAAGTATTGTCTTCTACCCAGTCCAGGCTGGAGAACAGAGTACAGGAGAGTGCTGAAAATATTGCTCTTCGGAACGGTGAGATACGGATTGATTCGGATTTTTATTCTGTGGTGGGGGATGTATATCTGTCGCTGTATGACAGTGACATGTATTTTATGTATGGCAGAGTGCCACGTGGTTTCGGACAGCAGCCGGAACTGGCGGACGGTGAACTTCGAACGAGCCGGGACGGGAACAGAGAATGGTATGTGTATGATATTTCATACCGCCTGCCTGATGAGCAGACCGTGTATATCCGCGGGATTACTTCGATCACGGACGCAGAGGAGAGCTTTACTGTCACTGTGCGCTTTGCGCTCGTTATACTTCCGCTTATGGTACTGGCAACAGCGATTATAGGATATCGTTTTACAAGACGGACGCTGGCGCCTGTTCGGAAGATTACGGATACGGTGCGGCGGATACGCGCGGATGCCGATCTCTCCCGGCGCATCGGATTCAGAGGTGCGGATAAGGCTAAAGGGAAAGAGAGAGATGAGATTTATGTTCTCGGGAAAACATTTGATGAAATGCTTGAGGAACTGGAGGCGGTATTCCGCAGGGAGCAGCAGTTTACATCGGATGCTTCTCATGAACTCAGAACTCCCGTGAGCGTGATCTTGGCTCAGTGTGATGCAATGCTTGCCGAGGGAAATTCGCTCACGGAGGAACAGCGCAGCCAGCTTGTCCTTATTCAGCGGAAAGCGAAAGGGATGGCGGATATGATTTCGCAGCTTCTTTTTCTGTCGCGCGCAGACCAGGGAAGGCAGCCTCTTCATAAAGAGCGGGTCAATGTGAGCGAGCTTACGGAAATGGCTGCAGAAGAACAGCAGATGCTGGCGGACGCCGACGGAAGAGGGATTCATTTAAAAACAGAGATTATTCCTGATATATGGGCGGATGTAGACGAGACCCTTTATATAAGAATGCTTGTAAACCTGCTCTCCAATGCGATGCGGTACAGCCGGGAAAACGGCTGCATCGAAGTGACGCTTGAGCAAAAGGACGATGGAATCAGGGGAAGCGTGCGCGATCACGGTACGGGAATCCGAGCGGACGCACTTTCCCATATATGGGAGCGCTTCTATCAGGCGGATACATCGAGAACAGAAGGCGGTCATTCAGGCCTGGGACTGTCCATGGTGAAATGGATAGCGGAAGCTCATGGCGGAAGCGTGACTGCGGAGAGCGAGGAAGGGAAGGGGAGTGTATTTTCTTTCTTCATTCCGGATGGAGATAATATTTCTGAAAAAAATTAAAAAGATGAGATGCTTTAATCTCTCTTTAATCTTTCTCATTTATAGTGGTATCAACAAAAGAAAACAAGTAAAAAATAAATGAATCATATGAAGGGAGAAAGAAAAATGAAGAGATTAACAGTAGCAGCAATTATCGCAGTAATGGTGGCAGGAGTATTTACAGGATGTGGAAATGCCGGAACGGCACAGACAAACAATGCAGCAGGAAACATGGCGGAAAGTCAGAACGGTCAGAATAGCGGAACAGAGAACAATGTGCAGAGTAACGACCAGAACGCAGCCGGAACGACTGGTCAGACCGGCAGCAATTCTGGAACGCAGGATATCGGAGAGGATGCAGCCCTGCAGGCGGCTCTGGAGGCAGCAGGCATCAGCGAGGCAGATGCTTCAAGAATTCAGGTTTCCAGAGACAGGGATGACGGAAGAGAAGTATATGATGTACGGTTTGATGCCGGACAGACAGAATATGATTATGAAGTTCTCGCATCTGACGGACAGATCATAAGCTCCGATGTGGAACGACGGGATGACGACAGAAACAATGGGAATAATACGGATGTAGCTGTCAGCCGCGAGAAAGCGATCGATATCGCTTTGGCAAAAGTAGCAGGCGCATCGGATAATGATATCAGGATTGAACTTGATTACGACGACGGAAGATACAAATACGAGGGGGATATTATCTACGAGAGAGTAGAGTATGATTTTGAGATTGACGCTAATACAGGAGATGTACTGGAATGGAGCGAAGAGAGAGATTAAGCAGCAGACAGGCTGGCATGTGTGAACATGTCAGCTTTTTCTTGACGAATAGACAGAAGTTTGGTATAATCTTTTGAGTGCAGGAATAGAATAAAAATGTATGGCGCAGTAGCCAAGTGGTAAGGCGTGGGTCTGCAACACCATAGACAATGGAGGCTTTATAGTATATTTTACGATATTATTCCTCCTTAGCTCAGTCGGTAGAGCATGCGGCTGTTAACCGCAGTGTCGTTGGTTCGAGTCCAACAGGGGGAGCTACAATCCTAATAATTGTGCAAAATAACTAAATATGGCGCAGTAGCCAAGTGGTAAGGCACCGGTCTGCAACACCGTCATTCACCGGTTCAAATCCGGTCTGCGCCTCTTAGAAGTCCCGAAAATTCAAGGTTTTCGGGATTTTTTTCTGTTACTGTATTCTGTCAAAAAATAAGGTGGCACATTTTTTATGAATTTATATGTTTGTGCAATATCATGATTCTCATTTTTTACGAAAATTTTTTTCTCGCCATATGCTCTATACGACCTTGCTCACTATTCATTTTATTAACTTGTAAATGAAAAACCGTTAGAAACCGTTTAAAATCGTATAAAATCGGTTCATAAGGTGGTTCATAAGGTGGTAGGTTTTAAGCTGCCTGATTCAATGAATCTATGAGTTCCACTTTCTTTTCGCTATCAGTATGGAAATATGTATTGATTACGACTTCATAACTGTCGCCCAAAAGTTCTGCTACTTCTTTCAAATCTCCCATACTCTTCGCATTGTGAATTAAGTTTGTTGCAAAAGTGTGCCTAAGTGCGTGTAGATTGTAAATAGGTAGTCCAGCTCTCTTGCAAATCTTTTTCAAAGTATTCCCTAGATTTTGAATCGTTGGAGAGATGCCATTTTGTGTTGTGAGTATTAAATCATCACAAAAACGGTTTCGTCCGTAATAATCTTGCATACAGGATAAAGCGAATTCTGCTTCCTTGTTTAGAGGAATCGTTCGATTGCTGTTTGGATATTTGGGAGCGGTCAGAACCAACTTTGTTTTGCTCTTGGCATCTTTCTCACGATTTTTCACGCGGCTCAAAGTTTGGTTGATTTTTATTCCTCTTCGGTTCTGATATGGAATCAGTTTGCTCTTGCCCAGAGCTAATAATTCCCCTCCCCGTAGTCCAGTATTTAAAAGAAATACGATTGCTGGTCCGTAACGATACAAGTAACGCTCATTACGGTTTGGACTGGCTTCCATAGCAATTTCTTTAATAATCCGTTCATGCTCCGGAGGAATGACCTGGATTTCTTTTGTTTCAACTTCGAGTTCATCCTCTGCTGGAACATCCACTGTTTTAAGAATTTTATCATAGTTCTTTGGAAGTTCTCCTGTTTCAATTGCATGTCGAATCATTGCTGACCAAAACAAATATATCTTCTTCAGTGAAGAGTAACTTAGTTCATCCTTTTTTGCTCGGATGGTAGCTGTGATATCTTCAGAAGTTAAATTTGCAAAGGTCTTCTTAAAAGCATCTGTGTCCTTCAGATGAATTTCATATGTGCGTTCGATACGATCCAAGCTGCTTTGTTTATACTTCTTGGCTTCAACCGCTAGTTCCTTACGAAACAGATACTTTTGTGCGTAGTGATTGATTTTGATGTTTGTAGTAACAGCATCCTCGATTGCAACCAGCACTTTCCAGTCATCCAGCATTTTTTTTGCCTCGGTTTTTGTACGTGCATTGAATTCTTTATCCGGTAGACCTTTTTTCCGGTATCGGGCCGTCCAGCCTCCTCTCTTATTTTGAAATATGGATCCATCTCCTTTGGATCGTCGTTTTTGTTGTGTACCTTTCGTCGTAGTTGCCATATTTTACTCCTCTCAGAGCCAAAACTGTGCCAACTAAGGTATAGAACTATTGTAATATAGAAAAATACCGCTGGCAATCATTTTGGCAGAATCCTAAAAAAACAGTTCTTTTCCTACATTGTTCTTGAGAAATTCCTGTATGGCACATGGAGAAGTGAAATATTGACGTCCAATTTTCGTAACTGGTAAAATACCACTTTCTAAAAGTTCCCTTGTTTTGGTTTTGCCTACTCCTAGCATTTGTGAAATCTCCAGTACAGAGTAGGCTTGAAAATTATCTTGATTTTTTTGCTTCAAAGAAACACCTCATTTCAAAGTTTTCATTCGTGTACTGCCGTCGACCCAGTTCCTACGTTCTTCCTAAAACGCGTATCAGGTAATGCTATGCATTTATTGAGCTGCAGGTATGCGAAAAATGCAATACTGTCAGCAGCACCTCTATCACAGCCGGAGCAGGTATGAATTTATCAAAGTGCCACCAGGATACGGTTCATATCCTTTTGTAAAAGAGAAACCAGAAAAAATAGTAGTTTGGAAAAAAATAAAGATATTTGTGAATTTTGATTTTTATGAATGAGTTTAGCAATTTTGCAGATAAGAAAAAGTTATGAGACAAACAAAGTCTCCGGGAGCATAGCTTCCGGAGGTTGCTAAATTCTATATATATTTTTGAGTATTCTTTATTATCTAATTGTGTTTTGCAACCAGTCGGTTTAAGATAGATATGACGGCAAGCAGATCATCTTCATCTAATTGCTTTAAAAGGTCATTTGCCTTCTGGTAGAGAGGAACATGATGTAGATCTTCTGAAAAGAATTCCAGTGGAGTGACTCCAAGATATTCGCAGATATCAAAGAAATGACTCATTTTCGGCAGATTACGACCAGATGTTATGGATTGAATATATGTCTTGTTACGACCAAGGTCCAAGCTCATTTGATATTCCGACACATTTTTTTTTAGCCGAAGTTCTGTGATTCTATCAGCAATAAACTTTTCGTTCATAGGTTCACCTCTCTTATTTGTCATTTTATATTATTTACAACCATCAAATTACGGAATAGAATAGATATAAAATTATCTATAATGGTATTTATATGTTTTTAAAACATAATTTAGCTATTGATTATTTTCTACAGAGATGGGAATTCTATTCCTAAAATGAGAATCATGAGGAAGTGAAACATTTGAAAGTAATCGGAACAGAAAAAGAAATAGATTGGTTATTGAAGACTTTAGCAAATGGTTGTCTGGGATGTCCATATTTGGAAGAATGTAACTGGCAGGCTCAAGTAGATGCAACACAGACAGGAGAAGCACATCAAATAAGCTGTAGTGAGTATCTGAAAGGAAAATTGGAAATATACATTGTAGAATGATTACAAAATATAGAAAACACAAGATTGACACATACTATATCTTGTGCTAGTATACGAATATAGTAATGTTTATGCGTACCCCTGCAGGGGAAGTTCTGGGATAGATAAGAACCCCAGTATGGAAAGGTGGCCGAGTGTGCCATCTGAGCATAGGTTGTTTATGATTGTAAGAAGTGCCATATATTGCCTTTTCGGCAGATGGTGCTTTTTTTGTTTTGGCAGCAATGCCACATATCGTAAGAATGGACGAGAATCTTTGTTTCGGTCCATTCTTTTTTTATTGTCAGAAACAGCTTTGCTGTTGATGAAATATATGAAATGAAAGGTGGATAAGAAACATGAAAGAAGCAAATGTGTATGCAGATGATTTTTGGAGATCATTTGCGAAGGAAGGGGATCTGATGAACTTTTTGAGGCGGCGTTCTCAATCATCAGATTGGATGCGTCGTCCGGCTAAAAAACTGCGGTTGTTGCCGCTGGAGGAAGAAAAAGTCCAGCAGACATTTACGCAGGAAGCGTATACGGATGCGATCATTCACGACACCATGAAACATACGCAGATGATGCTGAAGGTAGAGAAAGGGTACTATCCGGTGAGGGATTGTGCGATTCACACCATTCTTACGCGTGCCGGTATTAAGGGCGAAGCGTTAAAACGGCTGAGTCCTCAAAATTATGCGAAGATCGTAAACCTCTGTCTACAGACAGCAAAGGGTATGGCACTGATCCGGTTCGCGGATGGAAAAGTTTCAGCGGTACATGGTGGAGATGAATCTGATTACAGAATTCTGGATATGGAACAGATTTTCAAAGAGACAATCTTCTATCTCCAGCAGAATTTTCCGGGTACGAAATATATCCCGGAATCCGGGTCGTATGATCATTCCTGTGCCACTGCAATGTGGGAACTGTCCGGGAAACCGGAGCTATTAGACACATATCAGAACGCACTCAAGACCTATGGAGTGGAGCGTGAAGTGTATGCACCAGCCATCCGTCTATCAACATCCGATGTGGGAGCAAAAAGCGTAACTTTGCATCAGATGCTATTGTGCGACAGTAATTCCAGAGAGATCAATCTGGGGAATCCAATCCGGCTTGCCCACGGAGGCAAGGCAGATATAAATGCTTTCCGAAGGAACCTGGATCTTATCTGCATACGTTATCAAGAGGCGGTGAATAACCTTACGCAGTTACTTACCATTCCGGTACGGCATCCGGTCAACTGTATGATCGGTATGATGAAAACGTTGAAGATTCCAAGGAAGATAGGAAATCAGGCAGTGGAAATGTTCGTTGC
>DWWI01000076.1 GCA_019119745.1 Candidatus Mediterraneibacter gallistercoris | reverse complement strand
AGCCTTTCAGGAACGCACAGAGAGGAAGGAGGCTGCTGCTCGATGAACCGTGAAATCTTAAAAAGTATGGATACCGGCCATATCCCTGTACAGCGGCTCACAGCCCTGCTTGAAACGTTTACCTTAAAGCACGCGGCGCGTATGCTTCCGGATCCTCTAGAAACCGCAGATCTGCAGGACTCCTCCTGCCGGGAATTCCTCCTGGCTGTTCTTGAGACCGAAGTGAAAGGACGGAATGAACGGCGACGAAAGCGTAACTATTCCGCGGCGCATTTCCCACCAAATATCCGGCCACTGGAAGAGTTCGCCCCGGAAGAGCTGGAGTCAGGAATCACTCAGGCACAGCTCTCCGTCTTGAAAGAACTGTCCTGGCTGGACAACTGCGGAAACCTTGTCTTTGCGGGGCCTCCGGGCCTCGGCAAGACTATGGTCGCCTGTGGTCTGGGGTTGCAGGCTGTCAACAGCGGCTATACGGTATGTTTTGAGAAGATGACCAGCCTGATCAAGATCCTCGACACCGCAGAGACAGAGCGCGCCGCCGGTTTCCGGCTCAAAAATATCAAGAAAGCCCAGCTTATCATCATTGATGAGATTGGCTACACTCCGATCAGCCGCGGACAAGCGAATCGTTTTTTCACATTTATCAGCGACACCTATGAAACCAGTTCCATCATCTTTACCACCAACAAAGAGATCGTTGACTGGGCAGAGATGATGGGAGATCCGGTGCTTACCACCGCGATGCTGGACCGGATCCTGCACCATGCCAAGTGTTACTCTTTCCGAGGGGAATCCTACCGGCTGAAGCACCCTGACCTTTACCCGCAGGGAGAAACAGGGATGTAAGAATCTGCTTACCGGGTAATGTAAAAAAGTGCTTACCTTACGATGTAAAGATCTGCTTACCAGGGTATGTAAAAAACTCCTTACCTTACGGTGTAAAAAACATCTTACCTAACAATGTAAAAAAGTGGTTGACATTTGCAATCTTTTTCATCTGCCAGGATGTAAGGAGCCATACCTCCGTTTCTCTGCCATCCATATGCTCTTCTGTACTTACTCTTGCAGGATATATAGTATCCCTTCCTGCAGTCATGGCAGATGCTGCAGCCGGAAATGTGGTAGACAATAACTCTGTCCCCTTTCTTAAACCGCCGCAGCCCCTGTCCTTCCTCCACGATCTGTCCGCAAGGCTCATGGCCTGCAATGGTACCGGGAATATAAGCCTCAGGGCCTTTTCCCACATGTTCCCGGTAAATACACCGGATATCGCTGCCGCAGATAGTAGATGCCATAGTTTTGATCAGCACCTGTCCAAATCCTGGCTTCGGAATCTCAAAATCTCTCAGTTCCACTGTACTGTTTCCCGGCAGAATCGCGCCTTTCATTGTTCCCATCTTAAAATCCTCCTGCTATGTTTTCTCTCTGTATTTCTGTCTTTTATTATACTTTTTACACAGATTTCTTTAAGAGAGAACCGCGACAGGTTCCGGAAAATATGTCGTCTTTTCGCAGGTTTTTATCCTGGTCCCTTGACGGAGTTCCTATATCCCTGATAGACTGAAAAAAAGTCTATTTCCCGGGAGGGGTGAAACTCAAATGAAATCATTATATCAGAATCTGGACTTTACTTTTGCCATTGAGGATATTCCTGTCCATGTACTCACCATCGCCCTGTGCCGCCAGGTGGTCCATGTGCCTTTTCACAGCCATGGAGCCGGCTGCTATGAACTGCACTACATTGTTTCCGGAAAAGGCGAGATCCATTTAAAGGACGGATATTTTCTCACAGATACCCAGACTCTATACATAGCCGGGCCTCATACGGAACATTCTGAAATCTCTGATAAAGAAGATCCCATGGCGGAATACTGCCTTTATTTCCACATAAGCCCTAACCTCTCTATTTCTCCGGAAAAAACCCCTCTTCTGGCAGCCCTGTTCTCCCAGGATCTTATTTTGAAAAGGAAAGTTTCCAGCCTTCTTCCACTATTCCAAAACCTAAAAGAAGAACTGGAAAAAAAGCCCTTTGGCTATGAGGAATACATCTGCGGGCTGCTAAAGCAGATCTTTATTCTCTGCATCCGCAGTTCCCGATCTGTTGACAGCGGCAAAGTCTCCTCTTCTCCCCGGAATCTGTTCCTGCAAAAATCTGTCATAGCAGAGGACTACTTCTTATATGAATATGAAAATCTGAACCTGAAAGAACTGTCCCGCCGTCTGGGACTGAGCACACGGCAGACAGAGCGTTTTCTTAAAGAATTTTACGGACAGACCTTTCTGGAAAAACGTACTCAAGCCAGAATGGAATGCGCCCTGATACTCCTTCCTCAGCCAGGCCAGACTGTTACCTCTGTATCCGATGCCCTGGGATACTCCTCACCGGAACACTTTTCAGCTGCCTTCCGGAAATACTTCGGCTCCAGTCCAAAAAATTTTCTAAAAAAGTGTTGATTTTTAGAAAAATTCTGGTATAATAGCATTTGTTGATCACGGGGTATGGCGTAGCTTGGTAGCGCGCACGGCTGGGGGCCGTGAGGTCGCAGGTTCAAATCCTGTTGCCCCGATTTTCCTAAGAAATGCTTTTAGTTTATTAAAAACTAAAAGCATTTCTTATATTGCGACAAGTCATAATATTCAGAAAAGATCACCTTTTGTTTTTACAACATATTCGTATAAGAAGGATGCAAAGGAGATATCCTACCGCAATCAAGGCGCCATATGCTCCAATGTATTTCCAAAGAACATAAATCCCGCTTATTACCGCAAGAGCCGTAATTGTCTTCCAGTCTAACAGAATATAAAAATACGGTGTGGATTTTATTGCAGCAGGATCCAGAATCCCCTTACTTTCACATATAGTGGTGATCACTCCCTGAATACAGAAAAATCCAAATAATATCCATTCAAATATTTCTCCTGTCATTGTAATGCATCTTCTTTAATATCCTCCACCTGCATCTACAGATAATTTATTATTTTGAAGATTGACCTGAAGATGAAATGCCGCCGTCGTAATAAAGCCGCCAGTATTGTTTACATCTCCATCAAAGCTCCAACGAGTATAAGCTGGATTTGAACTTGTTTCATTAATTCGCTTACTTGATTCATAGACATAGCTAACCCCACTAAGTTTATTTATACTTGAAGAATGAATTGTATCAGTGCTAGTTTTTCGTACTGTAAAATCGAAATTTATATATAGTTGAAAGCCCCATCCTACAGGTAATGAACTAAAAAGTCCCTCTTTGTAGAAAGCAACGCCTGTTGTTCGCACTCCGTATGTAAAAGAGTCATCAACTAATCCTGATCCAAATGGCGAAATCTGTGATTCAGCATCTTCTTCCTTTAATGCCTCTGGCAAAAAGATTCCAAAAGTGCTATAAGTTCCATCTTCATAAACTTCCAGATTATATATACCAGTGTCATTTTCATGTTGTAAACTATCAACTACTTCTTTTTCATTGTTTTGTAAAGAAAGAGATGATAAATTTTTTTATTTGATTGGTTTGAAAGTACATCTTCAAAAATTATATTATACTGTGGAAAAATTTCATTAATATTTTCATTTAATAAGCCATCGTAGCATTCATCTGTTTTATTTATTACTATTTGAGATGTATTATTATCAGAAGCTTGTACAGGTATATATAATGTTATTAGAAAAGATACGATTAAACACATAGAAATGACTTTTTCCGTATATTTTCCTCCTAATCCGTTGTAAATTCCAGTAAAAGGGGGCATATGCTCCGCACCAACGGTGCGCTCAGTCCATTTTAAACGGTGCGGAGCATCATCCCTCTGATGACAGATGCTTATTTCTCAGCTTCGCGCATACTGATACCATTCA
>DWWI01000075.1 GCA_019119745.1 Candidatus Mediterraneibacter gallistercoris | reverse complement strand
GGCCCTCTCCAGATGACCGGAGCCGACTCATCCTCAAGGAGCAGATTGACGGACATGATCTTTGTGCCGTCCTTTGCCGTACACGGGAGGATATTATTCTCTGCTGTAGCCGCTGCCTTCGTGTGTACGCCGTACATCTTCGGAATAGACGGACCCGTAATGTCTGCGTCAAGGATGCCGACATTATATCCTTTTTCCCGCATCATTCTCGCAAGAGACGCTGTCACGAGCGATTTCCCGACTCCGCCCTTGCCGCTGACCACTCCGATCACTTTCTTGATCGAAGAGTACATATTCGCCGGCTCGCGGAAGTCTGTCTTCTTGCTGCTGCACGTATCTGCATGAGCACAGCCTGCACATGATTCTTCTGTGCATTCATTTGTATTCTGTTCTTCTGCCATGATTAATAACCTTCCTTCTTTCTAAGACTTGTTCTGACAGAGACTGTCAGAATCCGCCACATGAGGTAGTATACCACACTACAGATGCTTTTGTACATATTTTAAATCAGGTTTTCGACTTTTGTCGTTTTCAGACCCCCATCAGCCTGATCTGTTCGAAGATCCGGCTCATCGGCACGCAAAACTCGCCGCCGAAGATTCCCACCGGTATATCGTCCTGAGGTCCGTATACCGCCGCAATATCCTCCTCGGGAGTCCAGTACACACATACGCGTTCCCGGTCCGGGTCAATCAGCCAGTACTCTCTGACTCCTGCTGTTGCATACTTTGCAAGCTTGATCTTAGTGTCCATGCGGGTAGATGACGGGGAAAGGATCTCCACGACCAGGTCTGGGGCGCCCATAATACATCTTCTGGTGCGTTTCGACGGATCACAGACCACAACAAGATCCGGCTCAAGCATTGACCGGTCATCACAGTCGATCTGGACATCGAGAGGAGACGGAAGAACCACGCAGTCTCCTCCGTTCTTTTCAACATACCCGTAGAGTTCACTGCAGAAACGCATGATAATATACTGATGGATCATACTTGGCGCGGCCATATCGTAGATCACGCCGTCGATCAGCTCCACCCGCCTGTTGTCCGGGATCGCATAGTAATCATCCAGCGTATACCCGCCCGGCTTTGCCTTATACACTGCAGATGGTTCACATACAAGATCAGAACTGCCGAACTCTCTGCCGTAAGTATATCCCAATGGCTCCTCCTCAGAATCTTTTCTGCCATCCGGCATATCATCCTGCTGCTCATTCTTCATGACAAATTCCAAAGCCCGGAGCGTCTTATTTCTCGGCGTCCGCGTCTCCCCGTTAAATATCTTCTGGATTGTTCCCTGAGGCACGCCGGAAAGCTCGGCGAGCTGTGCAAATGTGTAACCGTTCTTCTCTTTAAAATATTTAAGCTGTTCCAGATTCATGGCATTCTCCCTTCTACAGTCATAGACTTGCAATGCAAAACGGTTGAAATACGGTTATTATTATAAATAATACCGTTTTCCAACCGTTTTGTCAATCATATGCCAAAGACTCCTGACGCCGATATCATATATGCTCAGCCTTCATTCTCCTGAACTTCTGTCCTTGTCACATCTTTCAGCCACTTATAGCTCCGGTATCGCCACAGTGAAATCGGGATCTTGATGATCTCATCACTCATCAGAATCACATATACGGCCGGAACGCTAAGTTTCAGAACAAACGCCGCTATAAATCCAAGCAGGATAGAGCAGCCCCACATCGTGCTCACATCCATGATCAGCCCGAAACGGGTATCTCCTCCCGAGCGGAAGATTCCCACCACCATGGTCGTGTTAAACGCCTGTGCGATCACAAAATAGGACATGACATAGAACATGATCCTCAGGTATCCTTTTGCTGTATCTGTAAGCGAAAGCGCCGCTGCCGCCGGACCTGATACAGCCAGTATGACCAGCCCGCCCAGAACTCCCATGACCAGACTGAGTACAATAAAGCGTTTTGCATAGGCACGGGCATGTTCCAGCTTTCTCTCACCGATCGTCTTGCCCAGATAGATTGCCGCCGCACTGGACAGGCCGAAGGATACTACCGTTGCAAGCTGTCTCGCAACCTGAGCCACAGAATTTGCCGCCACGGCCGCGCTTCCCAGATGTCCCAGAATTGCCGTATTGGCGGCAGTCCCCATTCCCCACATAACTTCGTTCGCGACGACCGGAAGGGCATATTTCATAAAGTCGCGGAACAGCGTCCTGTCCGTGTGCAGGATATATTTCGGACGGAGCTTGATTTCCTTATTAAAAAGCCGGGCATATCCCGCCGTCAATATCACTTCAAGAATACGAGCGCACAGAGTTCCCAACGCCGCGCCGGAGACTCCCATTGCCGGCAGCCCGAACAGGCCGAAAATAAAGATAGAGTTCATCACAATATTACAGAGTAGTGAGCAGAGGTACACGACTGTCGCCACTACTACCCGCTCCACACTGCGCATTACATAGAGATAAGCCTGTGTCACTCCGATCATGATATAGGTAAATGCCACGATACGCAGATACTTTACTCCTTCTGCGATCACGGCCGGATCTGAAGTAAAAATCTGCATCAACAGTGACGGCACCGTAAGTGCTGCCACTGTAAACAGTGCTGTCACAAGAACCGCCGCTTTTACTGTCATGCCTAGGATCTTCTCAATCGTCTCTCTGTCGCCTTTGCCCCAGTACTGCGCTGTCAGGACTGTAGCGCCCGAGGTAAGTCCGAAGAGAAAAAGGGTCATGATATACTGCACCTGTCCCGCAAGGGAAGCCCCCGAGAGCGCTGTCTCTCCCACTGCGCCGAGCATGACGACGTCAGCCGCTGTGACTCCCACGTTGATCAGATTCTGGAGCGCCATGGGAACCACCAGCCCTATGACAGTCCTGTAGAACCTTCCCCAGTCAATTCCAAGATTCTTCTCTTTTCCCGCTGAACTAAACATTCTTAACTCTCCTGTACTCACAAAAATCAGACACAGTTATGCCCGGCAGAACAATGTAAAACTATATCTGCCGGGCATTCTGCCAAAAGCTTACTCTTTCCCGCTGAAGCAATAGGTACACACTTTACACGGTTCCAGGCCGATGGACGCCAGAAGGTCGTCCAGTCTGTGGAATCTCAGTGTCGTAAAGTTCTGGATCCTGCGGATCTCCTCGATCATCTTCGCGTATCTGCAGGAATCCGGATTTGTGTATTCCTCAAGCACTTCCTCCGGACAGTTGTCTCCCTCCTGTTCCCGGATCACACGTCTGGTGATCAGTTCCATATCTGATTTGGAACGGGAGAAGTTCAGATATTTACAGCCGAACACAAGAGGCGGACACGCCGGGCGCACATGAACTTCTTTTGCACCGCTCCGGTAGAGGAATTCTGTCGTTTCTCTGAGCTGTGTGCCCCGCACAATTGAATCATCAATTAACAGCAGTTTCTTATTCTCGATAAGCGCCTGCACAGTGATCAGCTTCATGCGGGCGATCAGATCTCTCTGGCTCTGGTTCGTCGGCATAAAGGATCTGGGCCATGTAGGCGTATATTTGATAAACGGTCTTGCATACGGAATACCTGACTCATTGGAATAGCCGATGGCATGAGCCACACCGGAATCCGGCACGCCGGCCACGATATCCGGATGCACGGAATCCCCGTCTCTCTTCGCCAGCATGCTTCCGCAGTGATAGCGCATCTCCTCTACATTGACTCCTTCATAGGAAGAAGTCGGATACCCGTAATATACCCAGAGGAAAGAACAGATCCGCATCTTTTCTCCCGGCTGTACAAGCGTCTCCACACTCTCCGGCGTAATATATGCGATCTCTCCAGGTCCCAGTTCCCGGTCATGATTATATCCAAGGTTCAGATAAGCAAAATTCTCAAAAGATACACAGTAGGCGTCCTCTTTCTTTCCGATCACGACCGGCGTCCTTCCGTACCGGTCTCTTGCCGCATAGATACCGTCCTTTGTCATGATCAGCAGACTTAAGGAACCGTCCACCATTTCCTGCGCATACTGTATCCCTTCCACGATCGAGCTCTTCCGGCAGATCAGGGAGCCGATCAGCTCAGTGGCGTTGATCTGTCCGCCGCTCATTTCAAGAAAATGGGAGCGTCCGTCTTTGTACGCTTTCTCAAGGATTTCATCCTGATTGTTAATTTTGCCGATCGTCGTGATGGCAAAGCTTCCCAGATGAGACTGCAGAAGCAACGGCTGGGGCTCATAATCCGAGATACAGCCGATGCCTAAGTTTCCTTCCAGTTCCTCCACATCCCG
>DWWI01000074.1 GCA_019119745.1 Candidatus Mediterraneibacter gallistercoris | reverse complement strand
CATAAAATGTATTTACGAAAATTTTACTTACATTTTATGGATTCATGATATCGGTTTGACGTCAAGCTCTTTATAATATGGACTAACAGTTCAGTCATCAATTCGGTTTTACGAATGGCGCGGGCAGAACTGTTCAACCGATAACTAAGAGAGTAAATGGAGGAAACAATCATGAATCCACAGAACAAGATTTCACAGTCACAGAAATTAATGGTATTTGTTCTTTCAATGTCACTTTATGGACTGGCTACTTTATTTACAGAGCTGATCCCGTCTTTTCAGGTCGGTATCGTGGAATTCTCAGTCGAGTATTTCCTGTTTATTCCGCTGACACTGGCTATGCTCTTTGATCCGCTCTCCGCAGGCCTCGGGGCTGCAACCGGAGAACTTGTCTTCAGTGAGATCATGCTGGGACAGTTCGGAGGTCTTGGCGAGCTGGAAAAATTCCTAACCGTTACGATCGGTGTGTATGTTGCAGGCCGCCTCGTAAAAAATCCGAGAAACCGTGCGGCTGTCGCAGGTGCTTCCATCTTCGGTGTATTTCTTCAGCTCTTTATGGGAACCGTGGTGGATATCCTGAAGGTACAGTTTGCAGTGGAAGACTTTGAGGCTGTTGCAGGACTTCCGGAAAGTGTATTTGCCACAGAAGGATTCGCCTGTCTTAACGACCTGCTGTTCTCAGGCATCCTCTTCTGTATGCTGCCGACCATGTTCCTTGTACCGAAGCTCTACGGCAAGATCGAGCCGCTGCTCGGCATGAAGCCGCGTGATGAGAAGACGATGACAGGAAGCGCGCTTTCTGCAAAATCTATCGTACTCTGTCTCGTGGGATTCGCAGTCGCGATCGTGGCACAGCTTCTGGCAAAAGGCGGATATGCGCTGATCGACTGGGAGGCAGCATGGGCTGAGAGCACAACAGCGATCATAATTGCGATTGTTGTGGCAGCAGTTGTTGCCCTGATCGTGTTCGGTGTGATCCGCAGTCGAGCAAAGAACAGACAGACAGCATAAGGATAAGTAACAGAAAGTATACGAATTTAGAGATAACGTAACAGGAAGGTGCCCGCAAGTGAGTATTATAGAGATCAAAAATCTTACATTTACATACCCGGGGGCATCAGAGCCGACATTAAAAAATGCATCAGCAGTGATTGAAAAGGGGGATTTCCTTGCGATCGTTGGAAACAACGGCTGCGGGAAATCTACTCTTTGTAAGACATTAAACGGCCTGATCCCTCACTTTATCGTCGGTGATATGGACGGCGACGTCATCATCGACGGATTGAATACAAAAGAACAGGAGATCGGCACGCTGGCCCGCAAGGTAGGATATGTCTATCAGGATTTTGAAAATCAGATCGTATGTCCTACCGTGCTGGAAGACGCCTCTTATGCGTGTCTAAATTATGCCATGCCGGACTATGAAGAAAAAGGGAAAAAAGCGCTGCATGTCTGCGGCCTTTCTTCCAAAATCGGAGATTATGTGTGGCAGCTCTCGGGAGGACAGAAGCACCTTCTTGCTCTGGCAGGAACCGCGGCGTTAAGCCCGGATATCCTGATTCTCGACGAACCCATCGCCCAGCTGGATCCCGCCCATGCGGACGGCATCTATGAGGTGTTGAAGGAACTGAATGAGAAATACGGCAAGACCATTATCGTGATCGAGCATCACACAGACTACATAGTAAAATACTGTAAGGACGTCATGCTCCTGAAAGACGGAGGTGTACAGTGGGTACTGCCTGCAAAAGAAGCTATGCGCCGTACAGACGAACTGCAGGGGTGCAATATCTTTCCGCCGCAGGTAGCAATCGCAGCCGAGCGCATGATCGATGCGGGACTTCTCCCGAAAGAGCCGTTCCTTCAGAAAGAAGAGGAACTGCCGGTGGATGTGGCGGAGGGAGTCCGCGTATTTACGCCTTATCTTAAAAATAAAGGCCCGGCGTACAAGCAGCCATTGAAAAGGGAGCTGAAGAGAGAGCCGATCGTTGACTTTAAGAATGTGACGGTAAAATACCGTGCAGTCAAAGGCGAACCGCCGAAGATCTTTGACGACTTTTCCATTCAGATCGGAAAGGGAGAGAAAATAGCCCTGATCGGTTCCAACGGCGCCGGAAAATCTACGATGCTCAAGATGATGATGGGCCTGATCCGTCCGGAATCCGGCCAGGTACTTCTAAACGACCGGCCCACTGCGGATCTTCCGAAAGAGGAACTGGGACGTACGATCTCTATGGTGTATCAGAATCCAGAAGAAATGTTTATCAAAGATTCTATTCGCAAGGATATCGAGTACGCTATGATGGTAAGAAAGGTCGAAGATTATCAGAAGAGGACGGATGAACTGCTTGAGATGTTCCGACTCACAGATCTGCAGGACCGGGATGGCAGGCTGCTATCCGGCGGACAGATGCGGCGTGCTTCCCTTGCCATCGGAATCGCACTGCAGCCGGAGATCCTGCTCCTCGACGAGCCGACGGCTAATCTTGACATTGCAACCAGACGGGAGATCATGAAGACGCTGCAGATGCTCAAAGGAATCACAGACACGGTGGTGATCGCTACCCATGATATGCAGCTTGTGTGCGACTGGGCGGAGCGCCTGATCGTCCTCTCTGCCGGATATGTGATCGCGGACGGGACGAAAGAAGAGATCTTCGCCGATATGTATGTCCGTCAGCAGGTGGGAATCCGGCCGCCTCAGATCTGCGATATGGGCCGGGCTCTGGGGATCGAGAATCCGTGCTTTACGATCGATGAATTCATGGAATATTTCCGAGGTGAAAAATATGCGTAAACTTTCAGAGAATATATTAGATAAATTTTCTATGGATTTCCTGAGAAATCAGGTGCTCAAGAATGCCTACGGCAATGATGATACCGTGATCGCCAAAATGGATCCGCGCATCCTTCTTGTCTGGTATCTGTTCTTCGGGCTTGTTCCGTGGTTCTTAAACGATGTAGTCCTGCTGCTGGGAATTTTCCTTTTTGTGGCGCTCACCACCCGTGCTGCGAAGGTGGCGCCGCTGGTTCTCTTTTTGTTCTGCATCGGCGTATTTTCACAGACCGGTTATCTCTTTATTGTGGCACTGTTTTTTGGCGGCAATACGGAAACCATTGCGCCATTGCTTGTGATGACGCTGAAAGTGGCGGCTGTGTCCCTTGCGTCCATCACCGTATTTTCCGGACTTGACCCGGACCGTCTGGCAAACGGTCTGCTCTGGTTCGGGTGCCCGGGACAGCTTTCTTTCAGTATATCTTTCGCCTACCGCATCCTGCCGGTTTTGATGGAGGAGTTCCAGAATATTCTTCTGTCCTACCGCCTCAGAGGCAATCCGCCCCACAGGAACGGACTGATCGGGAAGATCCGGTATCTGTGCTATCAGGTAAAGATGATCATTCAGTCATTTTATCCGCTGATGCTCAATACGGCGAAGCGGTCCAGAACAACAGTGGAGGCGCTGGAGCTGAGGGGATACCGTTATTCCATTCAGAACCCTGAGGTAAAGAAGATGAAGCTGTCCATGCTGAAAGTGACTCAGGCGGATATCATCTTCGTCTGCATCTCAGCGGCGTGGGTATGCGTATGTGTCGGTCTGTCTGTCGTACTGTAAGGACAGCAGCATCAGTGTGCAGGCATATTGCTCCTTGTACGCTGATGCTATGTGGAATAGAAACACAGGAAGGATGAGAAAGAAACATGAAAATTGATTTTCACACACACGGGAAACTGGCAAAGAAGCTTCCCTTTTCAAAAGAATATACGGACTGGCTCTTCCGGGAGGCACAGAAATCCGGATTGGACGCACTCTGCCTGACAGAGCATTTCAACACGCTGGGCTTTCAGGAGGTGTACCGATATATATCTGGCCGGTGTACAAGAGAAGGAGATTCTCTTGTGACAGAGAGCGGATTCCGCATCTTTCCGGGTATGGAGACAGATATAGCGGAAGGCGGACATACACTGATCATCGGCCCTATGGAGTGCATCCTGGAAATGAACCAGCGTCTGGAACCGAATAAAGAGAAAGGAAAATTCCTGACCTTTGAAAAGCTGGCTGAGCTGGTGGAAGAGTATCCGGTCATATTCGGTGCTGGACATCCGTACAGAGACGGCGGGCATATACCGGAGCTGCCACAGAAAATGCTGGAGAAATTCTTCTTTCTCGATGTAAACGGCAAAGACCTGGCCAGAGACTGTGACGGTACATGGGAGAAAATGAGGGCGCTCTCCCGTAAGCTTGACCGTCCGCTGGTGGCGGGAAGCGACACCCATCAGTCTTTCCAGTACGGCTGTGTCTGGAACGAATTCAGACAGACGGTCCATACGGTGCAGGATCTGGCGGCAGAGATTACAAATGGCGCGTATGAGATCCGGATGTCTGATTCACTTGCATTTAAAGTAGAGTCGGCGGGAATCTTAAAGCGCGCACTAAAAGAAATCGATGCGCTGGGCGGAGACTATGTATCCGTGCTGCTGAAAGGGGCAGAGATATAAAGAAGCGGAGATCCTATCTCGGGATCTCCGTTTTATAATGTTCTTTTAATTTATACAGGCAGTCCAGCTGTTCAGAAGATGTTGCACCCAGCTTTGCTCCCAGCATTACTACAAGGGCATCGAGCAGAGCGGCCGGAGCTGCCATGGAATGATATTCCGACGGCTCGCCCCGGAAGACGAACAGCGGGATGACTGCCTCCTGCTCCAGCGAGTGATACAGACGACTTGTGAAAAAGATACATTTATAATGAATCTTCTTTTGATAATCAAGAATCACGGCAGCCTCTTTCGGTGTTTTCTGGAAGCCGAATAGGATTACCAGATCTTTTTCTGTAAAGAAATTCATATATTCAAAAAGTTCCGAGCTCCCGGCCGGGAGGCGGATGACTTTTTTTCCGAAGCGGTTCAGCCGGAATTTGAGCAGCTCGGCCATGGAAACTGCCGCTCCTTTTGCATAGAGGTAGATTGTGTCGGATGACAGAATGGTGTCTGCGGCTTTTTCGAGCATATTTTCATCCAGAAATTCAAGTGTTTTTTCAATACAGTACTGCTGGCGGCGAAGAAATCCTTCCGGTGTATTGGAGGATTCACTGCCCAGCGTGGAATTCAGCTTCCCGGCCGGCGGATTTTCCTCTGCTACATGCCGGAGAACGGCACTCTTCAGTTCTTTAAAATCAGCATAGCCGCAGTGTCTGGCAAACCGCGATACAGTCGGCTCTGAACTGCCGATGCACCGTGCTACATCGCCGATGCTCATGCGGATGAATTCCTGTGGGCTGGCGATGATATAATCGATGATTTTTTTCTCGGTCTTTGTAAAATGGACGTCGTTTTTTACAAAATAGATTTCAGTCATAACGAAACTCCTCTGTCGGAAATATTTCTTATCATAGCACACAAATGGGAAGAAAGGGTAAAGCACAGATATAAAGTGTGTAAAATTGAAAAAAACGCCAGGAAAGAATCGTATTTATTTACTTTATGCACAGTGACAAATACGTTGTAATTCGCTATAATATCAACATTGAGGGTTGGGGCGGAATTTGACGCTTGAAACTGTGAAAGGAGATGTAGAAATGCTTCAGGTAAAGGACATTCATAAAGAATACCGCACCGGAACTCTGGTCCAGAAAGCCCTGGACGGAGTGAGCCTGAATTTGAGAGATAATGAATTTGTTGCCATCTTAGGCCCGAGCGGATCGGGAAAGACGACGCTTCTTAATATCATCGGAGGACTGGACCGCTATGACAGCGGAGATCTTATCATCAACGGGATTTCTACTAAGAAATATAAAGACAGGGATTGGGATTCCTACCGGAACCATACGATCGGATTCGTGTTCCAGAGTTATAACCTGATCCCTCACCAGACGATCCTGGCGAATGTCGAACTCGCTCTGACAATCTCAGGGATCGGGAAAGCAGAACGCAGACAGAGAGCCCAGGAGGCACTGGCGCAGGTGGGACTGGGAGAGCAGGTCCACAAAAAGCCAAACCAGCTCTCCGGCGGGCAAATGCAGAGGGTTGCCATTGCCAGAGCGCTTGTAAATGATCCGGACATCCTGCTGGCAGATGAGCCGACAGGCGCTCTGGACAGTGAGACCAGCGTGCAGGTCATGGACCTGCTCAAAGAAGTGGCAAAAGACCGGCTTGTGGTCATGGTCACCCATAATCCTGAGCTGGCGTACGAGTATGCGACGCGTATCGTGAATCTGAAAGACGGGAAGATCCGATCCGATAGCGACCCGTACGATGTAAATGAGGCGGAACTTACGGAGCCGGAACACAAGAACATGGGGAAGTCTTCCATGTCTTTTCTTACGGCTCTTTCCTTGAGCTTTAATAATCTGAAGACGAAGAAAGCACGTACTCTTCTTACTTCTTTTGCAGGATCTATTGGTATCATTGGTATAGCGCTCATTCTTTCTTTGTCAACAGGAGTTAACGACTATATCGGGAAGATCGAAGAGGAGACGCTGTCCGAGTATCCGCTTCAGATTCAGAGTACCGGATTCGATTTTTCTTCTGCCATGGATACCGGAGCTGCCTCGGATACCAGCGAGGAGGACGGTGATATCTATGTGGTAGAGATGGTGACGAATATGTTCTCCACGATGGATACCAATGACCTGGAATCCCTGAAAACATATCTGGACAGCGGTGACAGCGGGATTGAAGAGTATACAAATGCGATAGAATATTCTTATAATGCGGAACCACAGATCTATAAAGAGAATGGAGACGAGATCCGTCAGGTTAATCCGGATCATTCCTTTGACTCCATGGGCTTGGGATCATCGTCCGGTTCCGGGATCATGTCTTCCATGATGAGTACAAACGTATTCTATGAGATGCCGGAAAATGAACAGCTCTATGAGGGACAGTACGATGTGAAGGCGGGACGCTGGCCTGAAAATTATAATGAATGTGTACTCGTCCTTACTTCCGGCGGAGGTATGAGCGATTTCATGCTCTATACGCTGGGCTTGAGAGATCCCCTTGAACTGGATGAGATGGTGGATCAGTTTATCAACGAAGAGAATATCACTACGCCGGATGATATGGGGACTTATACGTATGACGATATCCTCGGCATTACATTTAAGCTGGTGAACAGTGCGGACTATTATCAGTACGACAGCCAGTATAATGTATGGACGGACAAATCTGGCGATACAGATTATATGAAAGAGCTGGTCGCAAATGGAGAAGACCTGACAATCGTAGGAGTAGTCCAGCCCTCCGAGGATGCAAATGCCTCGGCTTTGAGCGCGGGTATCTGCTACCCGGCTTCTTTGACGAAACATATAGCTGAGTATGCAGAGAATACGGAGATTGTCAAACAGCAGCTGGCTGATTCGTCTGTCAATGTTTTTACCGGTGAGAAGTTCGGAGAGAGCAGCTCAGAAAACGGGTTTGACATGGAATCCCTTGTGACGGTAGATGAAGAAAAACTGCAGGAAGCATTTGGATTCAATGAGAGTGCATTTACTAATCTGTCAGATGCTTTTGACTTTTCTAGTGTATTCAGTAGTGCAGGGAATTCTATTGATCTGTCCAGCTTGGTGGATCTCGGGGATATCGCGGTGGATCTGCCGGATATGCCGTCCATGAGCATGGAGGATCTTCTAGGAAATCTTGATCTCAATGTGTCATCGGATGGATTCGCACAGATGGCGTCAAGTCTGATGGAGGGATATCAGAAGTATGCTCAGGAACATCCGGAGGCGGATTATTCCGGATTGGCGGAAGCTTTTCAGAATTATCTAAGTTCGGATGCGGCGCAGTCGATTCTCCGTGACAACATTGCAGATATTATTCAGTCCGGTTCCGGGATCACTGTGACTACGGAACAGCTCCGGGAGATGCTCAGTGAGATTATGACCGGATTTGCACAATATATAGAGGAAAATAATTATGACGATCCGTCCAGATTCGGCGAATATCTGCAGGAATATCTGGGAACTGCCGATGCACAGGGCATACTGAATAAATGGGCGGATGAGATTTTCAACGGAGTGGTTGATAATATAACCATTACTTCGGAGCAGATCAGTAAACTGGCAGGGGAACTGGCGGCGGGTTATCAGCAGTATGCGCAGCAGACTGGCGCACCCGACCCGGCCAAGATGGGGGAAAACTTTATCGCATATCTTGGTACTGCGGACGGGCAGAAGAGATTGTCAGACGGCCTTGCGGGTGTGGTAGATACAGCAGGAATCGAGAGCCAGCTCACAGGTGCTGTGGAGAGCTACATGCGAAGCGCCATGTCCTCTTATGGAAGTGCGATCGGACAGGCGCTGGAGAGCCAGATTTCTTCAGCAATGCAGCAGATGATGAGTCAGCTTGCCACGGGCATGAGCCAGGCTATGGGTCAGGCGATGACACAGGTCGGCAGCAGTCTGGAAAACGCTATGAACATTGACGGAGAGGCCTTTGCGGACGCATTCCAGATGAATATGACAGGAGATGAGCTGGCAGAACTTATGATGTCCATGAGTTCCGGGCAGAGTGCATCCTATGAGAGCAATCTGACTTCACTCGGCTATGTGGATTTTGATGTGCCCAGTGGAATCGATATCTATCCGAAAGATTTTGAGAGCAAGGAAATGGTGGTCAGCATTCTGGATGATTACAACAGCCGTATGGAAGCAGAAGGAAAAGACGAGCAGGTGATCACCTATACAGATATGGTGGGAACGCTGATGTCGTCCGTGACCGAGATCATTGATATCATAAGTTATGTTCTGATCGCGTTTGTGGCGATCTCGCTGATCGTATCGTCCATCATGATCGGTGTGATCACATACATCAGCGTGCTGGAGCGGAAGAAAGAGATTGGTATTCTGCGTGCCATTGGTGCGTCGAAAGGGAATATCTCGCAGGTATTCAATGCGGAGACATTTATCATTGGATTCTGCGCAGGAGCGCTGGGGATCATTATATCCCTGCTTCTCCTCATACCGGGCAATGCACTGATCCATTATCTTGCTGGAACAAATGACGTCAGTGCAGTGCTTCCGGCGGTTCCTGCCGTGATCCTGATCCTGCTGAGCGTCGTGCTGACACTGATTGGCGGACTGATTCCGTCGAAAAAGGCGGCGAAGAGCGATCCGGTGACAGCCCTGAGAACGGAATAGAACAATACGATTGTTTGTATCAATCGAGTGTGGCAAGGAGTGAGAGCATGGAAGAAAAAAATATCATAGAATTGAGAAATATAAAGAAAGTATTTGATGATACTGTGGTGGTGGAGGACTTTAATCTGGAAGTAAAGAAAGGAGAGTTTGTCACATTCCTCGGTCCTTCGGGCTGCGGCAAGACGACAACTCTGCGGATGATCGCTGGTTTCGAGTTTCCGACAGAAGGAGAGATCCTTTTAAACGGCGAAGATATCAGCCATCTTCCACCCAACTTAAGACCTATCAACACGGTGTTCCAGCGCTACGCGCTGTTCCCCCACATGAATGTCTATGACAATGTGGCGTTCGGGCTGAACCTGAAACATCTTCCCAAGTCAGTGATCAATGAGAAGGTAAAAAACGTACTGGAAGTGGTAGATCTGGAAGGGTTTGAAAAAAGACAGATTTCTACTCTGTCCGGCGGACAGCAGCAGAGGATTGCAATTGCCCGTGCCATTGTCAATGAACCGGATATCCTGCTTCTTGATGAACCGTTGGGAGCGCTGGATCTGAAGATGAGAAAAGAGATGCAGCTGGAACTCAAATCCATGCATGAGCGTCTTGGAATCACCTTTATTTATGTGACTCATG
Organism: Candidatus Mediterraneibacter gallistercoris; assembly: GCA_019119745.1. The sequence continues at coordinate 10,574 of DWWI01000074.1, read as the reverse complement.
ACCAGGAGGAAGCGCTTACTATGTCTGACAAGGTGGTAGTCATGTCGGACGGTATGATTCAGCAGATCGGTACTCCGGAAGAAATCTACAATGAACCGAAAAACGCTTTCGTTGCTGACTTTATAGGAGAAAGTAATATCTTTGAAGGGAAGATGGCGGCATCCATGACAGTCAGCTTCTGCGGAGCTGAATTCCCGTGTGTGGACAATGTACCGAAAGATACGCGGGTGGATGTGGTTGTACGGCCTGAAGACGTTGTCATCACCAGACCGGTGGACGGTCAGATCAGGGGCGTTGTGGACTCTGCCGTATTTAAGGGAATGTACTATGAGATCACGGCGATCCTGCCGGATGAAAATGAGGTGGTCATCCAGACCACGAGAAACGTGCGGCCCGGCGAAGAGATCGGCATGAGGATCGGGCCTGATGAGATTCACGTCATGCCTGCGGGTGTACTGATGAATGTCTTTGACGGTACGATCACAAAAGAAGGCCGCGCGGCATTTGCCGGCGGTGAGTATGAGTGCGACCTGACGCAGCTCTTTGACGGCTCAGTTCAGAACGGGCCGTGCTCCGTTGTTACAGAGGGCGGCGAGGAGATCAATCTCGAGGGGATCGAAGTGACGGTGGAAGTGCCGGTGAAGGCAGTCTCCATGAGTGATGAGCAGAGAGACTACCGCGCGGACGGAAATATCATATCATTTATCTATAAAGGAAACCATTATAACTATACAGTACGTACAGCTACGGAGGAAGACTTCGTGCTGGATGAGGATGATCTGTGGAACGAGGGGGATCATGTCAGTCTGATGATTCCGAAAGAGCAGATCATACTGAAGAGAAAGTAGGGATTGAATATGAAACGTTTTCGGTTCAGCAGGAAACAGCTGTGCATCCCTTATGCCCTGTTCCTGATCTGTTTTGTCGTGCTGCCGCTGGCGGTGATCGTCTACTATGCATTTACAGACGGAAGCGGAAGGTTTACGCTTGAAAACCTTCTGAGCTTCTTTACCAATGGAAATACGATCGGAACACTATGCTACAGTGCTGTGATCGCGGTGGTGGTGACGGCAGTCTGTCTTCTGATCGCTTATCCTGTGGCGTATATCCTGGCAAGGAGCAGTCTGAAGAGAGCCCCGGTGCTGCTGATGCTCTTTATCCTGCCCATGTGGATCAATTTTACTTTGAGAATTACGGCATTAAAGGAGATCCTGACTGTGCTGGAGGGCAATCTCTCCCTGCATCCGTTTCTGAACACAGTGATCGGCATGACATATGATTACCTTCCGTTTATGATCCTGCCGTTGTATACAACCCTTCTTCAGCTCGATGAGAGTCTGCTGGAAGCGGCAAAGGATCTGGGAGCGGGTCCCGGGGCAGTATTTTTCAGAGTGACGCTGCCTCTGTCCATGCCGGGAATCGTCAGTGGGATCACTATGACATTTCTTCCGGCCATGACCAACTATGTCATCCTTGATATGATGTACAACAGTACGTATATCATGGGATCGCTGATCGGAAGTTACTTTAATATCTATGACTGGCACAATGGTTCTATGATCTCACTGATCCTGTTTGCAGTGATCTGTATCGTATCGCTGCTCACAGGCGGAGAGGATCAGGATGATGCAAAGAACAGGGGGGCGATACTATAATGAAAAAGATACTTTCTTATTCGTGGCTTGCCCTTGTGGCGTTTTTTATGTATATACCGGTACTGATCCTGGCGTTTTACAGCTTTACGGATTCTACGACAATCGGCGCCGTGAGAGGTTTCTCTCTGCACAACTATGTAACGCTTTTTACAACAGAAGAGCTGAGAAATATGATCATCGGGACGGTCCTGCTGGCAGTAGGGGCGGCCGTGATCTCATCGATTCTGGGAACAGTTGGCGCCATCGGCGCTTTTTACTCCAGACCGGTTACGAAAAGGATGGTCGAGACGGCGAACCAGATTCCGGTGGTGAATGCGGATGTTGTGACAGCGTTTTCCATCTGTATCCTTCTGATCGTCGTGCTGGGCATCGAAAAGAACACGTTCATTCCGCTTGTCATCGGACATGTGGTACTGTGCACTCCGTTTGTGTATCTTGCCGTGATGCCGAAGCTGAAGCAGATGGACAACGGACTTTATGAGGCGGCCCTTGATCTGGGGGCTACACCGTTTCAGGCACTGTACAAGATCGTGATCCCGCAGATCATCCCGGGCATTATCTCGGGCTTCATGCTGTCGATCACACTGTCTCTGGATGATTATTTTATATCCACATATACGAAACCGGCGACATTTGATACGATCAGCACCTATGTGGTCAATGCCACAAGAGGCGCCCAGACCGAGATCAAGACTGCGCTGTGGGCTCTGTCCACCGTGATCTTTCTGGTCGTGATCCTTGCGGTCGTGATCATGAATGCTGTCTCGGCGAAAACAGAGAATAAACAGGAGGTGGTCGTATATGACAGCAGAGAGAAAGACTAAGCAGTGCAGGACGCTTAGGACAGCAGCCGCGGGACTTGCGCTGACAGCAAGCCTTACATTGGCGCTGCCTGGATGTGTGCTCCCTGACGGAATATTTTCTGATGATATACTGCCCGGCGCAGCAGTGTCCAGAGGAATGGCTTCTGTGTCTGCGGCAGAAAGCGATGAGAAAGTGACTCTGCGCATTGCCAACTGGGAAGAATACATCGATGAAGGTGACTGGGATGAAGAAGAGGCAATCGATCTTGACGACCGTGAAGGCACCGTGATCTTCGGGGAAAACTCTATGATAGATGATTTTGAGGCATGGTATCTGGACACTTATGGTGTGGAGGTGAATGTAGAGTATTCCACTTTCGGAACCAATGAAGATCTGTACAATCAGCTGACCCTCGGCAATGATTTCGACCTTGTCTGTCCGTCCGAGTACATGTTTATGAAACTGATCGCGGAGAACCGGCTCCAGCCCCTCTCCGACGATTTCTTTGATGAAGAAAATGAAAATAACTATTATGTCCGCGGTGTATCGGACTATATCAGAAATATCTTTGACACAAATACGATAAACGGGGAACCGTGGAGCAGATATGCGGCCGGCTACATGTGGGGGACGACCGGAATCGTCTATAATCCTGAGGTGATCTCAAAAGAAGAGGCGTCTCACTGGGCAATCCTTGCGGATCCGAAATACAAGGGGCAGGTCACGATCAAGGACAACGTCCGGGACAGTTATTTCGCGGCTCTGGGCATCCTCAATGAAGAGGAACTGATGTCCCCGGATCTTATCAGCTCGCCGGACCGGCTGGAGCGCATAACGGAAATTATGAACCGGACCGACGAGGATACGGTAAAGGCAGCCGAGTCGGTTTTAAAAGAGATGAAGGAAAATGCCTATTCGTTTGAGTCCGACAGCGGAAAAGCCGACATGGTGACCGGCAAGGTCCTGGCAAACTATCAGTGGTCGGGAGACGCCGTCTACACGCTGGATCAGGCGGAGATCGACGACTATTATCTTGCTTACGCCGTGCCGGAGGAATGTACGAATGTATGGTTCGACGGCTGGGTTATGCTCAAAGACGGCATTGCCGGTGATGCGGCGAAACAGCAGGCCGCCGAGGCATTTATCAATTTTATGTCCAGACCTGACAACGTGGTCAGGAATATGTACTATATCGGTTACACTTCCGTGATCGCGGGCGGCGACAGCGATATCATCTATGCCTATGCAGACTGGTGCTACGGAGCGGAAGACGACGCGGAGGATACGATAGAATATCCTGTAGGATTCTTCTTCAGCGGAGATAACGCGGACGAGGATTTCGTCATTACCGCTGAGGCGGATCAGGCAGACCGGCAGCTTTTCGCCCAGTACCCTCCGCAGGATGTGCTGGAGCGGGCTGTAGTCATGCAGTATTTTGATCAGGAGAATAATGAGCGGATCAACCAGATGTGGGTTAACGTCCGCTGCTTTGACCTGACGACACTGGGCTGGCAGGACTGGGCAGAGATCGGGGCGATTGTGATCGTTGTGATCGCGGCGGCAGTGATTTTTAAGAAACGGGATGACATCATGCAGCTTAGAAGATCGTAAGATAAAGCTGCGTATTGGACACGATCGGGACGGTAACAGGACGGGAGGCAGAACAGGTGGAGGCATATACGAGTTTTGCGGCAGTGTATGATACATTTATGGATAATGTCCCCTATGAAGAATGGGGAGAATATATACATGGCATGCTATGTAAATACGGTGTAGAAGACGGGATTGTACTGGATCTGGGATGCGGCACGGGAACAATGACGGAGATACTGGCCGGATACGGATACGATATGATAGGAGTAGACAATTCTGAGGACATGCTTGAACTCGCCATGGAAAAACGTATCGAATCCGGGCATGATATCCTGTATCTTCTGCAGGATATGCGGGAATTTGAGCTGTATGGCACAGTGAGAGCTGTTGTGAGCGTATGCGATTCTGTCAATTATGTGACGGAGCCGGGAGAACTTGAAGAGGTGTTCCGGCTGGTAAATAATTATCTGGATCCGCGCGGTATTTTTCTGTTTGATTTCAATACAGATTATAAATACCGGGAAATCATGGGAGACTGTACTATAGCAGAGGACCGGGGAGAATGCAGTTTTATCTGGGACAACTATTATTATGAAAATGAGCAGATCAATGAGTACGATCTGACACTTTTCATACAGGAGAAAAACCCTGACGAAACGCAGTCAGACCAGATGCCGCAGCTGTACCGGAAATACAAAGAAACTCATTATCAGAGAGGATATACACTGAAAGAAATACAAGTGCTTCTTGAGAAGGCCGGGCTTGTGTTCGAGGCCGCTTATGACGTGGACTCAAAAGAGGAGCCGTCAGATACGTCAGAGCGGATCTGCGTGATCGCCCGGGAATCAGGAAAACAGGAGGAATAAAAATGAAAGACTATATTGTAAGAGCTTCCGCGGCGCATACACAGATCCGTGCGTTTGCCGCGGTGACAACAGAGATGGTGGAAGAGGCGAGACAGCGCCACGGCACGAGCCCGGTGGCGACAGCAGCTCTCGGCAGGCTTCTGACCGGCGGCGTGATGATGGGCAGCATGATGAAAAACGCGACAGATATGCTGACGATACAGATCAAATGTTCCGGTCCGATCCAGGGACTGACCGTGACGGCGGACAGTCAGGGGAATGTAAAAGGCTATGTATATAATCCGGACGTGATGCTGCCTCCGAAGAACGGCAAACTGGATGTGGGCGGAGCACTCGGACAGGGAGTGATGACCGTGATCAAGGATATGGGGCTCAAGGAGCCTTATTCCGGGCAGACTATACTGCAGACCGGAGAGATCGCGGAGGACCTTACGTATTATTTTGCCACATCTGAACAGGTGCCGTCCTCTGTAGGCCTGGGCGTGCTCATGGAGCATGACAATACCGTCCGCTGCGCAGGCGGATTCATCGTGCAGGTGATGCCTTTCATTGAGGACGAGGTATTAAACAGACTGGAGCAGAATATCCAGAATATTCAGTCTGTTACATCCATGCTGGACAACGGCCACACACCGGAAGAGATGCTCGCCCAGGTGCTGGACGGCCTCAATCTGGAGATCACCGATACGATGCCGGCCAAGTTTACCTGCAACTGCTCCAAAGAACGGATCGAGAAAGCGATCATCAGCGTGGGAAAGAAAGAGATCCAGTCCATGATCGATGACGGCAAAGATATCGAAGTGAAGTGCCATTTCTGTAATACGGCATATAACTATACAGTAGATGAACTGAAAGAACTGTTGAAAAAAGCGAAAGCAAGATAAGAGTAAAAATGTGAAAAAAGTGTGAACGGGGACGTAGTAAAACCGGGTTTTACTACGTCCCCGACAAGAAAGGCGGAAGGGAAAATGAAACACGGATTTGTTAAAGTTGCCGCGGCTACGCCGGATATCCGGGTGGCGGATGTAGAGTTTAACACAGCGAAAATATGCGAGGCGATCAGCGAGGCATGCGAACAGAAAGCAAAGATTATCGTATTTCCGGAATTATGTGTGACCGGATATACGTGCAGTGATCTTTTTACCCAGGATGTTCTGCTCAAGGTAGCGAAAGAAGCGCTCATCAGGATCGCAGAATATACGGCTGACAAGGATATCCTTGTATTTGCAGGCGCGCCTCTGTCAGTCGGCGGAAAGCTGTACAACGTGGCGGCTGCCATGAACCGGGGTAAGGTGATCGGGCTTACGACCAAGACATTTCTCCCTAATTACGCGGAATTTTACGAGATGCGGCAGTTTACTCCCGGTCCGGACACAGCGGGCTACATCGATTTCAATGGTCAGAAGGTACCTTTCGGGCCGCAGCTTCTGTTTACGGACAGTGAAATGGAAGATCTGATCGTGTCTGCGGAAATTTGCGAGGACGTCTGGTCTCCCGTTCCGCCAAGCATCAGGGCGGCGCTTGAGGGGGCGACCGTGATCGTAAACTGTTCCGCCAGCGATGAGACGATCGGAAAAGATACCTATCGCAGAGAACTGATCTCAGGACAGTCGGCGCGCCTGATCGCAGGTTATATCTACGCAAATGCAGGCGAGGGCGAATCCACGACGGACGTGGTCTTCGGCGGACATAATATTATCGCAGAGAACGGGGCAATCTTAAAGCAGTCAAAGCGGTATCACAATGAGATTATCTATTCGGAGCTTGATATCCAGAGGATCATCAGCGAAAGAAGGAAGAATACTACATTTAAGACCGCCGTGGGGCAGACGCTGATCCGGATCCCGTTTCATATCAATAATGAAGAAACAGTGCTCACCAGAACATTTCCGAAGAGGCCGTTCGTTCCTGCGGATGAAAGAGCGAGAGCGCAGAGATGCGAGGAGATCCTGACGATCCAGGCCATGGGATTGAAAAAACGTCTGGCGCACACGAATTCCAGAACCGCTGTCGTAGGAATCTCGGGCGGACTTGATTCCACGCTTGCGCTTCTTGTGACGGCAAGGGCATTTGATATGCTCGGCCGCGACAAGAAAGACATTATCGCGGTGACGATGCCCTGTTTCGGTACAACAGACCGGACATACAACAATGCATGTGAAATGACGAGAAAGACAGGCGCTACGCTGAAAGAAGTACCTATCGCGGACGCAGTGAATATTCATTTCAGGGATATCGGGCAGGATCCGGAAAACCATGATGTGACCTACGAGAATTCCCAGGCAAGGGAACGTACTCAGGTGCTCATGGACATTGCCAACCGGACAGGAGGCATGGTCATCGGTACCGGAGATATGTCCGAACTGGCGCTTGGATGGGCTACCTACAACGGCGACCATATGTCCATGTACGGCGTCAACGCGTCTGTGCCGAAGACGCTGGTGCGCCATCTCGTAAAATACGCGGCTGACGAGACTCCGGATGAGGAACTGCGCCGAGTTCTCTACGATGTACTCGATACACCTGTCAGCCCGGAACTGCTTCCTCCGAAAGACGGAGACATCGCCCAGAAGACGGAAGACCTGGTAGGTCCGTACGAACTTCATGATTTCTTCTTATATTATATGCTTCGTTTCGGATATGAACCGGCGAAGATCTTCCGACTGGCAGAAGTGACATTCGACGGAGACTATGACAGAGAGACGATCCTGAAATGGCTGAAGACATTCTGCCGGAGATTTTTTGCCCAGCAGTTTAAACGTTCCTGCCTTCCGGACGGACCGAAGATCGGTACGGTGGCGCTTTCCCCGAGAGGAGACTGGAGAATGCCGAGCGATGCGTGCGCGGCAGTGTGGATGAAAGAACTGGAGGAGATAAAATGAAACTGATCAGGACAGAAGATGCAGTGGGAAGCGTTCTCTGCCATGACATTACACAGATTATCCCGGGTGTGGTAAAGGACGCGGTGTTCCGCAAAGGTCATGTAGTTACGGAAGAGGACATTCCTGTCCTGCTTTCCGTGGGAAAAGAGCACCTGTACGTGTGGGAGAAGCAGGAAGGGATGCTCCATGAGAATGACGCTGCGGAAGTGCTCCGACAGGTATGCCAGGGAGATTACATGAAGGCCTCTGAGGCAAAAGAAGGGAAGATCGAGCTGACTGCCGAAGAGGACGGTCTGCTGAAAATCGACAGGGCTAAACTGAATGCGGTCAATGCTATGGGGCAGATAGTTCTTGCTTCCAGACACGGAGATTTTCCAGTGAAAAAGGGCGATAAGATCGTGGGAATGCGCGTTGTCCCTCTTGTAATAGAAGAGGAGAAGATGAACCGTGTGAAAGAGATCTGCGGGGAGGAGCCTGTTTTTCAGATCCTTCCGTTCCGCGAGATGAAAGCGGGGATCATCGCTACAGGAAGCGAGGTTTACCGAGGACGGATCGAAGACAAGTTTACTCCGGTAGTAAAAGCAAAGCTGGAAGAGTGCGGTGTGGAAGTAATGGGCCATGTGCTGTGCGACGATAACGCTGAGATGACGACAGGAGCGATCAATGACTGGATCGAAAAAGGCGCGGACATGGTAGTATGCACCGGAGGAATGAGCGTAGATCCGGACGACAGGACGCCTCTTGCCATCCGCAATGCGTCAGATGAAGTTGTTACTTATGGCGCTCCTGTCCTGCCCGGCGCCATGTTTATGCTGGCGTATAAAAAGCGGGAGGACAGTGATGCAGCGGATATTCCGATCATGGGACTGCCCGGATGCGTTATGTATTCAAAGCGCACGATCTTTGATCTTGTTCTGCCGCGGATCGTAGCGGGAGAGCATCTGAGCGCTGAAGACTTCAGCGTGCTGGGGGAGGGCGGACTGTGCCTGAACTGTAAAGTATGTACATATCCGAACTGCGGATTCGGAAAATAAGAGCTGTATAAAAGCCGCCCCACAAGTAATTGATGTGGAGCGGCAGTTTTTTACTCAGATATCAATTGAACTGAAATCAATCTCCAGATCGTCATAGATCCCGGCTTTGATGGCTTCAGAAAATGTGTAGTCGCCAGTATCCTCAGATTCGAAATTGTAAACAAGGATCCGGTTTTTCTCAGGATCAACAATCCAGTATTCACGAACACCGGCAGTACGGTAGTTGAACAGTTTAGTGTAGTAGTCCATCCGTCTGCTTCCGGGGGATACAATTTCAATAATCCAGTCCGGCGCACCTGTGCAGCCTTTGTCTGTGAGCTTGTCAGTACTGCATATAACGCTTATATCCGGCTCTACATAATTCTTCTTATCATCTGCATTGAGAAATACAGCGAATGGAGCAATATCGACCTCACAGGAGCCGCCCTTCTCTTTGATGTAATTGTTTATAATGGTTGAAAGCTCCAGTGTGATCCGCTGATGTTTCCTGCCCGGCGGCGCCATCATATACATCCGGCCGTCAATCAGTTCTGCCCGCTGTCCGTCTGGGAGGGCATAGATATCATCAATGGTATACTCTTTGTCCTGCTGTAGTAATGGCATAGGAACACATCCTTTCATGGGGCACAAAATGACCATACCTTTTCTAAGTATGCCCTAAGTATAGCATATATTGCTATACTTGTACAAATACAAAGATGAGGTCAAACTCTTTACCGGTTGTTTCTTTTCTGTCTTTCATATAGCATATCTGTACGGTTTCGATTTACAGAAATTATAAGTAATAGTAAAATCATATTCCCTGTCAAAATATAAGCAAAACGGAAATAATAATGTGTGCGTAATATTTTATGCGATTATAAGCAGGAAAGGATGATTATTTGACGACAACTTATGGCTATGTTCGCGTCAGCAGCCGCGAGCAGAATGAAGACAGACAGATCATTGCGCTGCGGGAAAGAGTAACTTCGGAGAAAAACATTTATATGGATAAGCAGTCGGGAAAAGATTTCGACCGCCCACAATATAAACGGCTGATACGAAGACTGAAAAAAGATGACCTGCTCTATATCAAGAGCATAGACAGACTGGGACGTAATTACGCGGAAATACTGGAGCAGTGGAGGATACTGACAAAAGAAAAAGGAATTGATATCGTGGTTCTCGATATGCCGCTTCTGGATACGAGGCGCGGAAAAGATCTGATGGGGACATTCCTGAGTGATATTGTCCTGCAGGTGTTATCATTTGTAGCGGAAAACGAGCGAAGCAATATCCGTCAGAGACAGGCGGAGGGAATCGCCGCGGCAAAAGCGAGAGGCGTCAGGTTCGGCAGGCCTCAGATTGAGATTCCGGATCATTTCGGGCTGACAGTACAGGCGTGGGAAAGGAAAGAAATCACCTTTCGGGAAGCAGTCCGGCAATGCGACATGAGCGAGGCTACATTTTACCGGAGACTGAGAGAATACAGGACAGAAAACAGAAGCGCATAAAAAAATTAACTATCAAATGGTATACATTCTGATAGCTAATCTACGCAGATTATTATAAGGCAATTATTTCCATAAAGCAAGCAATTTTTTAAAAAACTTCAATAAAATCGAATATTCTTGAGTTAATACATAAAGCCGGACGGGCTGAAGGGATATTATCAAAACGTATACCATTTGATAGTTAATTTTTTTATGCGCTTCTGTTTTCTGTCCTGTATTCTCTCAGTCTCCGGTAAAATGTAGCCTC
>DWWI01000073.1 GCA_019119745.1 Candidatus Mediterraneibacter gallistercoris | reverse complement strand
TTACGACTCCTCCTCCCGTGCTTTGTAGTATAGCTTCTCGCTTTCAGTATAGAGCAAAAGACAGAGGAAGTCGAAACTTTCATTACTATTTGTGCCGCCAACTGAAAGGCGGCGGAATGGAGATTTACATGAAAAAAATATTTACCAGCCTTCCGTTCAAACTGGTTGTGGGAGTCGTACTCGGGATTATTGCGGGACAACTTGCCGGGATTGAGTCCGCAAAGGCCGCCGGCAACGCTGTAATGAATATCGTTGTAACTGTAAGATTTATTTTGTCAGAGCTTATTAACTTCTGTGTACCTCTGATCGTCATCGGTTTTATCGCGCCGTCCATCACGAGGCTCGGAAAGAATGCTTCGCGGATGCTGGGCGTGGCGCTGTTCTGCGCATATATGTCATCCATTCTGGCTTCGCTTCTGTCTGTGGCTGCCGGTTACGGGATTATCCCGCGTCTGTCTATTGTCTCTGAAGTAGAAGGATTGAAGGAATTGCCGGAAGTAGTATTCCGGCTTGAAATCCCGGAGATCATGACGGTGATGAGTGCGCTTGTACTGTCTGTGTTTCTGGGACTTGCCTGCACATGGACAAATGCTGTGACAATTACGAATCTCCTGGAAGAATTTCAGAAGATCGTCCTGCAGATTGTAACAAGGGTAGTGATCCCGCTCCTGCCTGTATTTATCGGCTTTACCTTCTGTGCGCTTTCCTATGAGGGGACGATCACGATACAGCTTCCGGTATTTTTGCAGGTTGTGCTGATCGTGGTTGCGGGTCACTATCTTTGGATGGCTGTTCTCTATATTGCGGCAGGAATTTACTCCCGGAGCAATCCGCTGGATGTGATAAGGAATTACGGACCTGCATATATTACCGCTATCGGTACGATGTCCTCGGCGGCGACACTGGGGGTGGCGCTGCGATGTGCGAAAAAATCAGAACCGCCGCTCAGAGATGATATGGTAGATTTCGGCATTCCTCTGTTTGCCAATATCCATCTCTGCGGTTCAGTGCTGACTGAGGTGTTTTTTGTGATGACGGTATCCCAGATTTTATATGGAAAGATGCCGGATGTCGGAACAATGATCCTGTTCTGCCTGCTGCTCGGAGTATTTGCCATCGGAGCGCCGGGAGTGCCCGGCGGAACAGTCATGGCGTCACTCGGCCTGATTACGGGTGTGCTTGGTTTCGATGAGACCGGAACCGCCCTGATGCTCACCATCTTCGCACTCCAGGACAGCTTTGGTACAGCTTGCAATATTACCGGAGACGGCGCGCTTACCATGATCTTGTCAGGGTATGCTGACAGACATAATATCAAAGAACAGAATCTTAAGATTGACCTTTAGCAGAGAGAGGTGTTTTCCGCGTTCATGCGGAATGCACATGATAAAAAGCGGAGATCCATACTGCCATTTCAGGCTATGGACCTCCGTTTTTTATCTCTGCTTTGCGTTCGGATAGATCTTCTGCATTGTATTGTCGTCAAAATTTTCATCTATGATCTGCTGCCATCCACTTTGGGCGGCGGGACCTCCGGCTCTCTGATCATAGCGTATCAGTGCGGCGGATGAGACGAGAATATCCGCGGCCATGAAGACGACCAGGATCCAGGTCGTTATGTATCCTGCAACCTTCGGGATACGTTCGATCCATCCGGAGAACCTCGGATACAGGAGCTTGATCCAGACAACAGCGGCAATCCCCCAGAAGAAACAGTAGAGGAGATTAACTCTGCCGCCCAGGTTGAACGGGATTTTACTGTAATCCCAGAAAACCTGTCCGAATACAAGCTCTGTAAAGACGCTGCACACATATTCATAGGCTCCGCCGAGCAGGGCGCCGATCAGGAAGATGTGCCGGTCCGGCTTGTCTTTGTCCTTGTACAGAAGCGATGTGGCAAGGGCGATGGCAAGTCCCCATACAATACTGAAAGGTCCCCATACGAGACTGCTTCTGCTCATCCAGACGCCTGAGGTCAGGCGGCAGAAGATCGTCTCTGTGATATCGCCAAGAAAAGCGCCGATGAGAAAGAGCCAGAACAGTTTGTAAAAACCACAGCCTTCTGCAAATTTACCTTTTTTCAGGATCTCTTCGGATTTCTCCTCTATGACAGGATACGCTTTTGCCATACGGCGCTCCACATATCTGATGACAGCGAGAGCGGCTTTGTACAATTTCGAAGACAGACTCCTGACAGGGCTGTCCGCCTTTTTGTTTTTGCTTCTGCGTAAATGGAATACAGCAGCCAGGGAAACTGCGGAATCAAGCACTACGAATCCTGTGATTATCCATGTGAGGACTGCGGGAAACGGTTCGGGGATGAGTTTATACAGAAAAAGGAAAAATGTATTTCCGTATTTTACACTGACAGATCCGAGGACAGCCCAGAGCAATGTGTATTCCAGACAGATATATCCGTCAAAATTCCATTTCTTATTTGAATAATCCCACCATTTGCGTCGGTTTATGAGCTCCAGCAATTTCCCTGCAAACCATTCAATAAATGTAGCCTGTATACCGCACCCGATAAACAGAAAGACGGGATTATCCATCAGATCTGCAAGCGTGATCTGCATCGTGACAGCTGCAATACCGTAGACAATACAGAATGGTCCTGTGGAGAATCCACGGTTTGTGAATCTTTTGTTTTTTATAGTTCCGACAACTGCCTCAAAGATCCATCCGAGAAAAGAGTAGATGAGAAAGAGCCAGAGCAGCTCAGTAAATGTAATGTTCATAAAACATGTTTCCTCTCTTTTGTAATGAAGTAAATCTGGATAGTTATAGTCGGTATGATATCACATTTTCTGAGGAAAAGGCAACACGGCGACGCGTGTAATGCAGCGTTGCTTAGGAAAATCTTAATAATTCTACACTCTAAATCGTCATAATTTCATTAAAAATCATTAATCCGCCACTGCTATCATTTCCTTATCGGACAGGGATGACCGTATGTTTTACAGGTAACAGCCGGCATCTTAAAGAAAAGAAGGAGAGAAAGAAAATGAATGATATCAGAATAACAGAAACTGGAAATGAGAAAAAGAAAAGGATTGCCGTACTGTTTGGCGGATGTTCTACAGAATATGAAGTGTCGCTCCAGTCGGCACATGCTGTGATCGAGAACATGGATACAGATCGTTACGAACAGATCCTGATCGGCATCAGCCGTCAGAGCGGGCAGTGGTATCTGTATCAGGGGAATATCGATGATATACCGGAGGACAAATGGTACAGTGAAAGGACATGTACGCCGATATGGGTATCTACGGACAAGAAGGTTCATGGCATCTGCTATCAGGGACCAGACGAAATCCGTGCTATATCACTGGATGCGGCATTTCCGATCCTGCACGGGAAAAACGGAGAAGACGGCACTGTACAGGGCGTGCTGGAGCTTGCCGGCATCCCGGTCATTGGATGCGGAATGCTGAGTTCTGCTGTCGGCATGGACAAAGAACTCTCGCATCGTATCGCGGCAGCAGCAGGGGTACCGGTGGCAGAGACAGTGACTGTAACGAAACCGTATGATGCACATGAGATACAGAAATATGCGCGCAGGCTGGGGTATCCGTTGTTTGTAAAGCCGGTCCGTGCCGGATCTTCCTTTGGTATTACGAGAGTATGTAAAGAGAATGAGCTGATCCCTGCTGTGGAGAGTGCATTTGAGCATGATACGGAAGTAATCCTGGAAGAACAGATCCGAGGCTTTGAGGTGGGATGCGCTGTCCTTGGAAACAGGGAACTTACGATCGGCGAAGTGGACGAGATCGAGCTGTCGGAAGGTTTCTTTAATTACGAAGAAAAATATACATTGAAGACATCAAATATCTATGTCCCGGCAAGGATCCCCCATGAGAAAGCAGAAGAGATCCGCCATCTGGCGGCGGTCATCTACCGTGCATTAAAGTGCAGGGATTTTGCAAGAGTAGACATGTTCCTGACGCCTGAAGGGAAAATTTATTTTAATGAAGTGAACACGATCCCGGGCTTTACCGCCCACAGCCGTTATCCGGGAATGATGAAAGCCGCGGGAATTTCTTTTCAGGAACTGATCAGCCGTCTGATCGAGATGGAGGTGTGAATATGATGAAAAATACACAGGCAAATTCAGGACAATATCTGTTCTGCGGCAATGCGGGTAGTGCTGGAAATACAAGCGGCGTCCGCGGGGGAGAAAGGAAGGCAAGATGAGCAGCAGAGGACACGCGCAGACGGTGAATTATGCCGGGATCGATTACTTCCGTATCGCGGCTGCTGTTATGGTAATTGCGATTCACACGGCTCCGTTTTCAGGCGTCAGCAAAGATTTTGATTTTCTGCTGACCTATTGTGCCGGAAGAGTGGCGGTCCCATTCTTCTTTATGACGACCGGATATTTTGTACTTGGTTCATGGAGAAAAAGCGGAAATAATGCGGGCAGTAAAGTGCTCCGTTCTATAAAAAAGATACTGTTTTTGTATGCGGTATCAATCGTGCTTTACCTTCCGGTCAATTTTTACTCGGGAGGACTTCCTGAAAGTGCCGGGGAATTTATCAGGATGCTCATTTTTGACGGGACATTTTACCATCTCTGGTATTTCCCGGCGGTGATCATCGGATGCTTCACAGTTATGATGCTTTTGAAGAAATTCCCGGCGGGAATAGTTTTGGTTATTTCGATACTGCTTTATCTGATTGGAGTAGGCGGGGACAGTTACTTCGGAATTGCAGCCCGGGTTCCTGTTCTGGAGCATATGTATGATGTAATCTTTGCTGTGAGCAGCTACACACGAAACGGCATTTTCTATGCTCCGATTTTCCTGCTCATGGGACTGATGCTCAGAGAGAGAAAGTCAGGCATGGAAAAGACAGAAAATACAGTATGTACAGGCGGCGGGACAGGACGGAAGAACAGTACAGTGCGGGATATCAGTACAGGATGGGATGTTGCAGGTTTGTGTGTGAGCCTCTCTCTGATGCTCATCGAGGGATATCTGACATTCAGCCAGGATCTGCAGCGTCACAATAGTATGTATCTGTTCCTGCCGCCGGTCATGTATTTCCTGTTCCGGCTGCTGCTTTATGTGCCGGGGCGCGCGCCGGGGTGGACGCGGGATGTCTCCATGATCGTGTACATCATACATCCGGGAGTGCTGATCGTACTTAGGGGAATTGCAGGAGCAGCAGGTCTGGACTGGCTTCTTGCGAAAAATGCGTTTGTCCAGTTTATAAGTGTTTCGGCGGTATCTTTCGCCGCAGCAGTATTTATTGATCAGATATACTTCCGGCTCAGAATACGAAAGGAGAAAAACGAAAATGCATGAGACAGACAGGGCATGGATCAGTATAAATGAAGAAAATCTTCTGAATAATATGGAGGAACTGCAGAGACTTTCTGGCGCCGGATGCGCTCTCATGCCCGCGGTAAAGGCCAATGCCTACGGACATGGGGATGTTCTTGTATCCCGTATTCTTCAGGATGCCGGGATCCGTAACTACTGTGTGGCGTCTGTAGATGAAGGAATACGGCTCCGTCAGGCAGGAATATCCGGCCAGATCCTGATCCTCGGGTATACCCATCCGGACGGATTTGCGGAGCTTATGCACTACAGTCTGACCCAGACAGCGGTGGATCTTGACTATGCCGGCAGGCTGTCGGCATACGCCGGAAAGGTCAGCTGCGGGAGCACTGCCGGAAATTGTGATACGATTGCGGTGCATGTCGATGTAGATACCGGGATGCACCGGCTGGGAATCCCTTATGACAGGCTTGAACTTATAGAGAAAGTATGGAAATTGCAGAATCTCAGGGTAACGGGAATGTTCTCCCATCTCTGTGTATCTGACGGGCTTACAGATACGGAGGATAAATATACCCGGGAGCAGATACACAGGTTTGATCAGGTTACGGATTACCTGCACAAAAAAGGCATCCGGGGATTCAAATGTCATATTCAGGGAAGTTACGGACTTTTAAACTATCCGGAATATTCTTATGATTTTTCCAGACCGGGGATCGCCCTCTACGGATGCCTGAGCTCAGCAGATGACAGAGTGCGGACGGCAAACAGACTGAAGCCGGTCTTGTCTCTGAAAGCCAGAGTGGCAAGCGTAAAAGAACTGCCGGCGGGAGAATCTGCCGGGTACGGGCTTACCTACACTGCAGACAATACGCGGCGGCTCGCTATTGTCTCGGCCGGGTATGCGGACGGGATTCCCCGCAGTCTGTCGAACTGCGGGGAGACCCTTGTAAAAGGACGGAAAGTTCCGATCATCGGGCGGATCTGTATGGACCAGCTTACGCTGGATGTGACAGATGTGCCGGAAATCCTGCCGGGCGATGAGGCTGTATTTATCGGCAGGTCGGGAAAATACAGATTTACAGCGGAGGATATGGCAGAGAAAGCGGGAACTATCACAAATGAGATCCTGAGCAGGCTCGGGAGCAGACTTCACCGGGTGGTGATATAGCAGTGCAGCAAAGAGTTTAAGGAAAGACAGGACTGATAAAAAATCAAAAAAGACACCGGATTTTGTAGTTTTATTACAAAAACTGCACAGATCCGGTGTCTTTACTTACATTTAACATTTTTATCATCCCAACGTTCAGGACTTTATTATAAAATAGACTACATATAAAAATTAAAAACTGAAACTTGAGAGGAAACTGTATGGTAAAGATTTATGTAGTAGACACAAATATTCTTCTGCAGGCGCCTTATGCGGTCGACAGCTTCGAAGACAATCTTGTCGTGCTGCCCATGGTCGTACTGGAGGAGCTGGATCACTTTAAGAAGACGGAAGGAGAGACAGGAGCCAATGCCCGCAGGGTGATCCGTTATCTGGAACAGCTCCGTCAGAAAGGAGATCTGCTGAAGGGAGTGGCACTGGATGGCGGCGGGACCCTCTGCGTGGAGAAGAATTTTGTCAATGTAAAACTTCCGGAAGATCTGTCAGATGAAGTGGCAGACAACAGGATCCTGAAAGTCTGTATTGGGTTATCTGAATCCCGGGACGAACAGGTTATTCTCGTGACGAAAGACCTGATCCTGCGGATCAAGGCCCAGATCCTGGGAATCTGTGCAGAAGATTTCACCACAGATCAGGTGTTGGAGCATGAGAATCAGTACAGCGGCAGAAGTGAGGTGTACGTACCGGAAGAATTATTTAAGGAGTTTAAGAAAAAAGGTGTGCCGGCCGACCGGACGTATGTGCTCGGTGAAGACGGGGAAAGCTATGTACCGAAGCTGGAGGAAAATCAGTTTGTCATTTTAAAGGCAGATCAGTCGGCGAAAAAAACACAGCTCGGGCGCGTGGTAAACGGAGTGATCCGCAAGCTGGAGTTCCGTAAAAGCGCCCCTTACGGTATCTCGCCGAGAAATGCAGGACAATATTTCCTGCAGGAGGCTCTGATGCAGCCGGCGGAGAAAGCTCCGCTGGTCATCGTAAAAGGAATGGCGGGAACCAGCAAGACGTTTTATTCTCTTGCGGTAGGACTTGAAAAACTGTTGAATCATCCGACGGGGGAGTACCGGCGTATCCTGGTCTGCCGTCCCAATGCGCAGTTCGACGATGATATCGGTTTCCTGCCGGGAGATGAGCAGGAAAAAATATCTCCTCTGATGCGGCCCATCATTGATAATCTCGAACAGCTCATTGATTCCAGTGAAGAGGAACGGTATCAGGATGAGGAGGAGCTGAAAGGAAAGATCGAGGAGATATTCGACAGGGGCATCATTCAGGCTGAGGCGCTCAACTACATAAGAGGACGCTCTATCGTGAAAACATATCTGATCATTGACGAGGCGCAGAATACAACACCGGATCAGATCAAAGGGATCATTACGCGGGCGGGGAAGGATACGAAGATCATCCTGCTGGGAGACCCCAACCAGATCGACCGTCCGTTTCTTGACGAACGGACGAACGGGCTGAGTTATGCGTCTGAACATATGAAAGGAAGTCCTCTGTGCTGGCAGATTACCATGACTGCGCAGGAGTGCGAGAGATCGGCTCTTGCCATGGAGGCGGTGAGGAGGCTGTGATGAAGACGGACTACAAACAGATCAGGATGAACAAGGAAATTAATCTCCTGATCGAGAAAGGAAATGCAACTCTCAACGAGCTGGGGTATACAGAACATTCGAAAAAGCATGCGTCAAAGGCTGCTGAAACCGCTGGTAAGATATTGAAGGAACTGGGCTATGGCAGGCATAAGACAGAACTGGCAAAGATTGCCGGATACATGCATGATATAGGAAACAGCATCAACCGGCATGATCATGCGCACAGCGGCGCAATCCTCGCGTACCAGATCTTAAAAGAAACAGATATGCCGCTCAAGGATATCCTCGTCGTGACGACAGCCATCGGCCATCATGATGAGGCCACAGGGGCAGCGGTAGACGGTGTGTCTGCGGCGCTGATCCTGGCAGATAAGACAGATGTACGGCGCAACAGAGTGCAGAACAGGAACAGGGCGGCATTTGATATCCATGACAGGGTGAATTATGCTGCGTTATCTTCGAAGTTGATTATTCAGAAAGAAAAGCGTATTATACAAATGGAGCTTGAATTAGATGATTCCATCTGTACGGTGATGGATTATTTTGAAATATTTTTGAAACGTATGATGATGTGCAGAAGGGCTGCGGAACGGCTGAACTGCAAATTTAAACTGGTGGCAAACGGAAATAAGCTGTGTTAGTTACAAAGGAGGAAAAAATGGGTAATATTTATATGAACAGGGAATTGTCCTGGCTGAAATTCAACGAAAGAGTACTTGAAGAGGCGGAGAATACTGAAGTGCCGTTGTGTGAGCGCATGAATTTTGTCTCGATCTACCAGAGCAATCTGGATGAGTTTTTCAGAGTAAGGGTGGGATCACTTCAGGACCAGATGCTGGTCAATAAAAAAATCAGGGATAATAAGACAAAAATGACGTCAGAGGAGCAGATCAAGGCTATCCTGAAAGTTGTGAAAAAGCTCAATAAGAGAAAAGATGCCGCATATAAGAAGCTGATGGATAAAGTCGCTGAATATGGAATCACTCTGGTTGATTTTACTACGGCAAAACCCGATGAAAAGAAATTTCTTGAGCAATATTTTAATCATGAGATCGTGCCTTTAAGCTCTCCGACTATAGTAGGAAAGAGACAGCCGTTCCCGTTCCTGAGAAATCAGGAAATCTATGCAGTAGTCGTTCTTCAGACAAGGAGCGGAAAAGAGAGGATCGGTATCATTCCGTGTACAAACAATATGGTAGAGCGTCTGATCGAACTTCCGGGAGGAAAGGGAAGATATATACTTTCAGAGAACATCGTGCTCCATTATATCGGAAAGGTATTTAAGGGATACAAGGTGATCGGAAAGTCGCTGATCCGGGTTGTCAGAAATGCGGACATCGACGCAGACGCTCTGTATGATGAAGATCTGGATTACCGCGAATTTATGGCGGATCTGATGAAAGAGAGAAAGAAACTTTCTCCGGTACGTCTTGATATGTCCCGCGAGATCGACGGTTCGGTCGTAGAATCACTGTGCCGGTATCTGGACGTTTCACCGGAACGGGTATTCCGCAGTGAGGCTCCGCTGGATCTGTCCTTTATCTTTACAATCCAGGATCATCTCCGCATGAATCCGGAACTGTTCTATGAGAGAAGAGTACCGCAGAAATCGGCGTCTTTCCGCGACGGTGTGAGCATCTTAAAACAGATCGAAGAAGAAGACAAGCTGCTGTCCTATCCATATGAGTCGATCCGTCCGTTCCTGAATATGCTCAATGAGGCGGCGGAGGATGACAGTATAATTTCTATCAAGATGACATTGTATCGTCTGGCAAAACAGAGCAAGATTGTTGAGGCTCTCTGTGAAGCAGCGGAGAACGGAAAGGAAGTCGTCGTTCTCGTGGAACTCAGGGCGCGTTTTGATGAGGAAAACAATATCCGCTGGTCACGTATGCTGGAGAAGGCAGGATGCCAGATTATTTACGGCCTTGAGGGATTCAAAGTGCACTCCAAGCTGTGCCTGATCACGAAGAAAGGAAAAGACGGCATTGAATACATCACGCAGATCGGAACCGGAAACTACAATGAAAAGACCGCGAGACTCTACACGGATCTGTCGCTGATGACAGTTGACGAGAAGATCGGAATGGATGCGGCAAGAGTATTCCAGGCTCTGACTAAAGGCGAGACGGTGGAGGAATCAGATCATCTGCTGGTAGCCCCGAAATGCCTGCAGAACCGTATTATCGAGATGATTGAGGAAGAAATCAGACATAAAAAGAACGGTGAGGATGCTTATATCGGATTGAAACTGAATTCACTGACAGATAAGAGGATTATCGATAAGCTTACAGAGGCATCTCAGGCACGGGTTCACATTGATATGATCATCCGTGGAATAAGCTGTCTGATCCCGGGGATAAAAGGACAGACGGAAAATATCCGTATCATAAGTATTGTCGGACGTTTTCTTGAGCATTCGAGAATCTATATCTTCGGCTGCGGTGAGAGAAGAAAGTATTATATCTCATCAGCTGACTTTATGACGAGAAATACAGTAAAACGTGTTGAGGTTGCGGCTCCGGTCTATGCGCCGGCGATCAAGGAGAGAATCCAGGGGATCTTCGATCTGATGCTCAGTGATAATAAGAAAGCCAGGGAAGAGGATTCAGAGGGAAATTATGCTCTTGTAAAATGCGAGGGAGAGCCTGTCAATTCTCAGGAGGCCCTCTATCAGGAGGCATATGATAAAGCCGCCCAGAGAAACGCCGGTCAGGCGTCGGACAGTGCGGACGAAGAGTAATTAAGGAGAAGAATAAAAACGAACAGGTGATAGGATGATTTACAGATTTGGCGAGCAGCTTCTTCCGGTAACAGAGGAAGAATGGGAGACCGATCAGGCGCCGGCTGTCTTTGTCACAGACTCAAAACATGCTGACGCGGTCCTCGCAAAAGCGGGGATCATATACGAAAATGAGATTCAGGTGGCGAAGATCGGGTTCTGCAGACTTGAGAACCAGCAGGACTGCGTGGTAGGAACACTTTGTATACCTAAACTTCTGGATGTGTTAGGGAGCAGATACCGGATGTACTTCTTTGTCAACCGGAGCAATGTGGTGATCGTGGATGACGACGCTTTCACAGAGCGTCTGATCCGCCGCATCCAGCGGAAAAAGACACATCAGGGAGAGACAAAAGAACGATTTCTGTATAATTATATTTCTGAGTTTATAAGCAGAGATCTGGAGATGCTTGTGGCATATGAGCGCAGGCTTCTGAGAATGGAAGAAGATGTGAGCCAGGAACACACCGCAGACTTTCAGACAAAACTGATGCCGCTGCGCCGCGAACTGTTAAATCTCCGGAGTTATTATGATGAGATCATGGATCTGACCAAGGAGCTCGAGGAAAACGAAAACGGATTTTTCCTGAAAAAGCATCTGAAATATTTCGGTACACTGACCGACCGTGCAGACCGGCTCATGAGCCGGACAAATCACCTGCTCGAATATGCCCAGCAGGTAAAAGATTCATATCAGGCGCAGATTGACGCAAAACAGAACAGCAACATGCAGTTCCTGACCGTGATATCCACGATTTTCTTCCCGCTGACTTTGATCACCGGATGGTACGGGATGAACTTCAAAGACATGCCGGGCCTGGACAACGGGTTCCCGTTCGTTGTTGTGCTGAGTATAGTGGTCATCGTCGGATGTATCATTATCTTCAAAAAGAAGCATATATTATAAAATCTAATTTGTCGGATTAAGTGCCTTGCGCATAATGTCCGAAAACAAACGGAGATGAGGCACGGAAATACTTTTTGAACTGAGAGGCATGTGCTTCAGGCTCCGCTCCATAATCTGAGAAAAACTAAAGGATCTGAAATCTGATTAAAAGCAAAGCCGCAAAATGGACAACTCGCCTTTGGCTCAAACAATCCATTTTGCGGCTTAACCGATGTACCGCTGCGTTACGGCCCGAGCGAAAGCGGGTGCGCTAGCAATACCTGTCTCCCGGCGGATACTTTGCTAGTATGGAAAATTCGAATTTACATTTTCAATACTTTCCGGGTCAGTTTCCGGTCATCTTCATCTGCATTTCTATAATGCGAAAGAAGTTCCACTTCTTCTTTTGTCAGGTATATTGTACCGGCGTCTGCCACTTCCATTCCGATATAATAAGGACCGGAATTCTGATTGATAACACCAGTACCGGAGCATGGCTGCAGAATGAGCTGCTCAAGTGTGACGTGATAGATATCCGCGATTCGGATCAGGATATCCAGGTCGGGAATCCGTTTGCCTGTTTCGTAATTGGAGTATGCCTGCCGTGAAATATTCAGTTTATCGCCGATCTGTGTCTGGGTATAATCATGATCCGTCCTCAGACGGCGCAGATTTTCTGCCAGCTGGATATTAGCCACGGGAACACCTCCTTTTACAGGAAACTAGAAAAATTCTCCATTATTATATCAATATTTCCTGTAAATAAGGCGGTATGCAACAGAACGGGTAATAACAGCTAAAAGCAACAAATAGTTGCAGAGCAACCGGCTCGGACGAGCTGACTACAACCGGCTCAGAGTACTGTTGTGGTAGAGAGAAGAGTATGTTACATCTTCCCCAAGCCATTCGGGCGCCTGATAAGCCCGGGCAGTCTCCTCGTCGGGGAATTCAATCTCCGCTATGACAAGCGGGGACAGATCTCCCTCAAAGATATCCAGTTCCAGTTTTAGATCATCTTCAAGAGGGATCACATATCTCTTTTTTGTGATAATTCGTCCGTCCGCTTTTGCGAGCAGATGTTCATAACCGGATCTGGTGATTGGAAGATTGTACTCCTCACGGACCATGAGTCCTTTTGATTTATAAGTTAGAAAGTATTCGTCGTTGTCTCTGCGGATGCGTACGACAGGTTCTGTGCAGAGATAGCCCTGCTCGATCTGGCGGCAGGGATAATCTTCCGGACAAAACGGAAGATGTTCCATATCCGGCAGAAATTTGCGCTCGATTTCCATATAATTTCCTCCTGAACGGCCGCAGGGTGCGCGGTCATATTTTTGTGATGGTGATGAGCTGATGTTGCTCCCCGGTTTTTATTATAAGTGAAAAGATCGTACTGTTCCAGTATAAGTTGGAAAGGCCGGCTTGTAACTGTTTGCGACATTCGCTATAATGAGAAATAGGGGAATTTATGAAATATTGGAAAAAATCAATCAGTGATATACTTTTAATGAAAACAGGAGGTACTGGAAAATGAAGAAAGTATGTGTTTTTCTTGCGGACGGATTTGAGGAGATCGAAGGGCTGACAGTTGTGGATATCCTGCGCAGGGCAGGAATTGATACGGAGACCGTATCAGTAATGGGAAGAAAACAGATCAATGGTTCTCACGGTATTATTGTTGAGGCGGATAAAGTGTTTGAGGAAGCAGATATTGCAGATGCAGATATGATTGTGCTGCCGGGCGGAATGCCGGGAACACTGAACCTGAAAGCTCATGAAGGGCTGAAAACACAGATCCTCTCATTTGACAGTCAGGGGAAATATATTGCGGCAATCTGCGCGGCGCCTACTGTTCTGAGTGAACTGGGACTTTTAAAAGGAAAAAAAGCATGTGCATATCCGTCTTTTGAAGACGAGCTTGACTGCGGTGAGGTTCTCAGAGTACCGGCTGTTACGGACGGAAATATTACGACCGGCCGGGGGATGGGAGCTGCGATTCCGTTTGCGCTGAGGCTGACAGCGGTCCTCTGCGGAGAAGAAAAGGCGGAAGAGATCAGAAAATCTGTCGTATACGAATAAAATACTGGAAATGTGCGGTTTTATGTGCTATACTATTTCAATGACTGCAAAGGTGTGTCCTGCTATGGGTTTTAAACAAAAAACAGGGCAATTTTGAACTTTTGCGCATGCAAGGAGGAAGAAAATGAGTTTACAGGTAGAAAAATTAGAACATAATATGGCGAAGCTGACGATCGAGGTGTCAGCAGAGGATGTGGAGAAGGCACTTCAGGCAGCATACCTGAAAGAGCGCAGCAAGATCAGCCTCCCGGGATTCCGTAAGGGCAAAGTGCCGCGTCAGATGA
>DWWI01000072.1 GCA_019119745.1 Candidatus Mediterraneibacter gallistercoris | reverse complement strand
ATAACTATGTTAATTAACCTATCAGACGTTTTGTCAGACCAGCATAAGACAGTGGAGGAGACTGTGCCGCTCACGATGGAGATGATCCGTCTGAGATCCGGAGATTATCCGGTCGTTGCAAGTGAGCCGGTTCACGTCCGGGCGGAGCATATAAAGGGGAAGGAACTTCTTATCAAAGCCGATACGGCGCTGACGGTCCTGATCCCGTGTGACCGATGCCTGGAGGATGTCAGATATGACTTTGTGATCAATTGTACGAAGCATGTGGACATAGGTCTCTCCGACGCAGAACTGACAGAGGAGCTGGATGAATCAAACTTTATTGACGGATATCATCTTGACGTGGACAAAATGCTCTTTCACGAGATTTTGTCAGAGTGGCCGGAGAAAGTGCTCTGCCGGGAAGACTGCAAAGGTCTGTGCAGAGTGTGCGGCCGGAATCTGAATACGGGGTCCTGTGACTGTGAAGATCCGGGGCTTGATCCTAGAATGTCAGTTGTCCGTGACTTATTTAAGAATTTTAAGGAGGTGTAACCTATGTCAATCTGTCCAAAGAATAAATCTTCAAAAGCAAGAAGAGATAAGAGAAGAGCTAACTGGAAGATGAGCGCTCCGAATCTTGTAAAATGCAGCAAGTGCGGCGAGCTTATGATGCCGCATCGTGTGTGCAAGGCATGCGGCGCATACAACAAGCGTGAGATCATCTCCGTTGACTAATCAGAAAGCACTGGTAAAAGACGTAAAAACTTTGTATTTTGCGTCTTTTTTTTATTGATTTTTATATTGTTTTCCAGTAGAATGATTTCAGTAGTGTTAGGAGGAGAGAAAATGTCTGAGATTACGAAGGTTGCTCTTGACGCGATGGGCGGTGATAACGCGCCTGTCGAAATTGTGAAGGGCGCGGTAGAGGCAGTGCAGAAGAGAAAAGACATTCTGATCTTGCTGACTGGACAGGAGAGCGTGATCAAAAACGAGCTCGCGAAGTATAGCTATCCTGAGGAGCAGATCAGGATCGTAAACGCCACAGAGGTGATCGAGACTGCGGAGCCGCCTGTAAAAGCAATCCGCGGCAAGAAAGATTCGTCTATCGTGGTTGCTATGAAGATGGTGAAGAACGGAGAGGCCGACGCTTTTGTGTCAGCCGGGAGCACGGGAGCAGTCCTTGTGGGAGGACAGGTGCTTGTCGGCAGAATCAAAGGGGTTGAGAGACCGCCGCTTGCCCCTCTTTTTCCGACACTGACAGGAGTATCGCTCCTGATCGACTGCGGGGCGAATGTAGATGCCCGCCCTTCACATCTCGTACAGTTTGCAAAGATGGGATCCATCTATATGGAGAGTGTGATGGGAAAGAAAAATCCTACGGTCGGCATTGTGAATATCGGGGCTGAGGAGGAAAAGGGAAACGCTCTTGTCAAAGAGACATTCCCGCTTCTGAAAGCATGCAAGGATATTAATTTTGTCGGCAGTGTGGAAGCGAGAGAGATTCCGTACGGCAAAGTTGACGTAATTGTCTGCGAGGCATTTGTCGGAAACGTGATCCTCAAGCTTTATGAAGGCGTAGGTGGTGCTCTGATCAAAAAGGTTAAACAGGGAATGATGACGAATCTTCGAAGTAAGATCGGCGCGCTTCTTGTGAAACCGGCACTCAAAGCTACATTAAAAGACTTTGACGCCAGCCAGTACGGCGGGGCTCCCCTTCTGGGATTAAAAGGTCTCGTGGTCAAGACCCATGGAAGTTCCACTTCCACGGAAGTATGTAATTCAATTATCCAATGCGTCACATTTAAAGAGCAGAAGATCAATGAGAAAATAAAAGCAGCGATCCAGGAGACGCAGGCGGACAGCAAAGAGAGCGAGTAAAGTAAGGAGGATCTGATTATGGAATTTGAAAAACTTCAGGACATTATCGCGGATGTCCTCAATGTTCAGAAAGAGGAGATTAAACCGGAGACAACATTTGTGGACGATCTTGGTGCGGATTCCCTCGATATTTTCCAGATCATCATGGGGATTGAAGAGGAGTTTGATATTGAGATCGACAACGACGAGGCTGAAAAGATCGTAACCGTACAGGATGCGGTGGATCAGATCAAGAAAGCAGTGGAATAAGTAAAAAAGTCTACAATCTGAAACGAAAAAGCCCCTGAGGGCTTTTTCGTTTTCATGAGAAAATGTGAGGAATATGGATACAGGATTAAAAGAACTGGAAAAGAAGATTGGACATACATTTAAAGATTTTTCTCTTCTGAAGCAGGCAATGATGCACAGCTCATATACAAATGAAAAGCATCTTCCGAAATACAGGTGCAATGAGCGGCTGGAGTTTCTGGGTGACGCGGTACTTGAACTGGTGTCCAGCGAGTATCTTTTTAAGGAATCGCCGCATATTCCGGAGGGGGAGCTTACGAAGACAAGAGCAAGCATGGTATGCGAGCCGTCTCTTGCGCTCTGCGCGAGGGATATCGGTCTGGGGGATTACCTTCTTCTGGGAAAAGGAGAGGAGGCTACCGGAGGAAGAGAACGCGATTCGGTCACATCTGACGCGATGGAGGCGCTGATCGGCGCAGTCTATCTGGATGGTGGTTTTACTAGTGCAAAAGAGTTTATTCATCGGTTTATATTGACGGATCTTGAAAATAAGAAACTCTTTTATGATAGTAAAACTATCCTTCAGGAAATTGTTCAGGCCGGTAAGAAAGGAGATATTACCTATCGACTTGTCCGGGAAGAAGGACCTGATCATAATAAGTCTTTTGAAGTACAGGTTATGATCGGCGGAACGCCCTACGGAGAAGGAAAAGGCCGGACGAAGAAATCCGCAGAGCAGCAGGCGGCTTATCAGGCTATCCTTAAGCTCAGAAAACAGGGATAAAGCAGGTGTTATATGTATTTAAAAAACATAGAGGTGCAGGGGTTCAAATCCTTTGCAAATAAAATAAAATTTGATTTCCACAACGGTATCACCGGTATTGTCGGGCCGAACGGAAGCGGCAAGAGTAATGTGGCGGATGCCGTGCGCTGGGTACTCGGAGAGCAGAGGGTGAAGCAGCTTCGCGGAGGAAGTATGCAGGACGTGATCTTCTCCGGCACTGAGAACAGGAAGCCGCTCAGTTATGCCTCTGTGGCCATTACCCTCGATAATTCGGATCATAAACTGCCTGTTGATTTTGAGGAAGTGACCGTGACACGTAAGCTGTACCGCTCCGGTGAGAGTGAATACCTGATCAACGGGGCTGCCTGCCGGTTAAAGGACATAAACGAAATGTTCTATGATACGGGAATTGGAAAAGAAGGTTATTCCATTATCGGTCAGGGTCAGATCGATAAAATCCTGAGCGGAAAACCGGAAGAGCGCCGGGAACTTTTTGATGAGGCGGCCGGAATCGTAAAATTCAAGCGGCGTAAGAATCTTTCTCTGAAGAAACTGGAGGAAGAGCGGCTGAATCTGACGCGTGTCAATGATATCCTTTCGGAGCTTGAAAAACAGCTCGGACCTCTTGAAAAACAGTCGGAGACGGCAAAAGAATATTTAAAGAAAAAAGAAGAGCTGAAAACATATGATATCAATATGTTTCTTCTGGAAGAGGAACGCCTGAGGGAACGGATCAAAGAACTGGAAGAAAAATATACGATCGCATCCTCTGAGATGGAAGAGTCAAATGAACGCTATGACAAAATGAAGGCGGAATATGAAGCTATCGAGGAAGAGGTTGAAGGAATCGACCTTGCTATCGAGACAGCCAAAAATCAGCTCAATGAGACGAATCTGCTCAGACAACAGCTTGAAGGGCAGATCAATGTCCTGAAAGAGCAGATCAATACGGTACGGATGAATGACGAGCATTATGGGAAACGCGCCAACACGATCCGTGTTGAGATTGATACAAGGCAGGAGCAGAAAGAGTCGCTTGCCGCTGAGAAGTCAGAGGTTCAGGCAAAACTGAACAGCGCGCTTGCACAGGACAGCGAGGCAAAGGAAGATCTGGTTGATATACAGAGCCGGATCGCGGAACATACAAACCGTATCGAGGAGAAGAAACAGGAAATCATGAATCTTCTCGGTAACAGGGCGTCGACACAGGCCAAGATCCAGCACTATGATACCACGAAGGATCAGATTTCTGTCAGAAAAGCGGAACTTGCACGCAGTATTCTGGAAGTATCGGAAGAAGGAGAACGTCTTGCAGAGCGGCTCAGAGAGTATGAGGAGGAACTGGGAAAAGTACAGGAGACGATTCGAGGATATAATGCCCGCATTAAGGAAAATGAGCAGCAGATCGAGCGCTTACAGAAAGAACTGAACGAAAAGCAGGAAAAACTGCGAATCGGGCAGACAGCTTATCACAGAGAATCTTCACGTCTGGAATCCTTGAAAAACATTACCGAGCGCTATGACGGTTATGGAAACAGCATCCGGAAAGTTATGGCGAATAAAGACCGGGAAAAAGGTCTGATCGGGGTAGTTGCGGATATTATCAAAGTCGACAAGGAATATGAGATCGCGATTGAGACGGCTCTGGGCGGCAGTATTCAGAATATTGTCACCGATAATGAAGAGACTGCCAAGCGGATGATCGCATTTCTGAAGAAAAATAAATTCGGGCGCGCTACGTTTCTCCCGCTTACCAGTATGCATGGAAACGGAGGCATCCGCACACCTGAGGCTTTGAAGGAATCCGGCGTGATCGGTCTGGCGAACACACTTGTCCATGTAGAAAAACGCTTTACAGGTCTTGCAGACCAGCTGCTTGGGCGGACAATCGTGGTGCGCACTATCGATGACGGAATAGCCATTGCAAGAAAATACCGGCAGTCACTGCGGCTGGTTACACTCGAAGGAGAACTGATCAATCCGGGCGGCTCCATGACCGGAGGCGCTTTCAAGAATTCCAGTAATCTCTTAAGCCGCAGGCGTGAGATTGAAGAGTTTGAGAAGACAGTCGCCATGCTTAAGGCTGATATGGATGCTATGGAGAAGCAGGTAAGTGAAGTGAAGGCGGCAAGGGCATCGTGTTACAGTGATGTCGATGAGATACAGAAAGAACTGCGGAAAGCTTCGGTTCTTGAAAATACCGAGAAGATGAACGTAGAGCAGACTCAGGTGCGTCAGAGAGAAGCACAGGAGCGTTTTGAACGGTTCAGGGAGGAACAGTCCAATCTGGAGAGACAGCTCAGGACGATCGCAGAGAATGAAGAGTCTATTCAGATGGAGCTGGAGACATCTCAGAGTCTGGAACAGGAATTGAATGCGGAGATCGAAACACTGCAGAGGGATCTGGAGAGCGAGAAAGAAGAAGAAAGTACAAGATTGAAAGAGTCGGAGAAAGTACATCTGGCTCTGGCAGGCTTTGAACAGCAGAATGCGTTTATCGAAGAAAATATCACACGTATCAATGACGAGATAGAAAAGTTCGAGGCAGAGCTCAAAGAACTTGACCGGAATAAAGACAACGCGTCTGAGGAGATCCGGGAAAAGGAAGACAAGATCAGTGAACTCCGGAAGACGATCGAGGATTCGAAAGAACTCTATAATGAGATCGAGAAGGAAATCGGAGAGCAGAGTGAAAAGCGGGAAGAACTGAACCAGAAGCATAAGAACTTTTTGAAGATGAGAGAAGAGCTTTCAAAGCACATTTCAGCTCTGGATAAGGAATGTTTCCGCCTGAACAGCCAGAAAGAATCCTATGAGGCTTCCTCCGAGAAACAGATGAATTATATGTGGGAGGAATACGAGATCACCTATAATCATGCCATGGAACTCCGGGATCCGAACCTTACGGATCTCAGCCTTATGAAGCGTCAGATCCAGACACTGAAAAATGAGATACGACAGCTGGGAACAGTCAATGTCAATGCGATCGAGGACTATAAAAATGTATCAGAGCGGTATGAATTTCTCAAGGGGCAGCACGATGACCTTGTAGAGGCAGAGGCGACACTGGTCCAGATCATTGATGAGCTGGACACTGCCATGAGAAAACAGTTCAGCGAGCAGTTCAAGCGTATTGCAGAGGAGTTTAACATTGTATTCCGTGAGCTTTTCGGAGGAGGAAAGGGAACTCTGGAACTGATGGAAGACGAGGATATCCTTGAGGCCGGGATACGTATCATTGCGCAGCCGCCGGGCAAGAAACTTCAGAATATGATGCAGCTCTCAGGAGGGGAGAAAGCGCTGACCGCTATATCTCTTCTGTTTGCAATTCAGAATCTGAAACCGTCGCCTTTCTGTCTCCTGGACGAGATAGAGGCGGCGCTGGATGACAATAATGTGACCAGATTTGCTCAGTATCTGCACAAGCTGACAAAGTATACGCAGTTTATCGTGATCACGCACAGGCGCGGTACAATGTCGGCGGCGGACCGGCTCTACGGAATCACGATGCAGGAGAAAGGCGTATCCACACTGGTTTCAGTGGATCTGCTTGAAAACGAACTGGTATCCTGAGAAAATGGAGGACAATGAAATGGAAGAGAAGAAAGGTTTTTTTAGGCGGCTGGTATCAGGGCTTACAAAGACGCGGGATAATATTGTATCCGGTATGGACAGTATTTTTCACGGATTTTCTAAGATAGACGACGAGTTTTATGAAGAACTCGAAGAGACTCTGATCATGGGAGATCTCGGCGTCCACGCTACAATGAATATTCTGGATGAACTGAAAAAAAAGGTGCGAGAACAGCATATTAAAGAGCCTATAGAGTGCCGTCAGCTTCTGATCGACAGCATACGGGAACAGATGGATGTAGGGGAGACTGCGTATGAATTTGAGAACCGCACATCCGTTGTTTTTGTAATCGGCGTCAACGGCGTGGGAAAGACAACGACAATCGGAAAACTGGCGGGAAAATTAAAGAATCAGGGAAAACGGGTTGTTATAGCGGCGGCAGATACTTTCCGCGCGGCGGCCGGAGAGCAGCTGAAAGAATGGGCAAACCGTGCGTCCGTCGATATGATCGGCGGGCAGGAAGGAGCGGACCCGGCATCTGTTATTTATGATGCGGTGGCAGCGGCAAAAGCCAGAAAAGCGGACGTGCTTTTATGTGATACGGCGGGACGTCTCCACAATAAAAAGAATCTGATGGAAGAGTTAAAGAAGATCAACCGTGTGATCGACCGGGAATATCCGGAGGCATACCGGGAGACTCTTGTCGTGCTCGACGCAACGACAGGACAGAACGCACTGGCTCAGGCGAAAGAGTTTAATGAAGTCGCGGATATTACAGGAGTCGTTCTGACCAAGATGGACGGAACGGCAAAAGGAGGCATTGCGGTAGCGATTCAGGCTGAACTGGGCATACCGGTGAAATATATCGGTGTCGGCGAGACAATCGATGACCTGCAGAAATTTGATTCTGAGGAATTTGTAAACGCATTGTTCTACAGAGAAGAGGACTGAGGATAGATTCATAGAAGACAACAGGAAAGAGGATGATGACAATGATGACACTGGAGAAATTTGAAGAGGCAAGCGAACTGGTCAAAAGGGTCACTAACCCGACTAAATTGATCCGGAGCGAATACCTGAGCGAGCAGACAGGCGGCAAAGTCTATCTGAAGCCGGAAAATATGCAGCATACCGGCGCGTATAAGATCAGGGGTGCTTACTATAAGATCAGTACAATGACGGAAGAGGAAAGAAGCCGCGGGCTGATCACTGCATCTGCGGGAAACCACGCCCAGGGAGTGGCATTTGCCGCAAAGAAATTCGGCTGCAAGGCTGTGATCGTCATGCCTACAGTCACACCGCTGATCAAAGTCAACCGGACAAAGAGTTACGGCGCGGAGGTTGTACTGTACGGTGATGTGTATGATGACTCCTACGCATATGCCTGCGAACTTGCGGAGAAAGAAGGCTATACATTCGTTCATCCGTTCAATGATCTTGACGTGGCGACGGGGCAGGGAACGATCGCAATGGAGATTGTGCAGGAACTTCCGACAGTGGATTATATTCTCGTTCCGGTGGGCGGCGGCGGACTGATCTCCGGTGTAGCCACACTGTCCAAAATGCTTAATCCGAAGATCAAAGTCATCGGTGTGGAGCCTGCAGAGGCGGCAAGTATGACAGCGGCGTTAAAGGCAGGGGAAGTCGTAGAACTTGAAAGTGCGAACACGATCGCTGACGGGACAGCGGTGAAAGCTGTCGGAGATAAGATTCTTCCCTATGTACAGGAAAATGTGGACGATATACTTCTTGTAGAGGATGACGAGCTGATTGGTGCCTTTCTTGATATGGTGGAAAACCATAAGATGATTGTGGAGAATTCCGGGCTTCTCTCTGTTGCAGCATTAAAACAGCTGGATCTGAGGGGAAAGAAGGTTGTCTGTGTTTTAAGCGGAGGCAACATGGACGTCATCACCATGTCCTCGATCGTTCAGCACGGACTGATTCAGAGAGACCGTATCTTCTCGGTATCCGTGCTTCTGCCGGATAAGCCGGGAGAACTTGTGCAGGTGGCAAAGACTATAGCAGATGAGCAGGGCAATGTTATCAAGCTGGAGCATAACCAGTTTGTCAGCACCAACAGAAATGCTGCCGTGGAATTAAGGATCACAATGGAGGCATTCGGGACAGAACACAAAAACAGAATCCTTGATGCACTGGAGAGGAACGGTTTCCGTCCGAAACTGATCAGTGCAAAGTTATATTAGTAAGGGGCATTGTTATGGATAGGAGAATTCCGAAAAAAGGAGATATTTACAGACATTTTAAAGGCAGAAAATATAAGATCCTGGATATTGCGGTATGTACGGAGACAGGAGAAGAGATGGTCATATTTGAGACCATGGAAGGAGCGCGCAAGGTGTTTGCCAGTTTCCTTGAGACTTTTTTAAGTCCGCTGGATTCGGGAAAATATCCTCACGCGGATCAGAAATACCGATTTGAGCTGTGCCGTGACGCAGCGGACGGCGATCTGCTTGGACTGAAACGTCATGGGAATACAACATCACTGATTCTGGAGTTCCTTGATCTGAATGATAATGAAGAACGCATACAGTTTCTTCAGAAACACCGGTCTGAGATCGACGCAAGATTCCTGACGGCTGCGTCGGAAAGCCTGGAATTTACGGAAAATGCCGAAACAATAGAAGAAAGATATGCTGCATTGATCCGCTTCCTGAAGACAAAGAGCCGATATGAGAGCCGCCGGCTGCGGTAGACAGTAGAGCGGACGGACTGGCGGGAAGATGGAAAGCCGGGAAAACAAGAGATGAAAAAGGAAGAATGCGGGAAGTCTGTGCGTGAGACTTTCTGCATTCTTCCTTTTTGTATATGCATATTATTACTCTGGTATAAAACCGGTCTATGGATTATGCGTCTTTTAGATTTTTTCTCCGCGTGCCCGCTTCTCGAGAAGTGTATGGATCTTATCGGTCGGATTCATCACAGAGCCGATCGTTATATCATGATTTACCGAATCGATGATAAGGGCAAGGAATTTACTCATATCTGCGGCTACAAAGTACGGCTTTTCATACAGTTCCGGCGGAAGATAAGTCAGGTTGGTGGTAATAACCTTGTTGATATAGCCCTTCTCATAGTATTCGTCGAATTTTTTGAAGCCGTCCGTAAACAGTCCGAAAGTAGTACATACAAAAACACGGCCGGCATTGCGCTCTTTTACCTGCCTTGCCACGTCCAGCATACTTCCTCCGGAGGAGATCATATCATCGATAATGATCACATCTTTGCCATTGACGTCATCGCCGAGGAATTCATGAGCGACGATCGGATTTTTGCCGTTGACAATAACAGAATAATCGCGGCGCTTGTAGAACATTCCCATGTCCACTCCGAGAATATTTGAAAGATATACCGCTCTGTGCATGGCTCCTTCGTCCGGGCTGATGATCATAAGATGATCTTTGTCCGGAATCAGATCCGGCACTGCGTGGAAAATTGCTTTCATAAACTGATAGGACGGGCTGAAACTGTCGAATCCGCTTAACGGGATAGCGTTCTGGACACGGGGATCGTGGGCATCAAAGGTAATGATATTGGAGACGCCCATCTCTGTCAGTTCTTCCAGTGCCAGCGCGCAGTCCAGGGACTCTCTTTTCGTCCGTTTGTGCTGGCGGCTCTCGTAAAGGAACGGCATGATTACATTGATGCGGCGCGCTTTGCCCGTAGCTGCCGAGATAATCCTCTTCAGATCCTGATAGTGGTCATCCGGTGACATATGGTTTAAATGACCGCTTACAGTATATGTCAGGCTGTAGTTGCACACATCTGTCATAATAAAAAGATCTGTGCCCCGGATGGTTTCTCTTAAGATACCTTTTGCTTCACCTGTCCCGAAACGCGGACATTCACAGTCTACCAGATAATTATTTGATTTGTAATTGACATACAGGGGAGATTCGGACACTTCGTTGATTGTGTTCTGCCGGAAAGATACAATATAGTCGTTGATCTTCTGACCGAGTTCCCGACAACTCTCCATTGCAACGATTTTCAGCGGGGCAACGGGGAGCGTTTTCTCTAAAAGTTCGATATTTGTAGACATTTTTTTCTCCTGTTATTGAATTGTGGTGTAAATTTACATATCATTTATATCATTTTTATATCATGAATTCAAGTAGAACAGTCAGAATAACCTTTGCCGGGGCGGGGAATTGTGTTATACTTGACAGGAATCAAGAGAGGAGTATGCTATTTGGACATGAAAAAACATGAACATATCATAAAGAGCATAGCACCCGGAAGCATTGCGGAAGAGATGGGGATTGAACCGGGAGACAGGCTCATATCTATAGACGGGCAGGAGATCGAGGATATTTTTGACTATCAGTTTTATTCGGAAGATGAAGAGCTTCTGCTTTTGATTGAAAAACCTGACGGCGAACAGTGGGAACTGGAGATCGAGAAGGACGCAGACGAAGAACTGGGGATGGAATTCGGCCCGGGTCTCATGGACGAATACCGCTCCTGCAGAAACAAGTGCATGTTCTGTTTTATCGATCAGATGCCGGAAGGAATGCGGGACACACTTTATTTTAAAGATGATGATTCCCGGCTGTCTTTTCTGCAGGGAAATTATGTGACGCTCACCAACATGAGTGATCATGATGTTGAACGGATCATTAGATACCGGCTTGAACCTATCAATATTTCTTTCCAGACGACAAACCCTGAACTCCGGTGTAAAATGCTTCATAACCGGTTCGCCGGTGAGGCGTTGAAAAAAGTGGATCAGCTCTATCAGGGCGGCATTGAGATGAACGGGCAGATCGTGTTATGTAAAGGCGTTAACGACGGGGAGGAACTGGAGCGGTCGATCCGGGATCTGACCGGTTACCTTCCTCTCTTAAAAAGCGTATCCGTAGTGCCGGTGGGGCTTACAAAATACAGAGACGGGCTGTATCCTCTGGAGCCTTTTACAAAAGACGAGGCAAAAAAGGTGCTTGATATGATCCACCGCTGGCAGGAAAAGATTTATGCGGAGTACGGTATACATTTTATCCATGCCGGAGATGAATGGTATCTGCTGGCAGAGGAGGAAGTACCTGAAGAAGAACGCTATGACGGGTACCTGCAGCTTGAAAACGGCGTGGGGATGCTCAGACTTTTGTTCAATGAATTTGAGGAGGCTTACCATGTCCGGCAGGGGGATGGAAGAAAAAGGACACTTTCCATTGCTACCGGAAAGCTTGCATATCCCTATCTGAAGCGGATGGCGGAAAAAATGGAGGAGAAATATCCGAACATCCGGATCTCTGTGTATGCTGTCAGGAATGATTTTTTCGGAGAGCGTATTACCGTGTCAGGGCTTGTGACGGCACAGGATATTATGGCTCAGCTTGACGGAAAAGAACTGGGAGAAAGGCTTCTGCTTCCATGTAATATGCTCAAAGCCGACGAGGACATTTTTCTTGATGATTATACGGTAAGACAGGTGTCCGAAGCTTTACAAGTTCCGATAGTTATTGTAAAATCAAGCGGACAGGATCTGATCGATGCGATTCTGGAAGAAAGGAAAGGTTAAATAAAATGAGTAAACCAGTAGTTGCCATTGTAGGGCGTCCGAATGTGGGAAAATCCACACTGTTTAACGCGCTGGCCGGCGAGATGATCTCTATCGTGAAAGACACGCCGGGAGTGACAAGAGACAGAATCTATGCGGACGTGACATGGCTGGATAAAGAATTTACTATGATCGATACAGGGGGAATCGAACCGGACAGTAAGGATGTGATCCTCTCCCAGATGAGGGAACAGGCGCAGATCGCGATCGAGACCGCCGATGTGATCGTTTTTATCACAGATGTGAGACAGGGACTCGTGGACGCTGATTCCAAGGTGGCGGATATGCTCCGGCGTTCGGGGAAACCGGTCGTTCTTGTGGTGAACAAGGTGGATAATTTTGAGAAATATATGCCTGACGTCTATGAGTTCTATAATCTTGGGATAGGAGATCCGGTGCCGATCTCGGCAGCTTCCCGTCTGGGAATCGGCGATATGCTGGAAACTGTTGTGGAGCATTTCCCCGAGGGAAGCGGACAGGAGGAAGAGGATGACCGTCCGCGCATTGCCATAGTGGGCAAGCCGAACGTAGGAAAGTCGTCTATCGTAAACCGTCTGCTCGGTGAGAACAGGGTGATCGTATCTGATATTGCCGGGACAACCAGAGATGCCATTGATACGGCTATCGTTCACAACGGAAAAGAGTATGTTTTTATTGATACGGCGGGACTGCGGAGAAAGAGCCGTATCAAAGAGGATCTGGAACGCTACAGTATTATCCGTACCGTGACTGCAGTAGAACGGGCGGATGTGGTGCTTATGGTGATCGACGCGACGGAAGGCGTCACAGAACAGGACGCCAAGATAGCGGGGATTGCCCATGAGAGAGGAAAAGGAGTTATCATCGTAGTCAACAAGTGGGATGCCATCGAGAAGAATGACCGGACGATGAGAGAATACGAGTCGGATATCCGCCATGTACTGTCCTATATGCCGTACGCAGAGATTATGTATGTATCGGCGGTTACGGGACAGAGACTGAACAAGCTGTATGATATGATCGACATGGTGATCGAAAATCAGACACTGCGTATTGCTACAGGAGTCCTCAACGAGATCATGACAGAAGCAGTTGCTCTGCAGCAGCCTCCGTCAGATAAGGGAAAGCGGCTGAAACTGTATTATATCACGCAGGTTTCGGTGAAGCCGCCGACCTTTGTGATTTTTGTCAATGATAAAGAACTGATGCATTTCTCATACACCAGGTATCTTGAGAACAAGATCAGAGAAGCATTCGGGTTCAGGGGCACCTCCCTGAAGTTCTTTATCAGAGAGAGGAAAGAAAAGGAACAGTAGAGTAAAGGAGCAGTAAAGTTATGGAACGTTTGATCTGTCTTGCAATCGGATATGTGTGCGGTCTCTTTCAGACCGGCTATATTGTAGGTGAGATGAGCCATGTAGACATCAGAAAAAAAGGAAGCGGCAATGCCGGGACAACGAATGCGCTCAGGGTACTGGGGTGGAAAGCAGGAATTCTGACATTTGCCGGGGATGTGATCAAATGCGTAGCGGCATTTCTGATCGTATTTTTCATGTACCGCGGAAGCGACTGCCGGCCTCTTCTGACGCTCTATGCCGGAGCCGGAGTTACGCTGGGACATAATTTTCCGTTTTATATGAACTTTAAAGGCGGTAAGGGGATCGCCGTGATGGCGGGACTTGTGGCTGTCAACAGTTTCTGGCATCTTCCCATGAGTCTTTTGATGATCCCGATCACTCTGGCCTGTTTTCTGGTGCCGGTAATAGTGACAAGATACATATCCGTAGGATCGCTTGCAGCTTATACGGTATTTCTGATCGAGATGGTAATCATCGGACAGATGGGCTGGCTGGATATGCAGGCGTCGCGCTGCTACGAGCTTTATATCATTCTCGGTCTGATGACGGTTCTGGCATGGTACAGGCATAAGGAGAATCTGAAGCGGCTGGCA
>DWWI01000071.1 GCA_019119745.1 Candidatus Mediterraneibacter gallistercoris | reverse complement strand
GCATAGGGAATCTTCCCGTTGTTTCATGATAAGAATAAGAAAAATTCTACG
Organism: Candidatus Mediterraneibacter gallistercoris; assembly: GCA_019119745.1. The sequence continues at coordinate 2,932 of DWWI01000071.1, read as the reverse complement.
GAACCACCGGGTGGTTTCGTAGATTTTTTCGTGAAAGGTAGAGTATTCCAGTTATGGCAGAGGCAAAGAGAGATTATTATGAGGTGCTCGGAGTAAGCAGAGACGCTGATGAGGCGGCGATCAAGAAAGCTTATCGTGCACTTGCAAAAAAATATCATCCCGACATGAATCCGGGAGACAAGGAAGCTGAGAAGAAATTCAAAGAGGCTTCCGAGGCATATGCTGTCTTAAGTGACGCTGAAAAGCGGCGTCAGTATGACCAGTTCGGTCATGCGGCATTTGAAGGCGGCGCCGGCGGTGCGGGCGGATTCGGCGGCTTTGATTTCAGCGGTACGGATTTCAGTGATATTTTCGGCGATATATTCGGAGATTTGTTCGGCGGCAGCCGCAGAGGCGGCCGTGCGGGAAACGGACCGATGAAGGGAGCCAATATCAGAAAGAGTATCCGCATTACATTCGAGGAAGCTGTATTCGGCTGCGAAAAAGAGATCGATCTGATCTTGAAAGATCCTTGTGAGGATTGTCATGGAACAGGCGCAAAGCCGGGTACATCGCCTGAGACCTGCCCGAAATGCGGCGGCAGGGGACAGGTTGTCTACACCTCACAGTCTTTCTTCGGAACAGTACAGAATGTGCAGACCTGTCCGAACTGCGGAGGTTCCGGTAAAGTGATTAAAGAGAAATGCCCGAAATGCGCAGGTACAGGATATACATCAAGTAAAAAGAGAATCAAGGTTACAATTCCCGCAGGTATTGACAACGGACAGAGCGTCCGCATCCGCGATAAGGGTGAGCCGGGAGTAAACGGAGGTCCGAGAGGAGATCTGCTTGTTGAAGTGAATGTATCTCATCATCCGATCTTCCAGAGACAGGATGTCCATATTTTCTCGACTGTGCCGATCTCATTCGCAGTTGCCACACTGGGCGGCGATATCCGCATCAAGACGGTAGACGGTGACGTGATTTATACTGTTAAGCCGGGAACAAAGACAGATACAAAAGTGCGCCTGAAAGGAAAAGGTGTGCCGTCGCTTCGTAATTCCCAGGTAAGAGGCGACCACTATGTAACACTCGTGATCCAGACTCCGGAGAGACTGAGCGCGGAGGCAAAAGAAGCCCTGCGCAGATTCGACGAGCTGACAGGAAATACACTGCACCAGAACGAAGATGCAGAAGAGAATAAAGGCGACAAGAAGAAAAAGAAAGGCTTCATGGATAAGATGAAGGAAGTCTTTGAGGATTAAATTCGTGTTTGTCGAAGAAGACATTTCCGCCGGGAGACAGGTATTGCTAACGCACTCGTTTTCACTCGGTCTCAGCGCAACGGTACATAAGAACGCAAAAGACGCGCTCTAGGTGCCGGCGCTGCTCCAACGGTGCGTACGCAATACCTGTCTCCCGGCTGCTTCCTTTCCTAGTCTGAAAATTGAATTTAAACGGAAGGGTCAAAATCGTTACTTATCCGACTAAAATTGAACATAAAGCAGACAAGCGGAACCAGAAATCATCTTCATTGGCATTCAGTCAGACAAACACGAAGTTACAGTACCAGTGACGGAGCAGCATATGTGCGTGCCGCGAGCTCCTGATCCAGCAGATACAGACTCTTCGGATCGGAACCGAACAGGTTCATTTTTTTGATGAGGTCAGTTGCATTTGTCTCTTCTTCGCCCTGCTCTTTGACAAACCAGTCAAGGAACTGCATGGTGCGGAAATCTTTTACATCATATGCAGATCCGTAGATATTGTTGATCAGACCGGTCACATAGCGCTCGTGTGCCAGACCTGCCTCGAGAACCTCCATATGGCTTTTGAATTCAGAATCCGGTTTATCAATTGCCTCAAAGGTAATTTTTGCATCATTGTTCTGCATGTACTGCACAAAAAGCATGGCGTGATCGCGTTCCTCCTGTGCCTGTACATTATACCAGTTGGCAAATCCGTCCAGCCCTTCATCGGAAAAATAATTAGAGAAGGAAAGATACAGATATGCCGAATAAAATTCTTTATTAATCTGTGCGTTCAGAAGTTCAGCTACTTTTTCGTTTAACATGATTACGATCTCCTTTCTGGATATAAAATTTTCACTGTATAATATAGTCCGAAAAAATCTGAAAAGCAATACACAAATCGGGAAAGATGGGAAAAAATACCGTACAACCTATTGATTTTTCTGGAAATTATAATATAATAAGCTTGTAAATTAATCCTAGTAAAAAACTAGGATTAAAACAAGGAGTTATGCGACCATTAAAAAGGAGGAAAAGAGAATGGTAAATATACAGAAAGCAGCAGTGATAGGTTGTGGATTTGTGGGATCGACGATCGCATATACATTAATGCAGAAAGGCACTTTTTCGGAGCTTGTTCTCATAGATGCGGTGCAGGCAAAGGAAGAGGGAGAGGCGATGGATATCAGCCACGGACTTCCGTTTGCCCATGCTATGGATATTATTCCGGGCAGTTATGAAGATATAGCGGATGCGGCGGTCGTGATCATTACGGCAGGGGCGAATCAGAAGCCGGGAGAGACAAGGCTGGATCTTGTGCAGAAAAATTCAAAGATCATGAAATCGATCATCAGTGAGATTAAACGGGTAAACTGCGAAGGAATTCTGATGATCGTATCAAATCCGGTGGATATTCTGACGCAGGTTGCCCTGAAAGAATCCGGATTTCCGAAAGAGCGCGTGATCGGTTCCGGTACGGTGCTTGATACAGCAAGATTGAAATACCTGATCAGCGAGAAGCTTGATGTAGACAGCAGAAATGTACATGCCTTTATTGCGGGAGAACATGGCGACAGTGAGCTTGCGGTATGGAGCTGTGCAAATGTCTATGGTATTGGCATCAGAGATTTTGCCAAAATGCGGGGATTTAGTGATTTCTCTGACGAGATGGACGAGATTTACCATGCAGTGCGCGACAGTGC
>DWWI01000012.1 GCA_019119745.1 Candidatus Mediterraneibacter gallistercoris | reverse complement strand
ATTACTGGAAGTAAAAAATCTGGGCATTTCATTCGGCGGTCTCCGTGCGGTGAATGCATTTGATATTTCAATCGAGAAAGAAGAACTTTACGGACTGATTGGTCCGAACGGCGCGGGAAAAACGACCGTATTCAATCTTCTGACGGGAGTGTACAAACCGGATACAGGCAAGGTTATCCTGGACGGAAAAGATATCACGGGGAAAAAGACCATTGATATCAGTAAGGCGGGTATCGCAAGGACATTTCAGAATATCCGTCTCTTTAAGGATTTGAATGTTCTGGATAATGTGAAGGTGGGACTCCACAATAAACATCATTACTCAACAATCGAGGGGATCCTGCGTCTCCCGAGACACAAGAAAGTTGAGAAAGAAATGGATGAGCAGGCTATGGAACTGCTGAAGGTATTTAATCTGGAGGAAGCCGCGCATAGAAAAGCGTCCAATCTTCCATATGGCCAGCAGAGACGCCTGGAGATCGCGCGCGCACTGGCGACGGAGCCGAAGCTTCTGCTCCTGGACGAACCGGCCGCCGGCATGAACCCGAATGAGACAGGGGAGCTGATGGATATGATCCGCTTTGTACGCGAGGAATTCCACATGACGATCCTTCTGATCGAACATGATATGAAACTGGTAAGCGGAATCTGCGAGAAGCTGACTGTACTGAACTTTGGCGAAGTGCTCTGTCAGGGCAGTACGTCAGATGTACTGAACGACCCGCAGGTTATCACGGCATATCTTGGAGAATAGGAGGAAACAGGTTATGGCAATGCTTGAAGTTAAAGATCTGGAAGTATATTACGGAGTTATCCAGGCGATAAAGGGCATTTCATTTGAGGTAAATAAAGGCGAGGTCATCGCCTTGATCGGCGCAAACGGTGCGGGAAAAACGACAACTCTCCACACGATCACAGGACTTCTTTCACCTAAGAAAGGTCAAGTGATCTTTGAGGGAAAAGATATCACAAAGGTGCCTGCCCATAAGATTGTTTCTATGGGAATGGCACATGTCCCGGAAGGACGGCGCGTGTTTGCCGAGCTGAGTGTGTATGAGAATCTGAAAATGGGGGCTTACACACGAAGTGACAAGAATGAGATAGAAGAAAGCCTGGCAAATGTATACAGACGTTTCCCGCGTCTGGAAGAAAGAAAGAATCAGATGGCCGGAACCCTGAGCGGCGGTGAACAGCAGATGCTTGCAATGGGCCGTGCGCTTATGTCAAAACCGAAGATTATCCTGATGGATGAACCGTCTATGGGACTTTCACCGATTCTGGTCAATGAGATCTTCGATATTATCCGCGCTGTAAGTGAGAGCGGGACTACGGTTCTGCTTGTTGAGCAGAATGCGAAAAAGGCCCTTGCAATCGCGGACAGAGCTTATGTACTTGAGACGGGTAAGATCGTGCTCGAAGGAAATGCAAAAGACCTTCTGGAAGACGATTCAATCAAGAAAGCATATTTAGGGGAATAAACACAAAAATCAGTGATTTGAGGAGGTGTATCTTTATGAGAAATATCGTCATTACGATCGCAAGACAGTACGGCAGCGGAGGAAAGACGATTGGTGCCATGCTTGCAAAAGATCTGGGTATCAACTGTTACAGCAGGGAAATTCTCAGAATGGCATCCGAGGACAGCGGGATTAATGAACGGCTATTTGGAATGACAGACGAGAAGATCCGTCATGCGTCATGGTTCCGTGTATTAAACCGCCCGTATGAAGGAGAACTGCTTCCGCCGGAAGATAAGGGATTTACTTCAGAAGATAACCTGTTTAACTATCAGGCTAAGATAATCAAGGATCTGGCTGCGAAGGAATCCTGCGTTATCATTGGAAGGTGTGCTGATTATGTGCTCAGGGATTATCCGAATGTAATGAGTGTGTTTGTTCATGCAGACCGGAAGTTCTGTCTGGACAGAGCTATGGAACGGCACAGTATGACTGAGAAAGAAATGCAGAAGTTTATAGAAAAAACCGATGCATACAGAGGAGATTTCTACCGCTATCACACAGGACATGAGTGGGCGGATGCAAGAAACTACGATCTGTGCCTGGACAGCGGCAAACTCGGATTTGAGAAATGTGTGGAAGAAATCAAGGCATATAAGAAGATTCGCTTTGGAGAGTAGGATGATGTACGTATTCGGATTAGGCGGGATTGTAATGCTTCCGGCTCCGGTTACAAAAGGAAGAAAAACTAATAACCCTGAAATATAGCTAAAACCGATCAGTCGGACGGACAACTCGCGATGCTCAAACAAGTCCGTCCGGCTGATCAACGCTATATTTCAGGGTTAAAGTTTATCTACTCTTTCTCCACAGTCACCGTCCGCATTACAATCCCGCCTAATCCGAAAGGTGCGTCATATAGGCTGTATCCGTTTGATTTTCTGCGTCTGTTATTCAATCAGTATATCTTTACTTTTACTACTGCAGCGCATCTGTTCAACAAACATGAATTCCCATTTTTGTGTAAATTTGCTTGAATTATCTATCATATATTTATAAGATAGGATTATGACACTGGGTTTAGTGAAAACAGGAAATGAGGGCGGAAGAATGGGAAAGACGGGAAAGTTCAGGAAGATTCTCTACATAGCGGCGGGCTGTCTGGCGGCGATTGCGCTTGTGTACTTTGGAATCGCTTTTTATTTCAGAAGTCACTATCTTTTTAATACGGAGATAAACGGTCATGACGTCTCAGGGAAAACAGTGCGGCAGGCGGAGCAGATGCTGAAAGATGCTGTAGGACAGTTTGAGGTGGAGCTGATAGAAGTTGATGGAAGCAGAGAGAGCATCGCAGGGGCAGATATCGGGCTGAAGTATGAAAGCGCGGAAAACCTGGAGAAAATCCTGAACGGACAGAAATATATATTATGGCCTGAAGCTTTTTTCAGAAATAATACGGATGAGGTAAAAATAGAGGTGTCTTACGATGCGGATATGCTGACAGAGAAGATTAATTCGCTGCAGGCAGTTACGGGGGAGCAGACTCCGGCTGTTTCGGCTTATCCGAAGTTTGACGGGAAGCAGTATGTGATCGAGCCGGAACAGTACGGCACGGCTGTCCAGAGAGATGTTCTGGAAGAGAGGATTGCATCAGCAATCGAAAATCTTCAGAACTCCCTTGATCTTGAATCGGAAAAATGTTATGCGGAGCCGCTGTATACGGCTGCCTCTGCTGAAGTAAAGGCGGCCTGTGACCGGATGAATCAGTATTGTAAGGCAAAGATTGTCTACCCGATGACAGAGAAAGTGGTAGTGGATGCTTCTGTTATTTCGGAATGGCTTTCGGTGGATGATAAGATGCAGGTTTCGATCAGTGAGGATGCTGTCAGACGGTGGCTGGAAGAGTTTGGTGACAAATATGATACAGTGGGAACGATCAGGAGCTTTACAACGCCTGCAGGTCGTGAGACAAAAGTAAGCGGCGGGACATACGGATGGTCGATCAATGAGATCGCAGAGTATGATGTGATTGTGGATGCGGTTAAAAATGGAAAGACACTGGAGCGAGAACCGGAATACTATATCGGGGGAACAGCGGCAACGCATGCGATGCCGGACTGGGGAGACACTTATGTGGATGTTGATCTGAGTGAACAGCATATGTGGTATGTTGTAGATGGAAGCATAGCTCTTGAGACGGATGTGGTGACCGGTCAGCCGATTCCCGAGAGGATTACGCCGGAGGGTACCTATTCAATACTGGAAAAGGGAAGAAATCAGGTGCTGACCGGTGCTATAAATCCAGCGACGGGGGAACCTTCATACCGGACACCGGTGAGCTATTGGATGAGAGTGACATGGAGCGGAATCGGCCTTCATGACGCCACATGGCAGTCTGCTTTCGGCGGCACTTTGAATCAAACTCCGGGAATCGGTTCCCACGGATGCATCAATATGCCCCTTGATCAGGCGGCAGCGCTGTATGATATACTGGAAGTGGGGACGCCGGTTGTGATTCACTATTAAATAATTGGCCAAATATAAAAGGCGGGGTGAATTTCACTCCGCCTTTTGGTATGCCATACGTTCACTTCCGTCTTCTGTATAGATGATTCCGCAGTATGTAAAACCGTTTTTATCGAGAAGATGCTGCATGATCCGGTTATCTCTGTGAGTGTCGATCTTTAAGTTGCGACACTGTTCAAACGCCCAGTTCAGGCAGAATGAAGCAGCTCCTTTTACGGTCCCGTCTGAAGTAATGCGGTGTACGACACCGTATGGACGTTCGTTGAGCCATTCACCGCTGTAGATCCGCCGATAAGTATCGTCAGGCCCCTTTTTATAATAAAATGTAGCAATGATCTGTCCATGTTCTTCACAGACATAAGAACATCCGGATTCAATATCTGCCGCAATCAGGGTCTTTTTAGGATAGGTCTGTCCCCATTGGGAGGGATTGCCGTGACCGGCCATGAAAAGACGGGCATTTTCATACATTTTTACAAGTAATTCCAGCTCATCTGGACGGGATTTTCGGATTTTCATATTAATTTTACTGCCTTTCCGGTTGAATATAAATTGACGTCTATGCAGAAAGTGCGACAGAAGTATCCGTGATCTGCCGGTATCTGCTTCCCCGATGTATTATAACAGAATGTGAAAATAGTATCAATCCACTAGTAAAGGTGTCAGGGGAAAAAACATATACAAGATATTGGGAAAAGTGTCATTTCTTGTATAAAATTAGATACACAGGCAAAAATGATAACTATTATCATAATAAAGCTTGCTTTTTTACATTTGTGATGATATACTAGCGCATGGCAATAAGAGATTTAAAGATTTCAGAGGAGGTTTTCAGAAAATGGCAAAAGCAAATTTTGACCAGTGGGAAGGTTTTGGCGGACATCTCTGGAAAGAGGAAGTCAATGTGCGTGATTTCATTCAGCACAACTATACCCAGTATGACGGAGATGAGTCTTTCCTTGCAGGTCCCACAGAGGCGACAAATAAACTTTGGGGAGAGCTTTCCAAACTTCAGAAAGAGGAGCGTGCAAAAGGCGGCGTCCTTGATATGGAGACTGAAGTTGTTTCAGGGCTGACAGCATATGGTCCGGGATATATCAATGAAGATATGAAAGATCTGGAGCAGGTTGTAGGACTTCAGACAGATAAACCGCTTAAGAGAGCATTCATGCCGTATGGCGGAATCAAGATGGCAGAGCAGGCGTGCACAACTTACGGATATACTCCGAGTGAAAAACTGCATGAAATCTTTACAAAATATCATAAAACACACAATCAGGCTGTATTTGATATCTATACACCTGAGATGAAAAAAGCGCGTCACAATAAGATCATCACAGGCCTTCCGGATACATACGGAAGAGGCCGTATCGTAGGCGACTACCGCCGTGTGGCTCTCTACGGTATCGACTACCTGATAGAGGAGAAACAGTCTGATTTTGTTGAGTACGAGAGACACGGAATGAAAGGAACGGATTTCCGTCTCCGCGAAGAGATCGCAGACCAGATCCGCGCGCTCAATGGCATGAAGGAAATGGCAGAGTCCTATGGATATGATATTTCCAAGCCGGCGACAAACGCGAAAGAGGCTGTTCAGTGGCTGTACTTCGGATACCTTGCGGCGATCAAGACACAGAACGGAGCTGCAATGAGTGTAGGACGTATTTCTACATTCCTTGACATTTATATCCAGAGAGATCTGGAGAAAGGCATCCTGACAGAGGAGCAGGCTCAGGAGCTCATCGACCACATGGTAATGAAGTTCAGAATGGTGAAGTTCGCGAGAATCCCGTCTTACAACGAACTGTTCTCCGGAGACCCGGTATGGGCGACACTGGAGATGGCTGGTATCGGAATGGACGGACGTCACATGGTAACAAAGAACGACTACCGTTTCCTCCACACACTGGAGAACATGGGACCGTCACCGGAGCCGAACCTGACAGTTCTGTACTCCTCACACCTGCCGGAGAACTTCAAGAAATATGCGGCTTATATTTCTGTTAAGACAAGTTCCATCCAGTACGAGAACGACGATGTAATGCGTCCGGTATGGGGCGATGACTACTCTATCTGCTGCTGTGTATCCGCAACAGAGACAGGTAAGGAGATCCAGTTCTTCGGAGCACGTGCGAACCTTGCCAAATGCCTGCTGTACGCGATCAACGGCGGTGTTGATGAGAAGACAAAACAGCAGGTATCTCCGCTCTACAGACCGATCACATCCGAGTATCTTGACTTTGATGAGGTTATGGAGAAATATGACCAGATGATGGAGTGGCTGTCCAAACTGTACGTTGATACACTGAACATGATCCACTACATGCATGACAAGTACTACTATGAGGCTGCTGAGATGGCGCTCATTGATACAAATGTAAGACGTACATTTGCAACAGG
>DWWI01000011.1 GCA_019119745.1 Candidatus Mediterraneibacter gallistercoris | reverse complement strand
CGATGAAAGGAGCAGAGAATGATAATTGACACACATGCCCACTATGATGACGGGCAGTTTGACGCGGACAGAGACGAGCTTTTAAACAGTATGCATGACGGCGGGATCGGACTGATCGTCAATGCCGGTTCGACTCTTGAGTCGTGGGAGAAGATACGGAAACTGACGGAGGACTATCCGTTTATATATGGAGCGATTGGTATTCACCCGGATGAAGTGGGGGTGCTTACAGAAGAGCATATGGATGAGATGGAGCGGCTTCTGGAGCTTGAGAAGATCGTGGCTGTGGGTGAGATCGGCCTGGATTACTACTGGGATAATGAAAGTCATGATATACAGAAAAAGTGGTTCATACGCCAGCTTGAAATTGCACGGGAAAAGAGGCTGCCTGTGATCATACACAGCCGGGAAGCTGCTGCAGATACGATGGATATCATGCGCGAATATGCCGCGGGCATGAGCGCTGTCATACATTGCTATTCATATTCTGTCGAGATGGCTAAGGAATATGTGAAAATGGGATATTATATCGGTATAGGCGGAGTGGTAACTTTTAAAAACGCGAAAAAACTGAAAAATGTTGTTGAGGAAATCCCGCTCACATCTATTGTGCTGGAGACAGACTGCCCGTATCTTGCGCCGGAGCCTTACCGCGGAAAGAGGAATTCTTCTCTTTATCTTCCGTATGTAGCGGAGAAAATCGCGGAGCTTAAAGGTGTAAGTGAGGAAGAGGTTATCCGGCAGACGGAAGAAAACAGCAGGATATTATATAATTTGAGGAGAAAGGCATGAAAGAACCAACCCTTGGCAATCCGCAGAACACGATTGCGGTGCTTCAGAAATATAACTTTGTATTCCAGAAGAAGTTCGGTCAGAATTTCCTGATCGATACACATGTTCTGGATAAGATTATCCGCGCGGCGGAAATCGGGAAAGACGACTGTGTACTTGAAATCGGACCGGGTATCGGGACAATGACGCAGTACCTTGCATGTGCGGCCAGGAAGGTCATAGCGGTCGAGATTGACAGGACGCTGATCCCTATTCTGCAGGATACACTGGACGGCTATGATAATGTAAAGGTCATCAATGAAGATGTGCTGAAAGTAGATATCGGGAAACTGGCGGAAGAAGAGAATAACGGAAAGCCTCTGAAGGTAGTGGCAAATCTTCCTTACTATATCACTACGCCAATTATTATGGGACTTTTTGAGAATCATGTGCCGCTTCAGAGTATCACGGTCATGGTACAGAAGGAAGTGGCGGACCGGATGCAGACAGGACCGGGATCAAAGGATTACGGCGCACTCTCACTGGCGGTCCAGTATTATGCGAAGCCATACATTGTGGCCAATGTTCCGCCCAACTGCTTTATGCCCCGCCCGAAAGTCGGATCAGCGGTGATCCGGCTGGAACGATATAATAATCCCCCTGTCAGTGTGGAGAATGAGGCGCTTATGTTCCGCATCATCAGAGCGTCGTTTAATCAGAGAAGAAAAACACTTGCGAACGGACTGAAGAATTCGGCGGAACTGGATTTTACAAAAGATGAAATCGAGCAGGCTGTCGGCAGACTGGGCAGGGGAGCGAGTGTAAGAGGGGAAGCCCTGACGTTAGAAGAATTTGCAAATTTATCTAATATTTTAAACAACATAAAAAGATGACAGAATATTTTGTGCAAAAATGCCAATAAATAGACAGAAAAGGCCGTGCAGTTCATAAATTTTTAATAGAGTGTTAATTGTATAAATTCTCTTTTTTTAGTATAATAAAAAGGTCATACAGTGAAAACATAATTAAGAGAGAAGGAGGAACATACATGGCAAAAGATATTGACAGCATTTTTTTCGATATTACTCCGGAGATTGAAGAATTAGCTCTCAAATGTGAAACTAACAATGCGATTGACAAGGATTTGTATACGAAGTATGAAGTGAAACGCGGACTTCGTGACCTGAACGGTAAAGGTGTTCTTGCCGGATTGACGAATATTTCAGATGTCTGCGCATCCAAGATCGTCGACGGCAAATCAGTCCCCTGCGAAGGAAATCTCTATTACCGCGGTTATAACATAAAGGATCTGGTAAAAGGCTTCCTGGACGCAAAACATCCCGGATTTGAAGAGACGACATATCTGCTTCTTTTCGGTGATCTTCCGACGAAGAAACAGCTGAAGGACTTTCAGGATATGCTGGCAGAAAGGCGCATGCTTCCTCCGAATTTTGTGCGCGACGTTATCATGAAAGCGCCCAGCCGTGATATGATGAACAGTATTACCAGAAGTATCCTGCAGCTTTATTCTTATGACGATAAAGCGGACGATACAAGTATTCCGAATGTGTTGCGCCAGTGTCTGAATCTGATCAGCCAGTTCCCTATGCTGATGGTATACGGATATCACGCTTACAATTATAAGAGGGGCGAAGATCTGTATATTTATGCACCGAAACCGGAGCTTTCTATGGCAGAGAACATTCTGATGATGCTCCGCGAAGACAGACAGTATACGGAGCTTGAAGCAAAGATCCTTGATATGGCCATGGTGCTTCATATGGATCACGGCGGTGGTAACAACTCCACGTTTACCACGCATGTCGTTACATCTTCCGGTACAGATACATATTCCACGATCGCCGCGGCCATGGCGTCGCTTAAGGGACCGAAACACGGCGGTGCGAATATAAAAGTGACGCAGATGTTCGAAGACATGAAGAAGAATGTAGAGGACTGGACCGATGATGATCAGATCAGAGCTTATCTGGAAGCTCTTCTCGATAAGAAGGCGTTTGATAAGAAGGGCCTGATCTATGGCATGGGTCATGCAGTGTATTCAATCTCTGATCCCCGTGCTGATATTTTTAAAGCCTTTGTTAAACAGCTTGCACATGAAAAAGGACATGACGCAGAGTATGCGCTGTACGAAAAAGTAGAACATATGGCGCCGCAGATCATCGGCGAGAAGCGTCATATTTATAAAGGAGTTAATGCCAATGTAGATTTCTACAGCGGTCTGGTATACAGTATGCTGGATATACCCAAGTCTCTGTATACACCGATCTTTGCAGCGGCACGTATTGTCGGATGGAGCGCTCACAGAATGGAAGAGCTCCAGAACGTTGATAAGATCATACGCCCGGCATATAAGCCTCTCGCACCGTATCGCGAATATGTAAATTTAGATGACAGGTAGTGAGTAACATGAGAGATGAGTTCTATTTCCCATCGAAAGATGGCAACACTGAGATCCATACGATCGAATGGAAACCGGACAAAGAAGTAAAGGCTGTCCTTCAGATCTGCCATGGAATGATGGAGTACATCGAAAGATATGACGAGTTTGCACAGTTCCTCTATGAAAAAGGATATTATGTCGTGGGAAATGACCATCTCGGACACGGGAAATCCGTACAGGCAAAGTCCGAGTACGGATTTTTCAATGAAAAATATGGAAATGTGTGCGTGCTCGGAGATATTCATACGCTCCGGCAGCGCACAGCAAAAAAGTATCCCGGCGTGCCCTATTTCATGCTTGGACACAGCATGGGATCATCACTTTTGAGGCAGTATATCCAGATGTATGGAAACGGGCTGTCCGGCGTTGTACTGATGGGAACTGTAGCAGATCATAAGAAGGCGGCGCTTGCGCTCGGCAAAAAGCTGTGCCGCGTTATGGCGGCTTTCCGAGGATGGCATTATCGTAGCAAACTGGTGGATGCACTTGCGCTCGGCGGCTATAATAAAAAGTTCAAATCCGCACGGACGCAGGCGGACTGGATTACAAGCGATTATGAACGGCTGGAGAAGTATGCGGCAGATCCGCTCTGTTCGTTCAGATTTACGGTAAACGCCTATTACAATATGTTTCTGGGAATGATGAGCACGCAGCGAAAAGAAAGTGTGTATATGATTCCAAAGGGACTGCCGGTATTATTTGTATCCGGCGCCGAAGATCCTGTAGGTGAATTCGGAAAAGGGGTTCGGAAGATTTACGAAAAGTATCGGACCGCGGGAATACAAGACGTATCCCTGCGGCTGTATACAGGTGACCGTCATGAGATACTGAATGAGACGGACCGCCGGCAGGTGTATGAGGATCTGCTGGGGTGGCTTGAAGAACATCGGAAATAAATAATAATGAGAAACAGCGGAAAACCCGTCAGCCTTTCGGCTGGCGGGTTTTCCGTTGTTTTTATAGTTATCTAAAGGAATGAGAGTAAAGTGCGGCACCTGTCAGTGCCTAAACTTTATGAGGGGGAAAGATAGTTGTCTATCAACTATCTGAGTCTAGTATAAAAGGAAATTGTGACAAAAGTATGAGTGAATCATAAAAGAAAAGGGAAAATTCTAAACGAAAAATAAAAAATATATTAACGCGGATAATTCTCTTTCTCTAGGCGGGAAAAAATATAAATTATGTGAGAAAAGTGATACAATACCGGAAAAATTGATATAATCAGATGGAAGATACTGGTATTATAGATGGAAACCGGACAATTCAGGAGGAAAAGAGTTATGGACAATACATTATTATTCGGAGCCGCATATTATCCGGAATATATGCCTTATGAAAGGATGGATCAGGATATTGCGATGATGAAAGCCGCGGGGATGAATGTGGTGCGCATTGCAGAATCCACATGGAGTACGCTGGAGCCTGAAGAAGGGACTTTTGATTTCTCGTATATTGACCGGGTGGTGGAGAAGACAGAGAAAGCAGGTATGATGGTGATTGTGGGAACGCCAACTTACGCCGTCCCTGCATGGCTTGTCCGGAAGGACCCGGATATCATGGTGGAAACGAAGGAAGGCAGGGCACGGTACGGGCACCGTCAGATTTTTGATCTGCTCAATCCGACGTTTCGCAGACATGCGGAGATTGTGATCTGCGAGCTTGCCGCCCATACTGCGGGATTTAAAAATGTGATCGGATTCCAGATTGACAATGAGACAAAGCATTACGGCAATATGGGGGAACGGATGCAGGCGGGATTCCGGCAGTACCTGAAAGAGAAATTTGTGACGACAGAGCGGCTCAATGAGGCCTTCGGACTTGCCTACTGGAGCAATTCGATCCATGACTGGGAGGATTTTCCGGATATGAGAGGCTGCATAAACGGCGGCCTGGTGGCAGAGTTTGAGAAGTATCAGAGGAAAATTGCGGCGGACTATCTTGCATGGCAGGCGCAGATCATCCGGGAATATAAGAGAGAAGATCAGTTCATTACCCATAATCTGGATTTTGAATGGAAAAAATTCGGGGCGGATATCGCGCAGGATGGATATTCTTATGGCGTTCAGCCTGATATCAACCACTATGAGGCGTCAAAATGTCTTACACTTGCCGGGACGGATATCTACCATCCTACCCAGGATGACCTCACCGGTGCGGAGGCGGCCTTTGGCGGGGACAGTATACGCAGTCTTAAGGATGATAATTATCTCGTCCTAGAATGTCAGGCTCAGGCATTTAAGTACTGGACGCCGTATCCCGGGCAGCTACGCCTCCATGCGTACAGCCATCTGGCAAGCGGCGCGAAGGGAATAATGTACTGGAACTGGCATTCGATACACAGCGGGTATGAGACATACTGGAAAGGAGTGCTGAGCCATGATCTGGGGACGAACCCTGTCCATGAGGAGGCGTGCCGGATCGGGAAGGAATGGAAAGAGCTGGGACAGAGACTGTGCGGAATGAAAAAGCAGAACCGGGCAGCCGTGGTAACGGACAACCAGTCTCTCACGGCGTTTCAGTGGTTCCCCATAGATCGGGATCTCAGCTATAACGATGTATTCCGCTGGATGTATGACAGTCTGTATGAGATGAACGTTGAGTGCGACATAGTAGATGTGAACGCCTTTGATCCGGATAAGTATTCTATGATCATCACTCCGGCACTGTATTGTATCACGGAGGAGATGCTGGAAAAGCTGGATGCGTTTGTAAAGAACGGCGGTGTTCTTGTAAGTTCCTTTAAGTCTTTTGTAGCGGATGAACATGTGCGGGTCTATGCGGATACCCAACCCCATCTTCTGCAGGAATGCTTCGGGGTGAGCTGTAATCAGTATACGGAACCGGGACGGACGAAGCTGGAGGGCCGGCCGGTGCGGTACATTGCAGAGCTCTTAAAGACGGACGAGAAGGGGAAAACAGAGATTCTCGCAAAGTACGAGCATAAATACTGGGGTGCATACGCAGGTATTACGCGGCACAGGTACGGTTCAGGAAGCGCCTATTATGTGGGCTGCTATACAGATAAGGAGATATTGAAAGAAGTATACAAAAAGGCGGCGGGAGATGCAGAGATCCCGGTTCCCGATCTGGAATGGCCGGTCATTATACGCAGCGGAAAAGTACAGGACCGGACGGTTCATTATATCCTGCATTACAGCGAAGAAGACAGAACGGTATCCTGTCCGTTCCGGGCGGCGAGGGATCTCATAAGCGGCAGAGAGTATCATGCGGGCGATGAGATCAGCCTGAAAGACTGGGATGTGCTGGTTCTGGAGGAAATGTGATCGCGGACATAGCGCGGTTGTCGCTGAATAAGGTGCGCGTCCTCTCAAGAAAGCTGACCTGTGCAGACTGCATGAAGAATGAAAAGTATGCGGATTTTGATTTCTTTGAATATATTGCAGATGAGACAAAAGGTGTAGAGCGAAGAGGAAGAAGTGCTCCGGCGCCTTTGGTCTGATACGTGAAAAACCGTCCGGGCAGGACGGTTTTTCGTGGTTTTATAGTTATCTAAAGGAATGAGAGTAAAGTGCGACATCCCGGTTCCCCGGGATGTCAATACTTTATGAGGGGGGAGATAGTTGTTTTATCAACTATCTGATTCATAGTATAGACAGAAATTGTGTCCAAAGTATG
>DWWI01000070.1 GCA_019119745.1 Candidatus Mediterraneibacter gallistercoris | reverse complement strand
CTGGACGGAATCGTCCGGATGGAAGCCTACGATATCTCAAATACGAACGGATTTGAGTCTGTCGGCTCCATGGTCGTCTATGAGAGAGGCCGCCCAAAGAGAAATGATTATCGCAAATTCAGGATCAAAGGGATCAAGGGTGCAGATGATTACGGCAGTATGAGAGAAGTATTAACACGGCGTTTTACCCACGGACTGCGGGAACGACAGGAAAATGCAGAACTCGGGAAGTTTACCGCATTTCCGGATTTGATCATGATGGATGGAGGCAAGGGGCAGGTTAACGTGGCGCTCCAGGTGCTTGACGAACTGCATCTTGACATTCCGGTATGCGGCATGGTTAAGGATGATCACCACCGCACAAGAGGATTATACTATCAAAATGAAGAAATTCCAATCAATAGATCATCGGAAGCGTTCCGGCTGATCACCAGGATCCAGGACGAGGCGCACAGGTTTGCTATTGAGTATCACAGGCAGTTGAGGAGCAAAGGGCAAGTGCATTCTATACTTGATGATATCGAGGGAATCGGCCCGGCGCGCAGAAAAGCATTGATGAGGGAATACCTCAGCCTTGATGAGATAAAGAAAGCTTCTGTGGAAGAACTGGCAAAAATACCGTCTATGAATGAAAAAGCGGCGGAATCTGTATACAAGTTCTTTCATTAGTGTTATGATAAAAAGAACAGGAGAAAGTGAGGAGAGAATCTATGGGACAAGGGATTAGACTGAGTGAGATCGTAGAAAAAATGAATCTGAAAAATCTCACACCCGAAGTTGATATGGTTGAGAAGGAGGTTAACGTACCGGATGTCAATCGTCCGGCACTGCAGCTTGCAGGCTTTTATGACCGGTTTGATTCAAACAGAGTACAGATCATTGGAAATGTGGAGGACAGATATGTTCAGACTCTGAGTGAAGAACAGCGCCAGGAAACATATGAAAAGCTGCTGCAGCATCCGATTCCCTGCATCGTGTTCTGCCGGGATATTGTGCCTGGGGAAAGTTTCCTTAAGACAGCTGTTAAGTATGGCGTCCCGATCTTCAATACCGTGAAACAGACATCCGACTTTATGGCGGAGATCATAAGATGGATGAACGTGCGGCTGGCTCCTTGTATTTCCATTCACGGAGTGCTTGTCGATGTGTATGGCGTAGGCGTACTGATCATGGGTGAGAGTGGAATAGGAAAAAGCGAGGCTGCGCTGGAACTGATCAAAAGAGGACATCGTCTTGTAACGGACGATGTAGTTGAGATACGAAAAGTGAGCGATGAGACTCTGGTCGGAACTGCTCCGGATATCACAAAGCATTTCATCGAGCTGAGAGGTATCGGTATTGTGGATGTAAGATCTATGTTCGGTGTCCAGAGCGTAAGAGAGACCCAGAATATTGATCTTGTAATTACTCTTGAGGACTGGAGCAGAGATAAAGAGTACGACCGCCTCGGACTGGAAGAAGAATACACGGAATTTCTTGGGAACAAAGTGGTGTGTCATCGTATACCGATCCGTCCCGGCAGAAATCTTGCAATTATTGTCGAGTCTGCGGCTGTCAATCACAGACAGAAACAGATGGGATATAATGCGGCTGCGGAACTCTATAAGAGAGTGCAGGAAAACATCGCTAAAAAGCAAAAATAAAGAGGGAGTGAAAGGAGAGTTTAGCTATGAAATACTGTTTTGGAGTGGATATCGGCGGAACCACGGTAAAGATGGGGCTTTTCGAAGAGTCGGGAACGGTTCTTGACAAATGGGAGATCACGACAGATACGTCTGAGGAAGGAAAGGCAATCCTTCCGAATATTGCGGCTTCTATTGAAAAGAAGATCGAGGAACATCAGCTGGATAAGAACGAGATTGTCGGGATCGGAGCCGGAGTTCCGGCTCCGGTGACCGCGGACGGAGTGGTGAACGGAAGCGCGAATCTCGGATGGACATACAAGGAAGTTAAGAAAGAACTGGAAGAACTTACAGGTCTTACATCATATATAGGAAATGACGCGAATGTAGCAGCTCTCGGTGAGATGTGGAAAGGCGGCGGCGAAGGCGAGAAGAATATGATCATGGTAACGCTTGGAACCGGAGTTGGCGGCGGCATTATCATCGATGGCAAGATACTTGTAGGCGCAAATGGAGCGGGAGGCGAGATCGGCCATCTGTGTGTGAACTATGAAGAGACGGACCGCTGCGGCTGCGGAAACAAAGGGTGTCTGGAACAGTATGCATCAGCTACGGGAATCGTACGGCTGGCTAAGCAGAAACTCGGTCAGGAGATGCGTCCTACAATTTTAAATAAAGAGGACGTTACGGCAAAAGATGTATTTGACGCAGTAAAAGAAGGCGATGAGGTTGCGAAGGAGATTGCCACGACATTCGGAAAATATCTGGGATATGGTCTGGCTAATCTTGCGGCAGTGACTGATCCGGCCGTATTTGTGATTGGCGGAGGTGTGTCGAAAGCCGGGGAAGTGCTTATCCCCTACATAAAAGAGCCGTATATGGAAAGAGCGTTTTTTGCGGATAAAAATGTGAGGTTTGTTCTTGCCCAGCTTGGAAATGATGCGGGAATCTGCGGCGCTGCCAAGCTGGTTCTGGATAATGCATAATTAATAGGCAGAGCCTGTTTATAAAAAGAAGAATCCGTTTCTGAAGTCAGCAGACTTCAGAAACGGATTCTTTCTTTTTTTATTCTGTTGTGGTATCACCACCGGCATCTCCGCCGCCGGTATTACCGCCCCCGGTATCTCCGCCGGTACTTCCACCGGCATCCCCACCGCCGGTATTGCCGCCACCGGTATTACCACCGGTATTACCGCCGCTGGTATTGCCGCCGGAAGTGTCGCCGCCGGTATTGCCGCCACCGGTATTACCACCGCCAGTATTGCCGCCGGAAGTGTCACCGCCGGTATTACCGCCACTGGTATTATCACTGGTATTACCGCCGCCGGTATTGTTGTCATCGGTGTCACCGGTATTGGTATCGGTACCTGAACTATAGTCATTGTCAGAATATCTCCAGCCTCCATGTCCTGAACAGCTTTCTGTAGGAGCTGTATCCTTGTCGAAATAATCTGTTCTTGAAGGACAGCCGCTTACTGCCAGAAGCCCGGTCCGTGTACATACGGTCTTTTGTACAACAGAAGACGGCATTTCGAAATCTTTGTCCTCAAGATCCTGATGGATACGTTCCATGATTGCATGCCAGATGGACAGATGCCAGGAACCGTAGCCTTCCATGGATTTATTATCATCGTAACCACCCCAGATACCTGCAGTATAGTAAGGAGTAAAGCCTACAAACCAGCGGTCTGCATAATCATCTGTAGAACCGGTCTTTCCGGCTGTCGTCATATTGCTCAGGCCTGCGCCGTATCCTGTACCGCTGCTGACTACATCCTCCATCGCGCTTGTAAGAAGATAAGCGGTGGAGTCCTTGATGGCTTCGTGCGTCGACGGAGTCGTATTATCGATCAGAACATTTCCGTCGTGGTCGAGGATTTCTGTATAGAGGATCGGTTCTGTATATGTCCCGCTGTTTGCGATAGACGCAAACGCCGCTGTAAGCTCAATATTGTATACACCATTGGTGATGCCTCCGAGAGCCATTGCCTGCGTAATATCTGCATCTGTAAGGGTTGTGAATCCGAATTTCTCCAGATATTCGTATCCTGTCTTTGGTCCGACGTCCTCAGTGAGTGTGCGGACCGCAATGGTATTGATTGAGTCCCGGATTGCATTGCGGACGGTTGTAGCTCCTTTATAACCTTTGTAAGAGTTGTGCACTTCCTGTCCGCTTTCGTATTTATATGGTTCGTCTACGACTGTATCTGCCAGCGTGATCTTTCCTTCGTTCAATCCCGGCGCGTAAGTAGACAGAATCTTGAAACAGGAACCCGGCTGCTGCGGATCATCTGTCGCACGGTTGAAGGTACGATTACCTGACTTCTCGCCTCGTCCGCCTACGATAGCCTTGACCTGTCCGGTATACTGGTCCATGACAACAAAGGAAACCTGAGGCTGAAGAGTGATAGTATAATTCTGATCAACCGTATCACCGGCTTCCTCGTCGATTCCCAGCGTAGATTTATATTCTTCGATCATCTGCTCGGCTTCCTCTTTGGAGGAAAAGACAAGAGGATTGCTGTCATCATGGTTCTCTCTGATATACGTTCCCAGATTTTCCTTGCTGTAGTTCTCTGCCGAACCGTCCGCACGATGGATGGTCAGGGCAAAGTCGAGACCGTATTCCTTCGCGGGATAATAATCTTCATCAGATATCACATCATCACAGATCTTCTGGATCGAAGCGTCCTGCGTAGACCTGATAGTAAGACCTCCGCTGTAGAGCAGGTTATATGCCTGCGTTTCAGAATACCCTTTTTCATCGATGAGATCCTGAACTACATCTTCGATAAGTGCATCTGTAAAATAGGAATAGGGAGTGGTATCTTCTGTGACAGCTGCAGTCTCAAGGATGCGGTCGTATACCTGATCCGCCATGGCTTCATCATACTCTGACTGATCAATATATCCCTGTTCAAGCATGTTGCCCAGGACTATTTCCCGGCGGCTTGCATTTTTGTCAGGATTTGTCACCGGATCATAGGTGGTCGGGTTCTGCGTGATCGCTGCGATGACCGCACACTCTGACAGGGTCAGATCAGCTGCTGATTTGTTGAAATAGCGCATGGCTGCTGTTTCTACTCCGAGACATCCCTGACCGAGGTTGATCGTATTCATATATGCTTCCAGAATCTGTTTCTTGCTCATCTCTTTTTCAATCTGAAGGGCGAGGTACTGTTCCTGCAGTTTTCGCTCTACCTTATCGAAGAGTGTATTCTCGTTAACAAAATCCGGAAATACATTGTTCTTGATCAGCTGCTGTGTCAGCGTACTGGCTCCTTCAGTAAAGTCGAAGCCATTGGCAATGCCCACGATTCCGGCCCTTATAATTCCCTGAAGATCAATGCCGTTGTGTTCGTAGAAACGCTCGTCCTCAATCGCAACGAATGCATGAGGCAGATATTCGGAATTGGCTGTAATCTCCTCATACGTTTTGTAAATACGGTTGGAATCGGAGTCTTTCAGAGTTTCCATCACGGTTCCGCTCTGATCAGTAATGTTAGTCGTATATCCCTGGGGAAGTATATCATCGGCCGAAACGGCGGGAGTGTTGTCTATGATCTTTTTGGCAAAGACAGCGCCTCCGATGACACATATGATTCCCAGGAGGAGTATACATATGATGAGGGCTTTAAAGAACCGTACACCTACACGTTTCTTTTTCATTCTTTTTTTAGAAGAAATACTTTTTTTTCTTCTGGAAAGGTTTCTTTTCCCGTAATTCACGAATAACATCCTCCTTTTAACTCTCATGATTATATCAAATATGCGCATATAAATAAAGTTAAAAATAAAATCTTCATATTTTCTACATTTTTTGATAATATAGTTACGTTAGTCTTAAAAATATGTTTTCGGAATGAAAGGAGGGGCTTATGGACAGGTATGATACTGTATACAGAGGCGGTACAGGAGAGTATACGGAGAAAAAATCCCGATTTATCGCAGAAGTTTATTCTGTTTCCTGTGAAGAAGAGGCGTTTGCTTATCTGGAAGAAGTAAAAAAGCGGTACTGGGACGCGAGACATCACTGCTGGGCCTATGTGATCGGAAGGAACCCTGCCTCAGAGAGAATGAGCGACGACGGGGAGCCTGCCGGAACTGCCGGAAAGCCGATCCTTGAAGTGATCAGGGGGCGGAAGGTGACGGATATTTTTGTTGTTGTGACAAGATATTTCGGCGGTACGCTCCTGGGAACAGGGGGGCTGGTGCGCGCATATACCTCGGCAGCGGCGGCCGCACTTTCCGATACTGTGATTATTACCCGTATCTCAGCGTTTAAACTAGACATTCACACGGATTATACAGGACTCGGAAAGATACAGTATCTGATCGGTCGGAGAGGACTGGATATTCTGGATACGGCCTATACAGATAAAGTAGTCATTTCTATAGTTATCCCGGAAGAGGAAGAAGGATCATTTACAAAAGAGGTGCTTGAAGGAACAAACGGACAGGCTGTTCTGGAGAAAAAAGGAAAATGCTGGTTCGCCAGGACGGAGAACGGTGTTGAAATCTGGGAAGTATAAAAAGACCGCCTGTGAAAACGGTGCTTCATAAGATTTTCATGGAGCATGTTTTCACAGGCGGCTTTGTTTGAACACGGATTATGAAAATTCTGGTTCGATCAGTCCGAAAGAACCATCTTTTCTCTTATATACTACATTAACCTCATCAGTCTCTGCGTTAGAGAAAACGAAGAAGCTGTGTCCCAGAAGTTCCATCTGGAGGCAGGCGTCTTCCGGATACATCGGTTTGATGCCGAATTTCTTGGTACGTACGATTCGAATCTCGTCATCCTCGGGAGATTCCTCCTCGGAATCGATGAATTCTTTCCGGATGCTTCCGGTAGGTGCCGCGGAAGTGGGATGTCCCTGATTTTTTGCAACCAGCTTGTTTTTGTATTTGCGAAGCTGGCGCTCAATGATCTCTTCCACGAGATCGATAGATACATACATATCGTTACTTGTCTGCTCTGAGCGGATGAGATTTCCCTTGACCGGGATTGTTACCTCGATCTTCTGGCGTCCTTTCTCTACGCTCAGGGTTACGATGATTTCTGTTTCAGGAGTGAAGTACCTCTCAAGCTTGCCTAATTTCTGTTCGATTGAGTCTTTGAGCCCTTGTGTTACTTCAATGTTTTTTCCACTGATGATAAAATTCATACTGTTCAACTCCTTTTTGTTCATATTCTACATAAACATGTGTTAAATATGTGTATGTATTATGTAAATATTATAACATGTAACAGCGTCAATGTATAGAACGAATCACTTCGATCCGTGTGATTTTTCCATCTTTGATCTTGGCGATCCGCAGTCCGAGATCTGTAAAATACACACACGCTCCTGTGCCGGGTTCTGTATCGTCTTCCTCCATTTTCTGGAGAAGGACATCCAGCAGGGTGTCGTCTTTGTCACTGAAGGGGATGTCCAGATGGAACAGCCGGTTGATCTGATACACTTTCTGCGAAGAGCGGAAGACGGTCTTTTCAGTCTCATCGAAAGCGGCAAACAGAAACTTCCTTGTGGCAAACAATATAGCGATGGCTATGACACCGATCAGGCTGTTCAGA
>DWWI01000069.1 GCA_019119745.1 Candidatus Mediterraneibacter gallistercoris | reverse complement strand
AAGGTCGGAGCTACGCAGGACGGCCACATCGGACCGAAGACGATCAAGGCAATTCAGAAGTGGCTTGGATGCACTCAGGACGGTGTATTCAGCGGACCGTCTCCTTGCATCAAGAAACTCCAGCAGTGGATTAATAAGCAGAAATAATAATTTACCCCGGAGTCATCACTCCGGGGTGGAATATTGTATCATCTTCTACTTATTATAATTGGTGCAGTAAATTATTCTTTTCAACGGTGAACTCACCCTGACCTTCCGCAAATGCGGCAGCAGTGGAACCGAAATCAATATTCTGGTTGATCTCAAGATCTGTTTCGGGATCAATGCCGTTTTCTTTCAGAATATATTCAAATACCATTTCAGGCATACCGCCTTTGCGTCCTCCGAGCACGAGATGCCCTTTCAGATCTTCCCATTTAAAGTCAGGCATCTCTTCGCGTGCCACAAGGAAGTTGCCCGCACGCTGGGTAAGCTGTGCAAAATTAACCACGTAGTCCGTAGCGCCTTCCGCATATGTGTAGATGGACGCCTCAGAACCCATAAATCCGATATCAGCTTCGCCTGAGATGACGGCGGTCATTGTTTTATCCGCGCCAAATCCGCATACGAGATCCAGATCGATCCCTTCCTCTTCGAAATAACCTTCTTCAATCGCCACATACATAGGCGCATAGAAGATGGAATGAGCCACTTCATTTAATGTTACCTGTGTCAGTTCCGGCCCGGCCTCCGGTTCTTCCGTGGTCTCTCCTGATGCATCGTCTTCTGCAGCAGGTGAATTAGTCGCAGTTTTCTGTGAACAGCCGACAAAAAGTGAGATACAGAGAACGACGGCGGTCAGACCCGCCAAAATTCGCTTTTTCATATTTCCTCCATGATCTGCATTTAATAAATTCCTTACAATATATGTGGAGGAGAAAGAAAATGTGCAATCCGGTATCGCAGCTTAGTTTCTGGCTCATTGCAATTGCAAAAAAAGAGATGCCGCAGCATTACGGCATCCCTGTGGGTCGTATTCAGTTTTTATGATCAGTCATCGTAATCGTCGTCTGCATAATCATCTTCAAACGCGTCATCGTAATCATCATCGTCATAGCCGCCGCCACGTGAAGTGATGGCAAGGATGAGAGAGATCACAGCCAGTACGGCGCATGCGATTGCGGCGATAAGAAGCTGCAGGTCATCGCCCCTCTGGATAAACGCGAATACGGCGCTTCCCAGATAGAATATCATCGGAAGAAGGAACGCGAAGATCGTATTCTTCTTCTGCATGATAAAGTAGAGTAGAGCGGATACAAGCATGCAGAGCGCAAGGATCACAAATGTCATGCCGGAAGATACGGCGCCGCCTTCTGAGGTATCAGCCAGACCGGTTACGAATCCTCTGTAGATAAAGTAAGCAAAGCCTGCCAGAGAGATGATACCGAGAATGATACGCATCGGACGGAATCTCGGCTCATCATCGTAGTACTCGTCATCATCGTACTCATCAGGTTCTTCTTCGTATTTTTTATTCTGTGTGTTTCTTCTGATCTCTCCGGTCTCGTCTTCCAGCTGTTTCTTTTTCTTCTTATTAACGGCTTTTTTATCGATCGTACCGGTTTCCAGCATATCCCCGTAGCTCTTACGCGCTGCCTTTTCATGTTTTGTACGAACTTTTTCCGGAGGAATGTTGCTGTAACGCTTTTCATCTTCCGGTTCGGAAGATTCAGCGTGTCTCTTTCTTACCGGTTTCTTTGCCGGTTCTGCGGAAGCCTCTGCTTCCGGTCTCGGGCGGCGCTTCGGAGCCGGTTTTCTTACCGGTTCGTCTTCCTGCCCGGAAGCCTTTCCGGCCGGAGCCTTCTTCTTCGGCGCTGCTTTTCTGACGGGGGCGTCCTGATCTTCGGCAGCTTTTTTGGCAGGCGCTTTCTTTTTCGGCGCTGCTTTTCCGGCAGACGCAGCCTGTTTTGGCGCGGCCTTCTTTTCGGGAGCCTCTTTCTTCGGTTCTGCTTCTTTTACAGGTACTTCACGGGAAGCGGCATTTTCTTTGGCAGGCGCTTCCTTTTTAGCGGACGCTTCCTGTGCCGCTTTCTTTGCAGCGGCACGTTTTGCGCGCTGTTTATCAAGATTCCACTGTTTTTTACAGTCGCGGCAGATAGCATATTCATTAAAGATCGGATCACCGTTTTCATTGGTGCCAATCTGTTTGTTCCGCAATTCAAGCTCTTTTCCACATATTGGACACTTCATAAATTTATACTCCTCTCTTTTGTTGAACAAAATTTACAACAAATTTATTATAACATTAAGAGAGGGTAAGAACAATGAAAAATTGCAATATCTGACCGGTTTTGTCGAATTATTTCCTGGAATTCTGATAAGATTTTGATGAATCCGCACGAGATTTCGGCTGGGGAAGAAACTGACAGATATCGTTGTAGGATTCGATTTCCGCATCGTTCTGTGGCAGGGACGGAATCAGCCCCGTGAAGTCCATGGCAGATGCCGCGTTTGCAAGGTAATCGTAGTCGTCGATCAGTTCTTTTGGTTCTTTTTTTGTATCTTTCAATTTTTTTCACCTCGGTTATTATTCTCTCCCGGCGGAAAAATTGTATTCTGGAAGAAATATGCTATAATGTTCAGGGATTATTTTTAGAAAAACATGAGGTGAAAGAATATGAAATTTGTAGCTGACACACATTCGCATACACTGGCTAGCGGCCATGCATACAGCACGATCAAGGAGATGGCAGCTGCGGCAAAAGCAAGAGGATTGCAGGCACTTGCGCTTACGGAGCACGCTCCTGAAATGCCGGGAACATGCGGTATTTTCTATTTTCAGAATCTTGATGTAGTGCCGAGAGAGTGCAACGGTGTCCGGCTTCTGATGGGAGCGGAAGTCAATATCATGAATCCGGACGGAGAAATAGATATTCCGGAGGAGACATGCAGGGAAATGGATATTGTCGTGGCAAGTATGCACACTCCGTGCTATGGGACTGACCATACTCCTGAGGAAAATATCAGGGCCTATGTGGAAGTGATGAAGAAACCATACGTCAATATCATCGGACATCCGGACGACGGAAGATTTCCGTTTGATTATGAGATACTTGTAAAAACAGCAAAGGAGACAGGCACTCTTCTGGAGATCAACAACTCTTCCATGCGCCCGGCGAGCAGCAGGGTCGGCACAAGGGAGAATATTCTGACTATGCTGGACCTGTGCAAGCAGTACGAGGTGCCGGTGACAACGGGAAGCGATGCCCATGTGGATGTGGATGCGGGCAATTTCTGCAATGTGAGCGAGATCCTTGCCTACTGCAATTTCCCTGAGGATCTTGTGGTGACGACTGATCTGGAAAAGCTGAAACCGTATCTGAACTGTTTTAAATCATTGTAAGATATTTTCATAAAATAAAGTGGTGGACTTTAAAAGTTTAATGTGCTAAAATATAACAGTAGTCTGAAGTGAGGTTCCTGATTCGGACATTTCGATACAGAAATAATACTTCAGACAAATTTTATGCTACCGGTTGAAAAGGAGATAGGGGTAATATGAGTAAGAAAATAAGGACAGAGGCTGTTGACAGTCTTTTTGAAGCCGTGCTCAGCCTGAAAAATAAAGAAGAATGTTATATATTTTTTGAAGATATCTGTACGATCAATGAACTTCTCTCGCTGTCACAGAGATTTGAAGTCGCTAAAATGCTCCGTGAGCAGAAGACATATCTGGAAATTGCAGAGAAGACCGGGGCGTCTACTGCTACGATCAGCAGGGTGAACCGTTCTCTCAATTATGGAAATGACGGATACGACATGGTGTTTGAGCGGATCGGGAAATCTGATTCCGATGAAAAAGAAGAGTAGACGGAAAAAAGGCCGGAAATTACGGAACTGTAATAGACAGACGTAATCCCGGCTGTTATTTTTTTTATTCGTCTTTTTCCTTTGCGGCAAGCTCATCGATGATTTTCTCGATCATCATCTTTTTCAGATATACGTCAAAGCTGAGGCTGCATATAAACGCAAAGAGTCTGAGTTCGTCCTGCTCCCGCCCTTCAGGTACGCTGTCAAATGCGGACATAGACTTTTCATATGCTTCCCTGACTGAAGATTTCATAGGTTCGATGCGTGACTTCTCCATCTCACAGACTTCGCTGTAGATGTCGGAAAGCTGGACCGGATTGTCCCCGGAAAAGTATTTCTCACGCAGCGGCTCCAGTACGGTCTCGATATCCTTGATCGAAAGGATATTCTTAAAGTAATATATCAGGATCAGAAGAAGCATATGCTCACGTGAATATTTTTTCTTGACAGACGGTGGAAGAAGATTATTCTTTGTATAGTTGTTGATCATCGTCTTTGTCAGTATCTTGTCTTCGCTGTAACGTTTGGTCGAAGCAAAATGGTCGTCCATAAATGTAGTGACCTGATCCATATATAAATCTATATTAGGAATCTCTTCCGGACGGATATAGTCTACATGGTCGAGACTGTCAAGGATACTGTTCAGTATATCATTTGTATCGATTTTCATATTATCACCCCAATGTATTCATTATATAGTATTGAAAACCGGATGACAAGCGGAAAATAGATGAATGGTCGCGTTGACAGAAATCTTTCGTCTATATTATAATTACGGTCACAGCTGTTTTCCACATATGGCGGGAAACAGGTTTTACAATATTTCTGCAGAAAACTGACAGTTACAGAATAAGGAGCACCAAATGAGCATATATGATACATTGAATGAACCTCAGAGAGAGGCGGTCCGGCATACGGACGGGCCTCTTCTGATCCTTGCGGGCGCCGGCTCGGGCAAGACAAGAGTCCTGACTCACCGCATTGCTTATCTGATTGAGGAACTGGGAGTCAATCCGTGGAATATTCTTGCCATTACATTTACCAATAAAGCTGCGGGCGAGATGAGACAGAGAGTGGATAATCTGGTGGGCTTCGGTTCCGAGAGCATATGGGTGAGCACATTTCACTCTATGTGTGTGCGGATCCTGCGAAGATTTATAGACAGGCTCGGATATGACAGCCGTTTTACGATCTATGATACAGACGATCAGAAGACGCTGATGAAAGCAGTGTGCAAAAAAGTCGATATTGACACAAAGCAGTTTAAAGAGAGAATGCTGCTCTCCGTGATCTCATCAGCAAAGAATGAGATGATCGTGCCGGAAGAGTTCGAGCTGAATGCAGGAGGAGATTTCGCACAGCTTAAGATCGCAAAGGTATACAGGGAGTACGAGGCGCAGCTTAAGGCGAACAATGCGCTTGACTTCGACGACCT
Organism: Candidatus Mediterraneibacter gallistercoris; assembly: GCA_019119745.1. The sequence continues at coordinate 1,365 of DWWI01000069.1, read as the reverse complement.
TCTGGTGAAGACAGTACAGCTTCTCCAGACACAGCCGGATGTGCGGGAGAATTATCAGGAGCGGTTCCGTTATATCATGGTGGATGAGTATCAGGATACGAATACCGTTCAGTTCAAGCTGGTCAGCCTCCTGGCAGGAAAATACAGAAATCTCTGTGTGGTCGGAGACGACGACCAGTCGATCTATAAGTTCCGCGGGGCCAATATCCGGAATATTCTCGACTTTGAGAAAGAATATCCGGACGCGAAAGTGATCAAGCTGGAACAGAACTACAGATCCACGGGGAATATCCTGAACGCGGCGAACGGCGTGATCAGCAACAATAAAGGAAGAAAAGACAAGACACTCTGGACGGCCAACGGCGAGGGAGAGAAGATCAGCTTAAGACAGTTTGATACTGCCTATGACGAGGCTGAATTTATCGCCGAGGATATCAAAAAAGAGGTGCGGGACGGAGCGTCATATAACGATAACGCGGTCCTTTATCGGACAAACGCACAGTCCCGCCTTCTGGAAGAAAAATTTATTGCCATGAATATTCCTTATAAGATCGTGGGCGGCATCAATTTCTATGCCCGCAGGGAGATCAAGGACATTCTGGCGTATTTGAAGACCGTGGACAATGGACAGGACGACCTGTCTGTGCGCAGGATCATTAATGTGCCGAAAAGAGGTATCGGCCTTACGACGATCAACCGTATTCAGGAGTCGGCTGACGAGCGGGGGATCAGCTTCTATGAAGCACTGCTGGCGCCGGAGATGATACCCGGAGCAGGCCGCAGCGCGTCAAAACTGGACTCCTTTGCAGCGCTGATCGAGTATTTCAAAGGACAGGCAGAAAAGGAAAGCCTGACCGATCTGTTAAATGAAATCCTGGATATGACGGGGTATGCCCAGAATCTTGAGGCGGACGATGAGATAGACGCAGAGAGCCGGCTGCAGAATATCGAGGAACTTCTGAATAAGGCGGCAGCCTATGAGGAAGACTGTGAAGACAGGGGAGAAAAAGCGACACTGAGCGGATTCCTTGAGGAAGTAGCTCTTGTGGCTGATATCGACAGCCTGGAAGAAGATCAGGATTATGTCGTGCTTATGACGCTGCACAGTGCAAAAGGTCTGGAATTCCCTCATGTCTATCTTGCGGGAATGGAGGACGGACTCTTTCCCAGCTATATGACGATCACGGGCGATGACCCGGAAGAGCTGGAAGAAGAACGCAGACTCTGCTACGTAGGCATTACAAGAGCAGAGCAGCAGCTGACCCTGACCTGCGCGCGGAAAAGAATGGTGCGAGGGGAAACAAAGTACAACAATATTTCCCGTTTTGTCAGCGAGATCCCGCCGGAGCTGCTCGATACAGGCAG
>DWWI01000068.1 GCA_019119745.1 Candidatus Mediterraneibacter gallistercoris | reverse complement strand
ACACCATCTCCCACAGCATCTGCCCTTTATCCCGCAGCCATTTCCGCGCCGCTCGATAATCCGGCAGCACGGATTCCACGATGGCATAAAATGCCTTTGAGTGGTTCATCTCCCTGCGGTGAGCGAGCTCGTGAACAACGACATAGTCCAGTACTTCTTCCGGGGCGAGGATAAGCCGCCAGTTGAAATTTAAGTTGCCCTTACTGCTGCAGCTTCCCCAGCGGGTTTTCTGCTCGCGAATGGAGATGCGTCCGTAGGAGACGCCCATAATGCGGGCATAATATTCGGTCTTTCTGGTGAAGATATCCCTTGCGATTTCAATGTAGCGACTGCGGTCTTTTGCAGAGAGCGGCGGATGCGCGGAAGAAGCGGCTTTTTTCTGCTCTTCCAGCTCTTTTGCGCGGGCAAGATGTTTCAGTACCCAGTCTTCATTTTTAGAGACAAAAGTATCAATATAGGAACGGGTGCAGTGCCTGGGAGAGCGCACGAGGACACGGCCATCGCGCGTTACCTGGATCGCGATGGTCTTCCGGTTGCTGTATATGATTTCGTAATCAAACGGATGGTTCATGATATTACCTCGGAATTCTGTTAAGTGGTAACAATTTATAGTGTATAGTGTAGCAGGAAACGCAGATCTCCCGCAAGTGTCAGAAAGCAGGATTTTCCGAAGACAGGATCAGGATATGAAATAGGAGCCTGAATCCGATTCGACATAGAAACAGGCTCCTTAGATAATGAATTTTATGTGTTTTATAGTCAGTTATTTACTGCGTGATGCGCCGGATAGGAATCGATGGTCAGTGCCTCGAATGCATAGCCCTGGCTCCTGTAATGTTTGATGATATCCGGCAGAGCGTCCACGGTCGTGCCCTTTGCATCGGTATCATGCATCAATATGTTTATGTGCTGGGCAGTGCTGGAAGTGGCATTTTTAACAAGGGTCTCTGCGGGGATATTGTTCCCGCTGGCGTCTGTGGAATCACAGTTCCAGTCGAAGTACTGGTATCCTTTTTCCTGCACGTCCTTGGTCAGTTTTGTCATAAGACCGGGACAGTACTGTGCGCTGACAGTGTTGCTTGACCCTCCGGGAAAACGGATCAGTTTTGATTCGACTCCGGTGGCTTTTTTTACCATATCCGAGATCTTCTGCAGATCGTCGAAATATGCCTCTTCAGATGCGTAGACTTTTGCGTAATCATGTGTATATGTATGAAGGGCAACAACACTTCCCTGGTCGACGATACGCTTGAGTACATCATTATGCTTCTGGTTGTTCCCCGTTACGAAAAAAGTGGCTTTCGCATTGTATTTATTCAGGATGTCAAGAATCTTGTCCGTGTGTGAGGACGGGCCGTCGTCGAATGTAAGATAGACGACTTTCCGGTCATAGTCCCGGTCCTTTTTGACTGTGACTTTACGGATAGTGGTCTCTTCATTTCCGGAGCGGTCTTTTGTTGTATATTTAACTTCATAGGTGCCCGGAGTGGCAAAATCCACCTGATCGGAATTGACAGATAACTTCGGGTCGGGATCCATATCATCGGTTACCGTGATACCATCAGAGAAATCTACCGTTCTTCCCTGAAGTACTTCCACATTGTCGGCGCCCTGTACCACAGGGGGCGTGACATCCTTTTTGCGGGTCAGTTCTGCTGTTTTCACCGTTTCGTTTCCGGAAGTATCCACAGCGGCAATCTGTACATCGTAGGTGCCTTCTTTATCCCATGCTTTCTGGTCTTTAAAATGTACAGTTGTCTCGGTACAGTCGCTGACCTCTTTTACGAACATTTCCGGCGTGATCTTTTCTACGAGATCTGTTGTATAAGGCTTTACTTCCAGCTGAGGAGGCGTTGTGTCTTCTACTTTGACAGTAGCTTTATATTTGTGCCCTCGGCATGTATAAGTGACCGGGTAATCCCCAAGTTTTTCCACATCAGCGTCTGACTGGATGTGGACATCCTTTTTGTGGGCAAAATACAGGTCTTTTACATTATCCCACGGATCAAACGGCGTCATCAGCTCATGTTTGATAACCGTATCCCTCAGCTTGACCGGATGGGTGTACAGGTATGCGGATATTCCTGCCGCGGCGAGAACCACGAAGAGCAGCAGAACAGCTGCGGTCCGCAGAAGAAGCGCGCGGCGCCTTCTTCTTTTTCTTGATAATCTTCTTTTGTTTTTCGTTGTCATATTCCCCTCTTTTGTGTGTGAACTGTAAATTAATATGTGTGCGGCTTCACTATACTAGGTTGAGGGAATATATGCAAGTGAGTTACAGAAAACATAAATAAAATTACATAAAATATTAAGAATTGACCATTTCTGAATGGGTGGTTATACTATACACGATACGTTTTTTGAAGAGATGAAAAGGACGGTTATATGGACAGAAAGAACAGTGACACTAATGATATAAGGCAAAATGACAAAGAAAAACGGAAAAACAGAAAACGGACAGGCGGACGTATGCGCAATCTGGGTGAAGCGCTGTATATGGAACTCCGCGAGCACAGGAGCTCCTTTATCGTGTATTTCACGCTGCGGATTCTTGTGATCGTAATGCTGGTTCTTCAGCTGCTGAACAGAAATTATGAAAATGTGTTTCTCTGTGCGCTGACACTGTTGTTACTGGTCATGCCCAGTCTTGTACAGGTTACGTTTAAAGTGGAACTTCCGACAACGCTGGAAATCTTTATTCTGGTTTTTATTTTTGCGGCTGAGATTCTGGGGGAAATCAGTGAGTTCTACCTGGTCTTTCCTTTTTGGGATACGGTGCTGCATACGATCAACGGTTTCCTTGCGGCAGCGATCGGTTTTTCTATGGTAGATCTTTTGAACCGGAGTGAGAAGATTGTGTTCAATCTGTCGCCGTTATTTACAGCGATTGTTGCGTTCTGCTTCTCAATGACGATCGGTGTGATCTGGGAGTTCTTTGAGTTCGGCATGGACCAGCTGCTCGGATATGATATGCAGAAAGATACGGTTATCCATGCGCTCCGCTCCGTAACCCTGGATCCGGAAGGACGCAATGTGCCTTATGTGATCAGTAATATTACGGAGACGGTGGTAAATGGCCGGGATTTGGGAATCGGCGGATATCTGGATATCGGCCTGATCGATACAATGCAGGATCTGATCGTCAATTTTATCGGCGCATCCGTATTTTCCGTTATCGGTTTCTTTTTTGTTAAAAATCGCGGGAAAGGCAGGATTGTCGGCAGATTTATCCCACGCAGAAAAGCTAAGGACAGAGATTTTCTGAAGATCGCGAGAGAGATTGCGGAGAACGGGGATGATGTGAAAGCCGTGGTACGCAAGAGAGCTGCGCGGAGAAAGTCAAAAAAGAGCGGCTCAGCGGACAAGCCGTGAGATCAGCTTCCAGAACAGAAAGAGGATGAGGGCTCCGGAGACTGTTGAGGCGATATAGAGCAGAATTGTGTTTGTATTTCCGATAACAGGGATAAGATCGCGGAATATAATCTGCTGCATCTGGTAATCAGGATTTATATAAAACATGTTGATCGTACCGAATCTGTCCAGAGAGAGGTTCAGAAACTCGGCGATCAGGCAGCAGGAAAGATAAAGAAGTGAGCTGTATACAAAAGGGCGCAGTGGGAACGCAGTCATGAGAGTGCGGGAGAACAGCGCCTTTTTTTCATTTGAACGGAGCAGTCGGATGTATGTGATCCCTGCCGTGATCCCCAATATAATAAGAAGAATATGCCACAGATATGAGTGGACGGTGAGTGCCTTCAGCGGGTAATGCAGACCGGAGGTATCGGCGAAGACGGCAATTCCGCCAAGCAGGCAGTAGCACATAAGAAACATAAGAAGAGTTTTTCGCGCGCTGCTGCCGCGCAGCCACGGATAAGCAAGCAGGATGTACATTGGAATGCTGCAGAGCTGGAATGGAAAATACCACCAGATATAGCTGCCTCCGCCGATGGCGAAGGTAAGGGTAAACTGTTTCCATATCTCGCTGCAGAACATAAGTATGCCGCACGCAAAGAAAAAGATGTCGGATTTATAAGAAAAATATATTGATATTAATTGCTTTCTGCTGTTCATTTATGCACCTCTCCTATATTATAGCGCAAACGCCGGAAGGTTTATACCGGATTGCTGTTTTTATAGCTGTACATTCCGGGAAAAGATGTGATATTGTATGAAACATACAAATAATCAATGATTTTTCGGTGAATTTAGACAAAATGATACAGAAACTCTGCGGAGCGCCGGATAATCGCGAAAATCACGTGAAAATTCAATAAAAGTTCATTTCGAGCATATTGGAAAAAAAGACAAAATGAAGTAAAAATTGACCGTTTGGAAGACATGCGGGTTACTCTGTGAAAATGTTGACAAATTTCGATTCGGGGCGTAATATTTAGTCAGCTTTCCGGAGTTACTATTTAATAAGAAAGAACGGAAGGAAAGCAGGTGTCTGAGAAAGGATGAAATATTCTTTTTCCGGCTCCGATGAGCTGGAACTGAAAAGTGAAAATGGATTTAGGGGGGTTCAAAGGGGAACAGCTCTTTTTTTTATGCCTAAATCCGGCACATGTGCAGTCCCGGGGCCAGTTTAATATAGATAAAGTAAACAGACAAAGGAGGGAGCAATA
>DWWI01000067.1 GCA_019119745.1 Candidatus Mediterraneibacter gallistercoris | reverse complement strand
GTGGACGGATAGACGTCCGCCTTGTCGTCCAGCCCGATACGCTTCAAGAGATCCATCGCCTGCTTCTTCGCCTCGCTTTTGATCTGCTCCTTCGTCGTCGTGATCGGGATCAGGTCTTCCTTCCGGCTGCGGAATACATTTTTCAGACGGATCATGCGGTTCTTCCGCTTCGCTTTCTTCAGGTCCTGGCACCGCAGATAAGCCGGGGCCAGCATCACGTTCTGGAGCACCGTCTTATTGTTAAACAGATTGAAATGCTGGAACACCATCCCCATATGGCGGCGGTGCACATTGATGTCGACCTTCATGTCGGCAATGTCAACGCCCTTAAATATAATGCTGCCCGACGTCGGATCCTCCATACAGTTCAGGCACCGGAGAAATGTACTCTTGCCGGAACCTGACGGGCCGAGCACCGCGACGATATCGCCTTTGTTGATCGTGATATTGATTCCTTTTAAGATCTCAAGATCGCCGAAGCTTTTCCTGAGATTAATTACGTCTATCACTCTTCTTCAGGCTCCTTTCCAGTAATTTTATGAGCAGGGTGATCACCAGCACGAGGGCAATGTAGATCAGAGCCATCACCAGATACGGCACCATGAACTCATAATTGTTTGTTCCGATATAGTTGAACGCCACATAGAGATCCGCCGCACCGACAAAGCTCACGACTGACGTCTCTTTGATCAGGGAAATAAACTCATTTCCCAGTGTGGGAAGGATATTTTTCACCGCCTGCGGAATAACGATCTTCGTCATACTCGCTCCGAAGCTCAGTCCTACTGCCCGTCCAGCTTCCATCTGTCCGGGATCAACGGACTGAATACCGCTCCTCATAATCTCCGATATGTAGGCTCCGCTGTTTAATCCGAACACAAGCATAGCCACCTGAACTCCGTTGATGTTCCATCCGATGATCGGCAGGAGCACATAATAGAACACAAGGAGCTGTACCACCATAGGCGTACCGCGGAACAGCGCCACATAAAAACTGCAGATTCCGTTCAGCACTCTCGGAAGCACTTTATATTTCGGCAGCACCCTTACGGTCGCGATGATCGTACCGATCAGAATACCGATGATCAGACCGCACACCGCAATGAGAAGTGTGTTCTGAAGCCCCTGCACCACTCTCACATAGCCGTTCTGATCTATAAATATCTCTATGAACTTATCTATCTTCTGACTAAAATTACCCATTTCCGTCCCTTCTCAAAAGAAGGAAAATGCCTGCATCTTTGATAAACTCTGACAGCTGCCTCTGATGCCTGTATTTTCCTTCCTTAATTTAAGTCCTGTTCTCTCTGTTACAGTTCACATCCCGCAATGACTGTTTACTGCATTTCGTTGATTGCTTCTGTGATTGCTGCCGCCGGAGCCGCATCGATGATCACATAATCGATATTTCCGTTGAGCATATCCTGCACTGCAAGAGATCCGCTCTTATACGGCTGGCATGTTGCCTGAAGTCCCGGGAAGCCGAGATCCTCGCTGCCTTCCACATAGCTCTGTCCTGTCGTTCCCTGCTGTACACCGATCTTAACGGAAGAATCCAGCTCAGCAAGTGCCGCTGCGATAGAATCCGCATCCGTCATATCATCGAACGTAGTATCGTCGCTCGGAACGATCAGTCTCTGAGATGCCTGATAATACGTATCTGAGAATGTCACATATTCTTTTCTCTCTTCGCTGACTGTAAGGCCGGCCATCGCAATATCACATTTCTGCTGTCCGACTGACAGACATACTGCATCGAAATCCATATTCTGGATCACGAGTTCCTGTCCCAGTTCCTCTGCGAGCATGGATGCAATCTCCATGTCGATACCGACATAGTTTTCGCCCTGCATGTACTCGAAAGGTTCAAACGCTGCATTCGTAGCAACTACAAGCTGATCTTTTGACTCATCCAGCGCTGCGGATTTTACCGGTGTCGGCTCTCCGCCGCCAAAGTATTTATCAAAAATCTCATCCAGCGTTCCGTCTTCCTGTATCTTTGCGATAAAAGCATTCACCTGCTCAAGAAGTTCCGGCTGTGTCTTATCAATACCGAACGCATACTCTTCATTTGTAAGATCCACATCAATAACTTTTGCCGTCTTAGCAGTGCTTGTATCAGAACCTGACTTGCTGTCGCTGTTGTCGCTGCCGCCACATCCCGCAAGCATTCCGACAGTAAGGGCCGCCGTTAAGACTGCTGCTAATAACTTTTTCATGTTTACATTCCTCCATTTGATTTTCAATTTGCATAATCATGCAGATTATCCTACTAATTTTAGCATGTTTTGCGTAAATTTCAACCCCTGCATTGAAAATTTATGCACAACAGTTCAGGCAAGCAGTGCCTGAATACCGAAAAACAGAAATACAATCACTCCGAGAACGATCCTGTAATAACCGAACACTTTGAAATCATTCTTTCTTATGTAACTCATCAGGAACTTGATCGCTACAATAGATACTGCGAATGAAACGATCATACCCACTAAAAGCACAACCACCTGCATCGCCGTAAAATTAAACCCGAAGTCTAACAGCTTGACAAAACTTGCTCCAAACATGACCGGTATAGCAAGGAAGAATGTATATTCGGCTGCAAGACTTCTGGAAACGCCAATCATAAGAGCTCCCACGATTGTAGCTCCGGAACGGGAAGTCCCCGGAATCAAGGCCAGCATCTGGAATACACCAATAATTAAGATCATAGGGATCGTCAGCTGTGAAAACTTTGTCACCTGGGGCGTTTTATCTTTCTGGTAATTTTCAACTATAATAAATAAGATACCATATACGATCAGCATAATTGCCACTACATACCAGTGATACAGCAATTTATCAATCTGTTTATTAAACAAAAGTCCTATCACGCCCGCCGGGACACATCCTATAACCACCTTGATCCATATCTGCCAGGTCAGCATTTTTTGTTTCTGAGTTTTTTTCGGTGAAAACGGATTCAGCTTATGGAAGTAGATCACAATCACGGCCAAAATCGCTCCGAGCTGAATCACAACCTGGAACATCTCAAAAAATTCATCACCCTGACTCATTTTCAGCAGTTCTTCCATCAAAATCAGATGCCCCGTACTGCTGATCGGAAGCCACTCCGTAATTCCTTCCACTATACCGAAGATAATCGCTTTTAATATATCCAACATTTCATTCTCCTCCTCTTGAATAATTAGGATAAAATACTTTCTACAGCAGAACGTATTTCTCAATCACATCTGCTACGCCGTCTTCTTCATTAGATAAAGTAATGTAATCCGCGGCTTCTTTCACCTTTTCTTCACCATTGGCCATGGCAACTCCGAATCCCGCTTCTCTCAGCATCACTATATCATTATCGCCATCGCCGCATGCCATGATCTCCTCGCGTCTGATTCCCAGCATGCGCCCCAGATTCACAAGTCCTTTCCCCTTATTAACGCCGGCAGCATTAATCTCGATGTTGTACCGTAAGGACCCTACAAGTTCCAGACCGTCTTCCGCTTCCAGCTCCTTCCACGCAGCTCTCCGTTCATTCATATCCGCGAACAGAGCCTGCACTTTATCAAGTCCCCTGTTTTCTTTTTTTACCAGTTCACTGATATCGTCAACAGGTATCCGTGTCTTTCTCATATATTCACACATACTGGGGTTTTTGTGATATTTCTCCACACAGTTCATCTTATCAGCAGGCGCATACCCCTGTCCGTCGAAATACACTTCCTGTAGAGTATCATATTTCCCGCATATTTCCAACACCTTTTGCGCCAAATCCGGTCCGAGCAGATGTTCCTCGATCACCTGATCCGTCTGTGTATCTATAATCCTTGCGCCGTTTGACGTAAGCGCATAATGCATGCCGGGAAAGTGTCTTAGTTCTTCCGGGACGCCCATCCACGGCCGCCCTGTCGCGACAAGAACAACAACTCCCTGTGCCAGCGCCCTGCTGATGGCCTCTCTCGTCCGGACAGTAAGTTCTTTTTTCTCCGTAAGTACTGTTCCGTCCAGATCCAGTCCGATCATTTTTATCTTATGTTCCATACTTTTCTCCGATTCCACAGTTGCTGTTCGCAGTAATATTCTGCAATTATTTTACATTTATTTTATTCTATCAGAGTTTGCCAAATAACGCAATTTGTAGTATAATAATTACTCGCAACTTAATATCGCATATTTTAAGAAAGGATTTTACCATATGAGAATCTACAAAAAACGATGGATACAGTCCGGAATTGCCCTGATCTGTTCTCTCGCAATTGTACTTTCGGTTTTTCCTGTTTTAGCGGATAATGATGAAATTAAAAACCTTGAAGATCAGTCTTCTTCGCTCGAGAGCGAACTCCAGGGGATCAACGAGGACATACTCGCCCTGAGCGATGAGATCTCGACTACTGAGATGCAGGTCGAGATGCTGAACGGAGAGATCGCCCGTACATCGGACGAACTTAAAGAGGCAAAGGCAAATGAGGAAAAGCAGTATGAAGACATGAAAGCCCGTATTAAATATATGTACGAGCACGGGAACGCAACACTGCTTGAGCTGCTCTTCTCTGCTGAAGATATGTCAGATTTTCTGAACAAAGCTGACTTCATTGAAAACCTCAGTGAATATGACCGCAATGCTCTTAATGAATTGAAAGATATACATCAGCAGATCGAAGATGAGCAGAATACACTGCAGACACAGCAGGATTCACTTACAGAGCTTGAAGACCAGCTTCAGACGCAGCAGACCGCACTTCAGGCAAAGGCTGATGCTACTTCTACCAATCTCGCCGATGTTCAGTCAAGACTGCAGAAGGCCAAAGAAGAAGAAGCTGCGCGTATTGCCGCCGAGGCAGCCGCACGTAAAAAAGCAGAGGAAGAGGCAGCAAAAGAAGCCGCCGCATCCGCGAATAAAAACACTTCCGGCAGCGGAAGTTCCCACAGCGGCAGTTCCGGTGGAGGATATGATAATTCTGTTGTAACCGGTGGAGAGATCAACGCGTCGACAGATGAAGTCACATTGCTCGCAGCTATCATTCAGTGTGAAGCATACCAGAATTATGACGCTTTACTCGCTGTAGCGACCGTTATCATGAACCGCGTTGAAAGCTCAAGATTTCCGAATTCGATCAGCGGAGTTGTCTATGCAAGCGGTCAGTTCGAACCGGTCTGGACAGGCCGTCTCGACTCCGTATTGGACAGAGGTCCCACAAGCCTCTCATTACGGGTTGCAAAAGACGCTATTAACGGCGCAAGACTTGCCGCCGTGGCCGACTGCTACTACTTCCTGTATGCACCATATGCCAACAGGGACGGCATCGTAATAGGCGATAACGTATTCTTCCAGTCGTGGTAGAGAAATTTCGATTTCTCGGACTGATAAAGTATCCGCCGGGAGGCAGATATTGCTAACGCACATATTTTCATTCGGTCGCAGCGTAACGGTACATAAGAGCGCAAAAGACGCGCTCTAAGTGCCGACGCTGCTCCAACGGTGCGTACGCAATACCTGCCTCCCGGCTCTTTTCTTTCCCATTCCGAAAATTCTCATACAAACGGGTAGAAGAAGCGACTTCATCGACTATGATCCCATTATTTCAGCCGATATAGGCTTTGTTGATCTTCCGATTCGAATTCGAACCGCATTAATTTCTGGTTCCCCTTTCCTTCGTTTTCTTTGACTTTCAGTTTTGTCGGACTGGCTGCCGAATCCGATAAAGCAGAAAACAGATGGGGACGAGGCATCGAAAGACTTTAAAGAGATGACTGGTATGTGAGGAAGGC
>DWWI01000066.1 GCA_019119745.1 Candidatus Mediterraneibacter gallistercoris | reverse complement strand
GATTTGAAAAAACCTCTCATAGACAAGGATATGACTGTTGCAGGAAAGCTGAGAGGAAATACAGATCTGATCCGAATCTTTGAGAATGTGCCCATCGGGATGAGCGTACGGGACGTCTTTGATATGGCAGGCGGGCTTGCGGACGAATATGGGGAAATCATTATGGGCGGTCCTTTTACCGGCAAGCGTATACAGCCCGATGATCCGGTCATAAAGACTACGGGCGGTCTGATCGCGACGGAATGTTTTATGAAAGGGCCGGAGAAACTGGGGCTTCTGGTGTGCGCATGTGGCGCGGGCAGGGAACGGCTGGAAGAGATTGCGCAGAGTATGGGCTCCAAGGTTGCCGGTACAGAGTACTGCAAGCAGGCACACCGGGTAAAGAACAGCCTGAAATGTGAAAATCCGGGAAAATGTCCGGGACAGGTACAGAAAGTAATGGCACTTAAAAAAGCAGGCGCGCAGGCTCTTCTGATCAGCAACTGCACAGATTGTACCAACACTGTGATGTCGTGTGCCCCGAAACTGGGATTACCGGTCTATCATTGTACGGACGGAGCGCTCCGGGCAGTGAACCATAAACTGATCCGTAAGATCCACACATAGACAAAATACCGGCGGTACGATCGGCAGAACAGCAGATACACATAACAGAAAGATAGAAAAGAAGAATGGAGGAAATGAGATGTCAATTACAAAGGAAACACTGGAACAGCATTTGAAAGATCCGGCGATCTTCTGCTGCAGGAGACAGAAAGGACTGGTGATCAGCGCGGCAGATCTGGAAGATCCGTCACTGTTTGACGATATGGAGGAGGCCGGTCTTCTGAAACTGAGCGATGACGGCCTGAAGATCGAGCAGGTGATCGGTTCCACACTTGTATGCGATGTGGAAGCCCTGACTCCTATTACCAAAGATATGGTCGACAAAGTAAATGAAGTAACAGAAACAGCTTCAAAGGAGGCGGATAAAGGGGAAGAGGAATCTGCACCTGCAGAAGGGAAGACTGGTGCTCCCGCAGGTCCGGTTCCGCAGGTCAAAGCAGTGCAAGGAGGAAACGGCATGATACATATTGAGATCGGAAAAGCAGAAAAACTGGAACATTTGAGCATGGATATCCCTGTGTTTTCAGGCCCGGGTGCGGCGGCACCTGTATGTACAGGCGGAGAAACTGCAGGAGCAGCAGACCCTTCTGCAGTTCCGGATGAAGAAAAGGCCGGTGAAAAGAAAGTCATCCGTACCCTTATCAAGAAACATATCCGTATTACAGACGCGGAGATCGGGACAGAGACTTCCATTAAAGACGGAAAGATTACGATTGATAAAAATATTATCGAAAAAGCGCTTAAGGAAGATCCTCTGTGCAAGAAGATCGAACTTGATGTGATCAAACCGGATAACAGGCACATTTACACGGAGACTATCATGGATATCTGCCCGATCGCTACAAAAGTTGAAGGCGAACTTGGAAGCGGCGTGACAAAAGTGGCGGACGGCGTTGTATTCATGCTGACAGGCGTGGATGAGGATGGTGTACAGATCCATGAGTTCGGCTCCTCAGAGGGATATCTGGACGAAAAAATGTATTTCGGTCATCCGGGATGCGCAGATGAGAATGATATTATCATCCGCTGCAATGTTGTGATCGAGAAAAAGACCGGAATGACACGGCCGGGGCCGTTTGCGGCACATAAGTGTCAGGATTATATTATTCAGGCAGTACGGGACGAACTGAAGAAATATGACGGTGAAGTAGTGCGTGAGGAAGTGTGTGAAGACGTCCGCAGACCGGGTAACCCGAGAGTCGTGCTTGTAAAAGAAATTATGGGACAGGGAGCCATGCATGACAATGTAATCTGTCCGACAGAACCCTGCGGTATTCTGGGCGGACAGAAAAACGTGGACTGCGGAAACGTACCTATCATCCTGACTCCGAATCAGGTGCGTGACGGCTCTATCCATGCATTGACCTGCATCGGACCTGCCACCAAAGAGATGACCAGACACTATATCCGGGAACCTCTTGTAGAGGGGCTCGCGGCGGACAGTGAAATGGATCTTGTAGGAGTTGTTTTCGTCGGTTCGCCTCAGGTGAATGATGAGAAGATGTGGGTTTCCGAAAGGCTGGGGTCTCTTCTGGAGTCTCTGGATATTGACGGCTGTATCATTACGACAGAAGGCTTCGGAAATAACCATATTGATTTTATCCAGCATATCGGACAGGCGGGAAAACGGGGCATTCCTGTAGTAGGCGTCTCATTCTGTGCTTATCAGGGGCAGCTTGTAGTAGGAAATAAATATGCTGACGCCATGATCGAAGAAAATATGGACAAAGGCGGTTTTGAGAACAATGTAGCCGGCTGTTCCTGTGTCACAAAAGAGGTGGCGGCAAGAGCGATCCAGATGCTGAAGAACAAGATGGCCGGAGTGGAGATCAAGCCCGCGCCGAAGAAGTGGGACAATGAAGTTGTTAACAATAACAACAGGCTGCTTGGACTTCCGGATACTGAGCTGTTAGATTCCGGGACAATGCACTGATATGGCCGGGGCAGAGTATATCATCAATCCTGTCCTGATGGGTGGACTGGTGAAAGAAGTAACCGGAGACCGGGTAAAAGTGCATCTGCACGGCCGTCTGGGCGTTATTACGGTTCCTAAGGAATGTATTTTAAGGGGAACACAGGAAAACTCCGGAGAGGAAGAGCCTGCTGCCGGAACAGAGATGCAGTTTTACTTCAGCTATCTTCAGGTAAATGAAAATCCATATGATTATGATACATGTGCGATAAAAAACGGCGAATTTGAACCATGCTTAATCGGTGGAACAATCACAGAAGTAAATGATACTGCCATTAAGGCAGAGATCATGGATGGTCTGGGTACGGCAGCAGTGCCCAGACGGTGGGTATTTACAGATGTAGAATTAAAAGAAGGGCAGAATGTGGAGTTCTATTTCAGCCCGATGAAAATATCCGGTAAAAGGGATATCCCTGTGGAATCCATATAAGAATGCAAGGAGGATGAATATGAAATTAACAACAGTAGAGGGTATGCAGTCCGAAATCTTTGTGCCGGTCACACCGGTTCCTGTATTTACAGAATTAAAGAAACCGCTTTCTGAATGTAAGGTGGCGTTTATTACAGCAGGAGGAATTCATAAAAAGAGCCAGACGCCGTTTAATACATCCGGTGATTATTCCTATCGGACGATTGAGTTCGATACACCGTCCTCAGAGCTGATGGTCACACACGGCGGTTTTGACAACTCGGACATTAATAAAGATGTGAACGCTATGTTTCCCATTGACCGTCTTCATGAGCTTGTGGCAGAGGGCTTTATCGGTTCTCTCCCGAAAGAGACGTATACATTTATGGGCGGCGGCGGAAATGTAGAAAAATTCAAGGAGGAGACAGGACCTGAGATTGCCCGGAAATTAAAAGCTCAGGGAGTCGATATCGTATTGTGTACCGGCGGCTGCGGCACCTGCCACAGGTCTGCCACGATCGTTACGAGATGCTGCGAGGCGGCAGGGATGAGCTGCTGTGTGATCGCCGCACTCCCGCCTATCGCAAGACAGCAGGGGGCGCCGAGGATTACGGCTCCGCATGTGCCGATCGGTTCCAATGCGGGAGAGCCGAACAATATTCCGATGCAGACTGCCATTGTGAAAGAGTCACTGGAATGGGTACGCGACTGTCCGGGATACAATCAGATAAAAGTACTGCCCTATGAGTACAGACATAATGTATAACTGACAGTAACAGTTTACTCATTTATGAACAAACATTACAAATCCTCATGACAGTATGAAAAAAGTTAATTTTACAAATATAAGGTTTTGTGCTTAAATAAGACGCATAATCGAAAGGGACAGACAACGGAGTTGAAAAGACAGTTGCCTGTCCCTTTTGTTTATTTCATTTATAGAGGCATATGATTCTCAAAAGGAGGTAACTATTGTGAAAAAGAAAATAATTTCAATCTTGATGACGACAGCCATGGTGATGACACTTGCAGCGGGCTGTGGAAGTTCATCAGGAAGCAGCACAGGCAGCGAAGATAAAACATCTGCAGAGGACAGCGGTTCCTCTTCATCCTCCGGCACAGATGGTTCGGTCAAAGGAGCACTGGACGGTGTAAAACTTTCCTTCGGAACGACAGCACTTTTTGCCCCGTTTACATACTATGATAAGGATGGTACTACACTGATCGGTTTCGATATTGATCTGGAGAAAGCGCTTCAGGATTATCTTGGATTTGAGCTGGACGGAGATGTTCAGGTAATGGATTATTCGGCGCTGACAACTTCTCTTGCAGAGGGAAAACTTGATTTCGGCATGGCTGCCCTGTGCGCAACTGATGAAAGAAAAGCGGTCATGCAGTTCTCGGATACATACTGTGATTCCGGTCAGGTAGTTATGATCAATAAAGAGACGTCACCAAAGGAGATTACAGATATTGATACTCTGATAGACGGGGACTACACGATCGCTGTAGAAAAAGGAACGGCCTCACATCTGTACTGCCAGAATAACGGAGTGGACGATTCCCGTCTTGAGGTACATGACACGATCACCACTGCATATGAATCTCTTGAACAGGGAAAGGTCGATGCAG
This sequence comes from Candidatus Mediterraneibacter gallistercoris, assembly GCA_019119745.1. Next base: position 11,219 of record DWWI01000066.1, on the reverse strand, counting down.
TAATTCAGGACTCACCGAATGCTTATTACTACATAAAGACAACAGATAATACAAAGCTTGAAGTCGTAGGAGATCAGTTCAATCAGGGGCAGTCACCGTATGCGATTGCTATTTCCAATGATGCGGCGGAACGCAATGACGGCCTTGTGGATATTTTCAATCAGGCGCTCTCCGATCTGACCGATAACGGCACAATAGATGAGCTGACTTCAACATGGCTGGAGTAATCTGAAATAAAAAAGATGAAAAAGAGCAGGGATGCTTCAGCTGTTAAGCCGGAGCGTCACCTGCTTCTTTGATGAGTAACATAGAAAGAGAGGATTCATCTATGGATTTGAGCTTTTTAAACGTATTGCTCCCCATGCTGTTTCAGGGACTGAAAGTTACACTGTATATCGCGGTAGTCGGTATTCTTCTCGGATTCCTGCTGGGCGCTGTGACAGGTTTTGTACTGCAGACAAACTGCAGGATCCTCAAAGCGATTGCCGGAGTATATATATGGATCATACGTGCGACACCTCTTATTGTTCAGGCGCTGTATGTGTACTATGTTGTTCCGAAACTCATTGGCGTGGATCTGAGCAGCAACACAGCCGGTATTATTGTAATTACAGTCAACTCGGGAGCCTTTATAGCAGAAATCGTAAGAGGTGCACTGGAAGGAATCGACCCGGGACAAAGAGAGGCGGGGCTTTCGCTGGGACTCACCCCTACGCAGACAATGTTCCATATCATTATCCCGCCCGCGTTTCGTTCTATGCTCCCGGCACTTTTTAACCAGTTTATTATTTCAGTAAAGGATACGGCTCTGCTGTCTGTGATCGTGGTAAATGAGATAACAAAACAGATCCAGAACTATGCAGCCATCAGTTTCAGAACGATTGAAGCTTATACCACAGGCGCTGTATTTTATCTTGTATTGATCTCGATTCTGATCATTCTGCAGAAGCTGGTAGAACATAAGATCAGGGGGTAAGTGATATGATGCTTAAAATCAGAAATCTACAGAAAAATTTTGACGATCTTGAGGTCCTCAAAGATATCAATATCGATGTGGACGAAGGCGAGGTAGTGTGCATCATCGGGCCTTCCGGCTCCGGAAAAAGCACTTTGCTGCGGTGTATCAACCAGCTTGAAATCCCCACGGCAGGAGATATCGAGTACAAAGGGAAAAGCGTTACGGGAGGAGAGATAAAGCTGAGAGATTTCCGTGAGGAAGTAGGCATGGTCTTCCAGCGGTTCAACCTGTTTCCTATGAAAACGGTCCTTGGAAATGTAACGCTTGCTCCGGTGCTGACAAAACATAAGAATAAGAAAGAAGCAGAGGAAAAGGCCATGGAGCTTCTGAGAAAAGTAGGGCTTGAAAACAAAGCTTCAGCGATGCCGGCAATGCTTTCCGGCGGACAGCAGCAGAGGGTCGCCATCGCAAGAGCGCTGGCTATGGAGCCTCAGGCGCTGCTTTTTGACGAGCCGACATCCGCATTGGACCCGGAGCTTGTCGGAGAGGTGCTCAACGTTATGAAAGATCTTGCAAAAGAAGGTATGACTATGGTTGTGGTCACCCATGAGATGGCATTTGCACGGGATGTCTCCGACAAAGTTATTTTTATGGACGACGGTTATGTGGTGGAAGAGGGGACGCCGCAGGAAGTACTGGAAAATCCGAAGGAAGAGCGTACAAAAGCATTCCTTTCTCGTTTCCTGAATTCATAGATCAACTTATCATATCAGAACAGGGGGTAAGGCAATGCAGAAGTATGTTATTACAATAACAAGAGAGTTCGGCAGTCTGGGAAGACCGATTGCAAAGAGACTGTCCCAGCTGCTGGGCATTAATTACTATGACAGGGATATCGTGGAGGCGACGGCAAAGCGTATGAATCTGCCTGTATCGACTCTGAGCAGCAAGGAAGAGAAAAGATCCAGTTTCTGGAAAATGCTGGTGCCGCTGGGAACAGATTCCCCGGAACAGCAGGAACGGATTTTTGTTACACAGACGCAGATCATCCACGAGCTGGCGGAGAAAGGCTCCTGTATCATTGTAGGCCGCTGTGCGGATTATGTCCTGAAAGACGAGTTGAACGCCATTCATATTTATATCTATGCTCCGTATGCGGACCGGCTGGCAAACTGCGTGGGACCGCTGGGAATGGAGAAAAATGAAGCGAAGCGAATGATCCGCGAAGTAGACCGGGCGAGATATGCATATCATAAGCATTTTGCGAAATATGCGCCGGGAGATCCTCAGCACAAACATATCATTATCAACAGCGCACTTCTGGAAGTAGAGGGAACCGCTCAGGCACTTGCCACCATTGCCCGCCAGAAATTCGGAGGTGAGGAAGACACCGGATTTTTGACAGCACCCCGGAAGACGTCAGACGGCGCTCCGGAAAAGGAGGCGGAAGAATGAAATGTCCGAGGGTGCGGAAATATGCATATCATTTAAAAACCATTGATTCACATACAGAGGGCGAGGCGACCCGGATCGTTTATGACGGCTTCCCGGAATTACATGGCGAAACCATGATGGACAAGAAAAAATATCTGATGGATCATTATGATTTCCTGCGCACAGCGCTGATGCTGGAGCCCCGGGGGCACAGGGATATGTTTGGCGCTCTGCTCACGGAGCCGGTACACAAAGAGGCAGATTACGGCGTTATATTTATGGACAGCGGCGGCTGCCTCAATATGTGCGGACATGGCAGCATAGGGACAGCTTCTATGCTGGTAGAAACCGGGATGGTAGATGTAAGGGAGCCATATACAGAAGTGGTGCTGGATTCACCCAGCGGTCTGATCCGTGCAAAGGTGCATGTAGTGGACGGAGAGGCGGTAGAGGTCAGTATCCTGAACGTACCCTCATTCCTATTGAAAGAGGATGTCACGGTGCAGACATCGCAGTTTGGAAAAGTCCACTGTGATATCGCGTTCGGCGGTTCTTTTTTTGCCCTTGTAGATGCGGAGAAGATAAGTCTTCCGCTGGAGACAGAGAATATTGATGAGATTACAGATCTGGGAATGGAACTGAGGGATAAGATCAACGCCACGGTGACGGTCAGACATCCGTATCTGGATATTACGAGTGTCGACCTTGTGGAGTTTTACGCGCACACGGACTGCAAAAATGCCGATATGAAAAACTGTGTGATATTCGGCAGTGCGCAGGCGGACCGCTCGCCCTGCGGTACAGGCACAAGCGCCAAATTAGCGTCACTGTATGCCAAAGGCGAGCTGAAGCTGCACGAAAGACTCCTGTATGAAAGTATTACGGGCTCTGTCTTTCGCGGGGAAGCGGTGGGTGAAGTGGATATCGCGGGAGGAAAGGGCATTATACCGCAGATTACCGGAAGCGCCTATATTACCGGATTTAATGAATGGATCATTGACAGTCAGGATCCGCTTAGAAACGGTTTCCTTCTCGGAAGCCGGACACAGGAAGAGCAGGAAAACCCGCGCAGCCGTATCGTACAGGCTGCATGGAAACTGTTCCGTGAGAAGGGGTATGAGCAGACCGGCATAGCAGATGTGATTGCTCTTGCAGAAGTATCGGAAGACGAATTTTACCGCTTTTTCACCCGGAAGGATGATCTGGAACATACACTGGGCGATCTGTTCGACAGAAAATATGCAGAGCTCATGGTATCCATGAGCCCGAGACTGTCAGTCCGTGAAAAACTGATCTATCTTAATAAAGAACTGTTTACACTGATCGAGAAGGAAGTTCCTTTTGAGCTGGTGACACATATTTATGTCAATATGCCGGAAGAGCGGCAGGAAATGCTGAATAAGGAGCGGTTTTATTATAAGCTGATTCCGCAGCTTATCGAGGAAGGACAGAAGAGCGGGGAATTCCGGACTGATGAGACAGCAGAGGCGGCGGCTGAAACTTACGCCTCACTGGAGAGGGGTATGATCTATGACTGGTGTGTGAAAGGCGGAAAAGAAAGTCTTGTGGAGAAGGGTCAGAAGATTATACCGGTTTATCTCGGATCTATGCTGAGCGGAACATAATACCGGAATGCAATAGGAGGTGCCGTAAATTGAAAAAAATTGCACTGATGCTTATTCTGATTGCCGGAATGCTGTGGGGATGCATGGGACTTTTCGTCAGAAAACTGAACGGCATCGGGCTTGAATCAATGGATATCGTTGCTCTGCGTGCAATTGTGACGTTTATCGTACTGCTTTTATATATGATACTTTTCCAGAGGCCGCTTCTGAAGATCCGTCTTCGTGATCTGTGGTGCTTTTTAGGTACGGGAATATGCAGTATCGTGTTTTTTAATCTGTGTTATTTTAAGGCCATAACGCTGACTTCCCTGTCCGTTGCGGCAGTTCTGCTCTATACGGCGCCGGTCATAGTAATGGTACTTTCGTATCTCCTTTTTGGTGAAAAAATGACCAGAAGAAAAATACTGTCGCTGGTTATGACAATAGCGGGATGCGTGCTTGTTACAGGAGTAATCACCGATGCAGGCAGAATTTCAGGATTCGGGCTGCTTGCGGGGCTTGGAGCGGGGTTAGGATATGCACTGTATTCCATTTTCAGCAGGTTTGCGCTGGAGAGAGGATATCATTCTTTAACGATAACATTTTATACCTTTTTTATTGCGGCGGCAGCTTCGTTTCTGTTAAGTGACGGGAAGCGTGTTATATCGACAGCTTTTCAGAGTGCGGATATGTTTGCGTTCAGCTGTGTATTCGGCATTCTCTGTACAGTTGTTCCTTATCTGACTTACACGATCGGATTGAAATATACAGAAAACAGTAAAGCGTCGATCGTTGCATCGATAGAACCTGTGACAGCTACAGTACTCGGAATCATAGTTTTTCATGAAAGCATTACGCTGCCGGAAGCGGCGGGAATTGTACTTGTAATAAGTGCGCTGGTGATATGCAGCAGTGCAGATACATCGGAGGTAAAATATGAGACACACATATAATCCATATAAGAACGTGATTGATGTTATGGAAAAGGCCATGAAACTGGGAAATATTGATACATCTATGTTTGAGATACTGAAAAATCCGCAGAGGGAGACAAAAGTCTATCTTCCGGTGGAAATGGATGATGGAAGCGTCAGAGTATTCGAAGGCTACAGAGTACAGCATTCTAATATACGCGGTCCGTTCAAGGGCGGTATTCGGTTTCATCAGAATTGCGATCTTGATGAGGTCAAGGCTCTAGCCACCTGGATGACTCTGAAGTGCGCTGTGGCAGATATTCCATATGGCGGCGCAAAAGGAGGAATCCAGGTAGATCCGTCGACTCTCTCCGAACGCGAACTTCGCGCTCTTACACGCCGCTATACTTTTGCCATAGCGCCGATCATAGGAGCGGATACGGATATTCCGGCTCCGGATGTAAATACAAATTTTCAGACAATGGCGTGGGTACTGGATACATACAGTCAGTTGAAAGGACATCCGTGTCCGGGAGTGGTAACAGGAAAACCGATTGAACTAGGCGGTTCCAGAGGCAGAAATTCTGCAACAGGGCGAGGAGTTGTTATCAGTACGAAACTGATTCTGGCGCTGGACGGCAGAACACTTGAGGATACCACGGTTGCAATTCAGGGGATGGGAAATGTAGGCGCAAATGCAGCGCGTATATTCTATCACAGAAAAGCAAAGATAGTGGCGCTTAGTGATATTTCGGGAGGTATCTACTGCGAGGACGGACTGGACGCGGACGCTGTCTCAGCGTTTCTGGAGCAGGGAAATGTAATGATAAAAGATTATAATGCTGAAGGCGTTGTACACATTTCGAACGAAGAAGTGCTTACCTGTAAATGTGATGTCCTTGTCCCGGCAGCCCTTGAAAATCAGATAACCGCAGATAATGCGGCCAAGCTGAACTGTTCTTATGTGGTAGAGGCGGCAAACGGGCCGACAACAGAAGAAGCAGACCAGATCCTGGATGAGAGAGGGATAACTCTTTTACCGGATATATTTGCGAACAGCGGCGGAGTGATTGTCTCGTATTTTGAGTGGGTGCAGAATATACAGGAATTAACATGGGACAGAGATCAGGTGAATGAGATGCTGGAGAAACTGATGTCAAGGTCTTTCCAGAATATTCTTGATGAAAAAGAAGCGCATCATTGTTCTTATCGTATGGCGGCGTATATTGTCGCGTTGAAAAAACTGGTATATGCGGAGAAATTAAAAGGCATTTTCCCGTGATAGAAGAAAATATATGCTGAATAACACAGAGGAGACAGGAAAATGTGCCTGATTACAAATATACAAAGATATAGTATCCATGACGGAGAAGGAATACGTACTACTGTATTTTTCAAAGGATGTCCGCTTCGATGTGTCTGGTGTCATAATCCGGAAGCCCAGAATAGAGGCAGAGAGCTTTTGTGCAGCGTAGAGAAATGTACAGGCTGCGGTGCCTGTGCTGCGGTCTGTCCCCAAAAAGCTGTATCGTTAAAAAACGGGACAGCGCGGACCGACAGAAAGCTTTGCACTGCCTGTGGCGCATGCGCGGAAGTATGTGTCCTGAACCTGCGTGAAATCGCCGGCAGGGAATATACCGTGAAAGAATTAACCGCCGAACTGTTGAAAGACCAGATATTTTATGAAGAGTCCGGCGGAGGAGTTACTTTTTCCGGCGGCGAGGTTATGGCCATGGATATGGATTTTATCCTTGAAGCTGCAAAGGAGTTGAAGCGGCAGGGCATTCCGCTTGCGATAGACACCTGCGGTTATGTTCCCTATGAAAGATTTCAGAAGATTCTCCCGTATACGGATGTCTTTCTCTATGATGTAAAAGTGATGGATGAGGGGCTCCATAAAAAGTATACGGGAGTGGATAACAGGCTGATCCTTGAGAATCTGGTCCGGCTTGCACATGACGGAGCCGGGATCTGTGTCCGGATCCCCACAGTGAAAGAAGTGAATGGGGACGAGCGGAGTATGAAGGAAATCATAGCGTTTCTTCAGGAACATGACATTCATCCGATCCAGATCAATCTGCTGCCTTACCATGATACAGGAAGCGGAAAATACAGAAAACTGGATACAGCATATAAAGGTACTGACCTGCACGCTCCGGACAAAGAAGAGATGGAAGCGCTGACCGCTCTGTTTATCAACGCAGGCTTTAAAAATACAAAAACAGGAGGCTGAAACGATGGGAAAATCACGGGGAATGAATGAAAGAATCCGGAAACTCAGAGAGATCAGTGTGAATACACCGGTCCACATTGATCTGGAAAGAGCGAAGATTGAGACAGATTTTTACAAATTAAATGACGGCAAATATTCCATTCCGGTTATGAGAGCCATGACTCTGAAAGAGTATTTCTCGAAAAAGACACTGTATCTCGGCGACGGCGAATTGATTGTCGGCGAGAAGGGAAAGGATCCTCAGGCTTCGCCTACATTCCCGGAACTTTGCTGCCACAGTGAAGAAGACATGGTTGTTATGAGCGAAAGAAAACTGGTATCCTTCAAAACGACAGAGGAGGACCGCAGACTCCAGAAAGAGGAGATCATTCCTTACTGGACGGGAAGAAGCATGAGGGAAAAACTGCTTTCCAGAATGACGCCCCAGTGGCATGACTGCTACGAGGCGGGAATGTTTACCGAGTTTATGGAGCAGAGAGGTCCCGGACATACATGCGGGGGCGAACAGGTATTTACCACCGGATACATGGATTACAAAGAAAAGATCAAAAAGACAATGGATGAACTGGATTACCTCAATGATCCGGAGGCTCTGGATAAATGTGAGGAACTCAAAGCAATGGACATTGCCTGCGACGCTGTTATGATCCTCGGGGAACGTTATCATAAGCTGGCTCTTGAGATGGCGGAAAAAGAAACAGACAAGGCGAGAAAGGCCGAGCTCTTTCAGATCGCTGCAAATCTGGAAGTGGTTCCGGCACACAGGCCTCAGACATACTGGCAGGCAATCCAGCTGTACTGGTTTACCCATCTTGCAGTCACAACTGAGCTCAATCCGTGGGATGCATTCAGTCCGGGAAGACTGGATCAGCATCTGTATCCGTATTACAGAAAAGATGTGGAGGCGGGCATTCTGGATGACAGGAAAGCACTGGAACTTCTGGAGTGTCTGTGGGTGAAGTTCTACAACCAGCCGGCACCTGTTAAAGTAGGTATTACACTGAAAGAAAGCGCGACCTACACAGATTTTGCAAATATCAATACAGGAGGTGTCACTCCGGACGGACGCAACGGCGTAAATGAAGTGAGTTACCTGATTCTGGACTGCATGGATGATATGAGACTGGTTCAGCCGAATTCCAATGTAACAATCAGTAAAAAGACTCCTGCAAGATTCCTGAAGAGGGCCTGTGAGATCTCCCGGGAAGGATGGGGACAGCCGGCTTTCTATAATACAGAAGCCCAGATCATGGAGCTGGTAAATGCCGGAAAGTCGCTGTCCGATGCAAGACGCGGCGGTTCATCCGGATGCGTGGAGACAGGCGCATGGGGAAGCGAAGCCTATATTCTGACCGGATATCTGAATATTCCGAAGATTTTTCAGCTGACGCTGTTCAACGGATATGACCAGTACAGCGGCAAGCAGATCGGTCTTAAGCTTGGAGAAGCAAAAGACTTTAAGTCATTTGACGAACTGTGGGCTGCATTTAAGAAGCAGATGGAGTATTTCGTAGATGTTAAGATCCGGGGAAATAACGTGATAGAGAAACTGTATGCCGAGGATATGCCGGCTCCCTGTCTGTCTGTTGTGACAAATGACTGTATTTCCAACGCAAAAGACTACAATGCGGGAGGCGCAAGATATAACACCAGCTATATTCAGGGTGTAGGCATCGGAACGGTCACCGACTGTGTCGCCGCTGTGAAATACAATGTCTATGACAAAAAGAACTTTACCATGGAGGAACTGATCGAAGCCATGGAGCACGACTTTGAAGGGTACGATGCGATTTATCATATGGTCCATGACAAAAGCCCGAAATACGGCAATGATGATGACTACGCAGACGAGATCATGCAGGATATCTTTGAGCTGTACAGAAGCACGATCACAGGCCGCCCGAATATGAGGGGAGGAGAGTACCGGATTGATATGCTGCCGACCACCTGTCATGTATATTTCGGAGACGTTATCCTTGCAACGGCAAATGGAAGAAAGGCACATAAGCCGGTATCGGAAGGGATTTCTCCCGAAAAATCAGCAGATACGCACGGCCCGACAGCGGTGATCAAATCCTGTGCCAAAATGGATCATCTGGCGACAGGCGGAACACTTCTGAACCAGAAATTTACTCCTGATGTTGTAGCAGGAGAAACGGGACTGAACAACATGGCAAGCCTGATCCGTTCCTATTTTGCAATGGACGGGCATCACATCCAGTTTAATGTGGTAGACCGTCAGACTCTGATCGATGCACAGAAACATCCCGAGGACTACAAAGACCTGATCGTCCGCGTGGCAGGGTACAGCGACTTTTTCCGAAATCTGGATAAACCGCTTCAGGACGAGATCATAGAGAGGACGGAGCAGAGCTTCAGCTGACAGTTCAGGTATTTAAGGGAGGCGTGGATATGAAGATTGGATTTATTGGTACAGGAAATATGGCGGGCGCTATTATGAGCGGTCTCATTAATAAAGGCATCTTTCGACCGGATGAGATTATCGGTTCTGATATCAGTGAGCAGGGCAGACAGAACGCGAAAGACAATTACGGTATCTGTGTGACGGCGGACAACAGAGAGGCGGCGTCGGCGGAAGTGCTTGTTCTCTCTGTAAAGCCCCAGTTTTACGCTGATACGATCGCAGAGATCCGGGATAGTATGACAGAAAAGCAGCTCGTCATTACAATCGCTCCGGGCAAAACGCTGAAATGGCTGGGAGAACAGTTCGGAAAGGAGATGAAGATCATCCGTACTATGCCTAATACTCCGGCTATGGTCGGGGAAGGCATGACAGCAGCATGCCCTAATGAATTCGTCACGGACGAAGAGCTGGGATACGCTCTGAAGATTTTGGGAGCATTCGGGAAAGTGGAGATTGTTCCCGAGAGGATCATGGATGCCGTCGTAGCTGTCAGCGGAAGCTCACCTGCGTATGTGTTTATGCTGATTGAGGCGATGGCGGATGCCGCAGTCATGGAGGGAATGCCGAGAACACAGGCCTATAAATTCGCCGCGCAGGCTGTATACGGAAGCGCCAAAATGGTGCTGGAGACGGGAAAACATCCCGGTGAATTAAAGGATATGGTCTGTTCTCCGGCAGGCACGACCATCGGGGCGGTAAGGATACTGGAAGAAAAAGGCTTCCGAAGCGCAGTTATTGAGGCAATGAAAGCGTGTGCGGATATCTCGGGAAAGATTTGAGCCGGAAAATATCATTATAATTGTCTGTGTCCAATTAAAAAGAGGAGAACCATACTATATTCTGTACGGTTCTCCTTTTTGTTGTTACCATGAAATGCGGCAGAGATATTGAATTTATCCTGAAATATAGTAAAATTTCATATTAGTGAAATGATTTGACTGCATTTTACCTGTACGAGACTGTTTTTGAGGATGTGAAAATATGAGAGAAGAGATTTTGAAAAAAATGAAAGATACTGCGGATTATATATTCTGTCATCCGGAGCTGTCGTTGAAGGAATATAAATCTTCCCGTGCTTTGGCGGATTTTCTTGAAGCCGAGGGATTCAAAATTACCTGGGGACTGGCGGGATTTGAGACTGCATTTGCAGCAGAATGGAGCAGCGGGCAGCGCGGAGACGAACCGGAAGAAAGTGTGCAGGCAGAAAACGAACCGACAGGTCCGGTCATTGGTTTTCTGGCGGAGTATGACGCCCTGCCCGGGCTGGAACAGAAATGTGTATCCAGGCAGGAACAGGACGGAGGTCCGGGACACGGGTGCGGTCACAATCTGCTGGGAACCGCCTGTGCGGGAGCGGCCTGCGCTCTGAAGGACCGGATGCAGGCTGAGAATCTTCAGGGAACGATCCGTGTGTACGGCTGCCCGGCGGAGGAAATCGTGGTCGGAAAGATCAGGATGAACGAACAGGGGATTTTTGATGATCTGTCCGTGGCAGTTACCTGGCATCCGTTTGACCGGAATCGCGTGAGTTATGATATCTGGCAGGCACAGGATATCAAGAACTACAGATTTTATGGTACATCCGCGCACGCATCTAAGCATCCCGAGATGGGGAGAAGCGCGCTGGATGCGGCAGAGCTGATGAACGTGG
>DWWI01000010.1 GCA_019119745.1 Candidatus Mediterraneibacter gallistercoris | reverse complement strand
TCACGGACACGTTTTAATACTCCCTGGCCGATCACTACCATCATACGGCTGTAAATAAATGTCGCAATCACGCCCAAAAGGAAGATCGTTCCCAGCAGCGTCAGTGCCTGATAGAGTTCCGTATAGTCCGGATTCTGCTGACCGATCAGCGGGATGATAAAGTCATCCAGCAGGAACTTCAGTGACAGAGATACGGAGATTGAAGCGACGGAACTCATGAGGATACAGATCAGCACGATGATGAACTGCACTTTATATGTTCCGAACACATAACCAAGGAGTCTTTTCGCTGTCTTGATTGTTCCCTTTGTCACTGCGGGACCGCCGCCGGCTCTCTGCTGAACCTGCTGAGCATTGCTGTTATTCTGATCACTCATCGTCAGCGCCTCCTTTCACCTGTGATTCGTATACTTCCCTGTAAATCTCATTTGTCTTGAGAAGCTCTTCTGACGTACCGATTCCGTTGATCTCACCGTTATCCATAACAATGATCATATCTGCATCTTCCACAGAAGAAATTCTCTGTGCAATGATAATCTTTGTCGTATCCGGGATCTCCTCGCTGAACGCCTGGCGGATCAGGGCGTCTGTTCTTGTATCCACCGCACTGGTGGAGTCGTCGAGGATCAGGATCTTCGGCTTCTTAAGCAGGGCTCTGGCGATACACAGTCTCTGCTTCTGACCGCCGGATACATTGTTTCCGCCTTCCACGATCATCGAATTATAGCCGGCCGGGAACTCGCTGATAAATCCGTCTGCCTGAGCCAGCTTACAGACTCTCTGCACCTCTTCGTCGCTGGCGTTCTCATCGCCCCAACGGATATTGTCATAAATCGTACCTGTAAAGAGCACATTTTTCTGGAGCACCATGGACACCTGATCACGGAGCGCTTCCAGACTATATTTGCGGACGTCTACGCCGCCGACCTTTACGGCACCGCCGGTCACATCATAAAGTCTCGGGATCAGCTGTACGAGAGTTGACTTGGCGCTTCCGGTGCCGCCGATCACGCCGATGATCTGGCCGCTTTTTATATGAAGGTTTACATCTTTCAGGGAAAGATTGCCGCCCTCTCCTGCATAGCTGAAGTTTACATGTTCAAAATCAATATCGCCGTTTTTCACTTCTGTAACAGCATCTGCTGCGTCTTCCATCTCCGGCACTTCATCGAGAACTTCCGTGATACGTTCTGTAGATGCCTCAGCGATCATGATCATCGTAAATACGAAAGTAACCATCATCAGTGACATCAGGATCTGAAGCGCATACACAATAACACTGGTCAGCTCACCTGTCTGCATCGTACCCGTAATAATGCTCTCACCGCCGATCAGCACCATGATAATAACAACAGCATATACCGTAAACTGCATGATCGGCGAGTTCCATGCAACGATTTTCTCCGCTTTTGTGAAAAGCTTGAATACAAGTGTTGATACCTTTCCGAACTTCTCCATCTCGTGATCTGCGCGGACATAGGCCTTTACCACTCTCGCGGCATTAACATTTTCCTGAACCGTATTATTAAGCACATCGTACTCGTCAAATACCTGTACGAAATGCGGGTGTGCCATCTTTGCGATCGCGATCAGCGCACCTCCGAGGATCGGAACCGTAATCAGCATAATAACCGCAATCTTTACGCTGATTGTCAGCGTCATAATCAATGACAGGATGATCATGATCGGCGCTCTCGCCAGAAGACGGATTGTAAACATGTATGCCATCTGCACGTTTGTAATATCCGTCGTCATCCTTGTCACAAGGCTTGACGTTGAAAAGTGGTCAATATTTCCAAATGAAAAATCCTGTATTTTGTAAAAAATGTCATGGCGCAGATTCTTCGCATATCCTGAGGATGCGATTGCGCCCATCTGTCCTGCTTTCGCGCCGAAAACAAGTGCGAGCACCGCCATAACGATGAGCAATACTCCGGTCCGGATGATATAGCCCATATCGCCGTTTGCGATTCCGACGTCGATGATGTTCGCCATCAGAAGCGGAATCAGCACTTCCATCAGCACCTCAAGACAGACCAGCACAGGGGTCAGAAAAGATTCGCGCTTGTATTCCCTGACGGAACGAAGTAATTTTCTATTCATGGTCTGTTATCTCCTCTCTCCTTTTTTCATCTACCGACAAATTCTCGGACATCTGTTCCAGCACTTCCCTGCAGACAGCCAGCTTTTCTTCCGGTATGTCCTTAGCAAGGAGCTCCTCGATATAACGGATATTATCCAGAATATGCTGGCGCACTCCTTTTGCTTTTTCCGTGGGCATAAGCTTCTTCAGACGCGCATCCTGCTTCACCGGTTCTCGGGTAATAAATCCGTTTTTCTCCAAAATCTGAAGCGTGCCTGTAGCTGTGGATCTGCGGATCTGGAATTCTTTTTCCACATCTTTCTGGTAGATATCCCTCTGCAGTGACTGAAACAGAATATAATGCAGGACAAGCCGCTGCATATTTGTAGTCAGGCTGTCTTCCTCCTCCTGTACGCACATCTGCCGCTTCAGCTGATGGGAAAGCGTATTGATCAAACGCCCGACGTCATGACCGCAGTCCGGTGCTTCTCTGTTATCACCAATGCACATTACTGCCACACATCCTTTCCATGCTCGAGATAATTTGTTCGGTAACTAACAATATAGTATAGAGATTTAAAATTATTGTCAATCATCAAAATGCACAAAAGAAAACCCCCGTATTTTCTTTATGAGTTTTTCCTATATTTTTCATTTTATTTTCTTCTTTTTTAAACAAAATTGTAGAAAATTTCTATAAAGAACGTTATAATAAAGAGCAGTAAGAATGAAAGTGAGGGCTCATTATGAAACAAAATAATATGTTGGCTATGATTTTAGCTGGCGGCCGCGGCTCACGTCTGCATGAGCTGACCAAAAAAGTCGCAAAACCGGCTGTTTCATATGGCGGAAAATACCGCATTATTGATTTTCCACTCAGCAACTGTGCGAATAGTGGTATTGATGTTGTCGGTGTATTAACGCAATATGAATCTGTTCTTCTCAACAGCTATGTAGCAGCCGGACGCCGCTGGGGTCTTGATGCAAAAGACAGCGGTGTATACGTACTCCCGCCGCGTGAGAAATCCGATGCAGATCTGGACGTATACAGAGGAACTGCAGACGCGATTTCACAGAATATCGACTTCATCGATACATACTCACCGGAGTATCTCCTGATCCTCTCCGGCGACCATATTTACAAAATGAATTATGCCAAGATGCTGGATTACCACAAACAGTGCCAGTCGGACGCCACGATCGCAGTAATCGAAGTCCCGATGAAAGAGGCAAGCCGTTTTGGTATCATGAATACAAACGAGACAGGACGTATCATCGAATTTGAGGAAAAACCGGAACATCCGAAGAGCAATCTCGCATCAATGGGTATCTATATCTTCAACTGGAAGACATTAAGAAAGATGCTTCTTGCAGATATGAAAAACCCGGATTCTTCACATGACTTCGGTAAAGATATCATTCCGACGCTTTTAAATGAGGGCAAAAATGTCTTTGCATACAAATATAAAGGTTACTGGAAAGACGTAGGAACGATCGATTCCCTGTGGGAGGCAAATATGGATCTGCTCAGCAAGAATAATCAGCTTGATCTTAACGATCCCACCTGGAAGATTTATACAGAAGATGTTACAGCACTTCCGCAGTACATCGGCGCTGAAGCCAAAATTGATAAAGCATTTATCACACAGGGCTGTGTCGTAGACGGGGAAGTCAAGAATTCTGTACTCTTCACTAATTCCAAAGTTGCGGCAGGCGCAAAAGTCATCGACAGTGTCCTGATGCCGGGCGCTGAAGTTGCCGAAGGCGCAGTAGTCACTCGCGCCCTTGTAGCTGACGGCATCAAGATCGGCAAAAACGCAGTAGTCGGAAGTGCCGACAGCGAAAACATTGAACTTGTTGCAAAACGTGTAAAGGGGGATGAATAATATGAATAAGGCATTTGGAATCATTAATTTTGCCGGAAATCACATTAAAGTAGAAGGCCTCCAGGAATACCGCCCTGTAGGAGCATTCTCATTCCTCGGAAGATACCGTATCATCGATTTCCCGATCTCCAACATGAGTAACAGCGGAATTGATAATATTCAGGTTTATGTGCGCAGGAAACCGCGTTCCCTGACCGAGCATCTCGGCACCGGACGTCATTACAATATTAACTCCAAACGCGGCAAACTGAGCATTATGTACACAGAATCCTCACAGGTCGGTGATATCTACAGTACAGATATCCAGGCTTACATCGAGAATATGGACTGTCTCGAGAGAATGACTCAGCCATATGTTGTGATTGTGCCAAGCTACATGATCTATACAGCTGATTACAGTGATTTTATTCAGGCGCATATCGACTCAGGCGCAGACATTTCCATGATGTATCACTCTGTTGACAATGCAAAAGACGCTTTCCTCGCATGTGATACACTTAACATCAACAAGCAGAAAGGTGTCCTTTCCATTGAGCCAAACCGCGGAAATGCAAAGAACAGAAACATCTTCATGGATACATATGTAATGACGAAAGAGCTTTTCCTCGAACTGGTAAAGAAAGCTCATAAGACATCATCCATGTATACATTTGCAGATATTATTGATGAGGAATGCGAAGAGCTCGACATTCGTGCCGTTCCGCATAAAGGATATTTTGCAGCGATCACAGATTTCAAGAGCTACTATGACGCTAACATGGATCTGATCGATCTGAAGAACGCAATGAACCTGTTCGACGACGAATGGCCGGTATATACACGTACAAACGACTCCTGTCCGACACAGTATTTTGATGACAGCAAGGTAACTTCTTCGGTTGTATCCAATGGATGCCTGATCGATGGAGAGATTGAGAACTCCATTATCGGAAGAGGCTGTGTCATCAAACCGGGCGCGGTAGTTAAGAACTGTGTTATCTCTGCTGACGTTGTCATCGGAAAAGGCGTCCGCGTTGAAAACATGATGGTAGATAAGCATGCGAGACTGCTCCGCGGAAAGAGAGTCATCGCTGAGCCGGGCAAACCGGGATACGTAAAACGCGGGGATACACTGTAAGATATTCTTTTGGAATGATCTGGCGGATCAGATCATCCGGCATAAGATGCATTGATACATTAAAAGGCTGTTATGAACTCGTTGGTAATATACCATACCGTAATCCATAACAGCCTTTTTCATATACGCTAAAATTGGTGTTTACATCTCTGCTTTATAGTAATTAATCAGGCATCCGTCCAGTATGATCTGTCTCTCTGCATCTGTAAGGTCACCCAGTCTCAGATCGATCTCTTTGAGGTCGTCGCCTACTACATAAGCCTTAATAACGTCTGCTTTTTCTTCAACTGCCTTTCTCACGTCCGGCACGAAGATGTAGTCGCCGTTCTTGAACGGCAGATGCTCATGGTCTGCGTCTGTCAGGAACGGAAGCATTCCCCAGTTGATGAGGTT
The DNA here is from genome assembly GCA_019119745.1 of Candidatus Mediterraneibacter gallistercoris. The sequence continues at coordinate 565 of DWWI01000010.1, read as the reverse complement.
GGAGCGGTAACGCTTTGTAGCATATTCAATGGCGATATTTGCCCAGCCGCCCAGTACCTTCTGGCAGGATGCAGCCTGCTCACGCGCAGATCCGTCTCCCGGCTTTACTGCGAAGATCGTACTTCCGACGCCGATATTTCCTTTGCCCACTTCCGGATATGTCTTCTGGATTGTCGCCATTACCGGTTTCAGCTCTTCCAGCGCATCAAGCGGACAGTTTCCTGCCTCGATTGCTTTCTGTGCTTTCTGTACTTCTTTCGCGCGTCCTACATATGCCGGATCCTTTCTTGAGAGCGCGAACTCTGCAAGTCCCAGCGGATTGGAACGATAGGAAGAAGTCTCACCTGACGGAATGAGCTCATCTGTTGTTGTAACCGGGTCGTGGATCTCGGATACAACTTTCACAATCAGGTTCTCCGGCAGCGCTGACATCTCCGGCCAGTCTTTGATGTTCGGTCCGAACTGGATCTCCACGCTCGGATCTGCCACACCGTGGCTGTCAAATACACGGTTTGCATAAATATTGCTGTCAAAGTGATATTTCTGTCCTTTGTACTCCACATCC
>DWWI01000065.1 GCA_019119745.1 Candidatus Mediterraneibacter gallistercoris | reverse complement strand
TGTATTTGCTCGCCACACTGCTGACCAGCCCCATGGATGTACTGAAGATACCGAGGATCACATAAAAAACAATAGCACCTTTATATCTTGCGCTGTAACTGAAGATCCACTTCCAGTCATCTATGATCTCACCAAAAGTCCCGTCTTTCCATCTGGCTATCAGGATATCCAGAGATTCAAAGGCGGGATTCTTATTTTCATTCTGATTTTCTTCGTTCATCTAACCACTCCCGTATGTACTGTCTCACTGTACCGAATTCTCACCGTTTTTCTCTTCAAACAGTATACATTCAACATTCGGAAGCGTCAAGCGTCCTGATCAGGCAAAGTTTCCCTGTCCAGCCCTCTCAGGGCTTCTTCCAGACAGGCCACAGCCTCCTCTGAGATCGTGCATCCGAGATGGAGTACGGGCACGCTTCCGAGGAAATCCTCGATCAGATCCATGATATGGATATGATCCGGAGTATTCCATTTGTTCACTGTGATCTGGCTGTATAAAAGCGGGAATGCATGGCCGGGAGTCAGCCTCTCTACTGCATTCTCCTTTGCCTGACTGAGCATCACGACAGCCTTTATCGGGATTGCTTCATTATTGCACACCTCAGACGTACCGCACACCGGCCAGCCCTGAGCTGTCCACCTGCCGTCAATCTTCCCCAGAAGGGAACGGTCGCCGTTGACCGTCCGGCTCCCACGGTACTTCTCCCACAGGTTTGCCTGAGTTGTCTTGCCTGTCTCCGACGGAGCGGAGAAGAGGATTGCCTCTCCCTGATATTCCACATAAGCGCAGTGAAGGATCATGCTGTCCTTCTTCACCAGCCGGCGTTCAAGGGCAAGAAGGGATGTGAACATCGGATCGATATGCAGCTCCGCGATCCGGTCACGGACAAGGGTAACCTCCGCGCGGTTGCCGGACATTTCCCGGTAGCAGGCGTAATACTCAGGATTCCCCTTCACTCCGATCAGGCGGCTCTCAAGGTTCTCACCCTGTTCCGTCTCACGGCGGAATACAGTGAGATCCGGACGCTGGGCGATGATCTTGCCCTCTACCTGAGGGAGATCGTCTGACACTATTATATTATATGTATATTCCGGTGTTTCCTGTGTCCGCGCTAAATGAGTTCCCATACTGCTTTCAAATTTCATAAAATTTTCCGGAGGTGTCACTTCCGGCGGGCACCAGAGACGAAATGTAAAATCTCCGATCTGAAATATGCTGTCCATCATATACCTCTCAATACTCTGCAGTTACAGTTCCACGCAGCTGTCAGTATGCAATCATACCGACTTTCTTAAGTGTATCCAGAAATTCAAGAACTTCCTTTTTGATCACTTCCGGATCACCCTCATATTCATCCGCCACCATTTTAACCATGTCATCGGGCGTCTCACATTCTTCCGCGTGTTTCCAGATAAACCCGGCCACTTCATTCGTTGAAATCAGTCCGTTAAAATTCTCGATTGCATTTCCGGTAGGGACAATCACTGTCTCACCTGCAATGTCTTTTACTACATAGAGCTTATTCAGTTTCATCTTTTATCCCCCTCTCGTATTCTTCGAGCAGATTAATATACGTTCTGGTAAGTTCACAGTAATATTCCGGCGTGCCGTCTACCTGTCCTGTCTCTGTAATTGCTGCAGCCGCGCACGTGCCGCAGAGCACCTTCATTTTGCACTGATGACATTTGGGAGACATACAGGAATCTTCTACAAACGTATGAATTTTGTCCCATGCGCGGTCAAATCCTTCTTTAAACACATCAACCTGGCAGTCTGTAGTGAAACTGCAAGCGCTCATAAGCCCGTCATAGTTGATCCAGAACACGCTGTTTCCCGAGCGGCAGGAATATCCTTTTTCATATTCTCTGGTCTGTGAATAATTTCTGTAACTTTCCAGCGAAAATTTTACCATATCTCCGAACTGATTTCCATACTTAAGCTGTTCATAATGAAATCTTGCTTTCGCAGCATCCTCAGCTGCGAGTCGGTACTGCACATTTCCCCGATTGTTATCCCTGACCGGCGGGAACATATAATATCCCACTTCGATCGGGATATCCAGCCGGGCTGCCGTCTCATAAATCGCGTCAAAATCATGGATATTATACGGCGTCAGACTGCAGTTGAACTTTATGCTGATCCCCCGTTCCTGAAGCAGTTTCACTCCATGCATAACCTGGGTGAATCCCTGTGGATTTCCGCATAATTCGGCATATGTCTCATCAGATGCGCCGTACAGGGTAATATTGATCCTCCGCGGCGGATCCTTTGCCAGGAAATCCGCGATTTTTTCGTCTATCAGCGTCCCATTGGAATTGAAAGAGATGACCAGGCCAAGCTTTCTCATCTCCTGATACAGCTGTTCAATCCCCGGATACATAAACGGTTCTCCCCCTGTCAGCAGCAGGAACAAAGTCCCCGCCGCGCTGAACTGTCTGGCTATCTCAAGCCATTCCTGCCATGTTTTCATAGGGGCGTGCTTTTCCATCTCTTCCCGGCTCATTCTGGCGAAACACATTTTACAGGACATATTACAGAGCGGAAGCAACTCAATATTTCCTGCTACTGGAATATGATGATAATCCGCGCGGTTGCATATCCCCCGCTCGATGGGATTCAAATAACTGATCGGATCCATATCAATTCTCCTCTAATGTATCATATAATTTTATTACAGCATCTTCGTCCTTCGTGCACGAATAGTAGTAACACGGAACCTGTGCCCCGAGACGCTGAAGGACCTCGAGTGCCTGTTCCACAAACTCTTGGTCGAAAAAACTGATCGTCGTCTCACTTATAAGACTCTTTACCCTCTCGGCAAAACGCATCAGCTGTATATGATTCTCCGTTCCCTGCTGCAGATAGACGATCGCCGCGATCGGCAGCGTCCGGTTAAGACAGATATCGGAAGAACCGCATACCGGTATGCCGTATGCCTCAAAACCTTCCGCTCCTTCCCGGATGATCACTCTGTCGCCGTTTACAATCTCTGCGCCCTTGTACTCTTCCCACAGTGCGGCCTGAGTAGACTTGCCCGTACCCGAAGGAGCAGTAAACAGAATAGCCTTTCCGTTATAATTCACATAGGAAGCATGCAATATGATGCTTTCGTGTGCGATCAGCACCTTTTCCAGCGCCAGTGCGTTAAATATCTTATAATTTCCTGTATTCAAAAGAGCGGATTCATATTTTCTGTTCAGATAAACAGTCTTCATCCCCGTTTCTGACTCTTCATACAGCATACAAGGTTCCTCAAACCCCAGAAAATAATGAAACCTCATCTCTTTATTCTGACTTCTGTCCCAATAAACCTGAACAAAATGATATAGTGATAGGTAAACCTTTGATCTCATCTCCGGCTTTTCCCCCACTCCACACGGTACGTGCGGGTTTCCCCGCATACCGCGTTCCATCGAATGCCGGCATTATCCATTAAATTCTCCATGGGAAACACCATCATCCGACTTGTGGCCATCCCTCCGCCCCCATTGCAGGGGCTTCACCGGTTCGACCACTGCTTTTCGGCACCGGTTCATCTGCTTATCATCTTTCGTCAGATTATCTTCATGAACTGCAAATGTTTCACAAAGACCCGATACTTTTCCCTGTTTCAGCAGCTCTATCTGTACATATACTCCCTTAGGTCCCTGCTATGGGCCTTCCGGCAAGGGTATGCCTGTAACATACCATGGACTTTCATAACCAGGCTTCTTACTCATCCACCGCCGAAACCGTTTTTCTGATCTGTATGTTTCCATACAGCTGTATTTAAGACCCTTTAGACCACAGGTTCGTCCGCCTTACGGCATACTGACCATAGGAGTTTTATAGACTTCCGGCATATCATCATCCATAGCCCTACCTTCCGGCATTTTCTGCCTCAGGATCACTTCTGCCGACTTTACCGAGCTTCTGACATACCAGTTTTCACTTACGCATGCCAGTCGGAGTATCAAAGAGAGCGTTTCCGGGCGTTACCCCTTCATTCCGCTCTTCGAGCTGCCGCTTCACCGTATATCTGAATATTCCTCTCTGTCATCTTTTCCGAAAATGCTCAGATATAAGGTGCCTGACCTTTTCAGTCAGGAACAGGTCGCACCCTGATATACAATCTCGCCGTCCGGTTTATGCAGGTCGTCTGTCATTCTGATGCTATATACCTCATTCGCCTGTTCAAAAGCAGCCGTCTCAAACGTCTTTATATGCGGATTCCAGTCAAACACAGTATCCGTATCAACCCTAATCTTAATCCCTGCAATTTTAAAATAGTATTCCATACAACCCCGCCTAACAAATATTGACAAAAATGTCCTATACTGACTAGAGTCCAGAGCATATACTCTGGACTCTACTTGCACTGCCTGTTTTATTATTCATTTCTCAATTATGACAACTGATACTTTTCTGCAAGGCTCAAATCAATCACAGTATCATGCATAATAAATTCGCCTGGCGCTCTACACCCGATCATAAACACGCCTCTACTGCCATGTTCACTCCCATGCTGGCTTAAATCCGTGTCCCCAGGATGGGCCGCCATCCATTTCTGTCTGTTACATCCCTGCACATAAGCACAAGCCTCAAACTGCGTATAAAATCTATCCCCGTGTCCTTCGCCTACTCCAGGATTAAATTTTGCGATACAAGCATCCTGACTATCAAGAAACATCACATTAACCTGTGTTTGATCATGTCCCGGACTCATACAACGAACGTCCGTAGGTGTTACATTATAAATCGGCTCCTGGCAAGCTGCTATATACTGATTTGCCACAAAACTCTCAGCATACATCTGTGGTGTTGCATAACTCTTTCTCATAGATATCCCTCACTTTTTATTATTTGGTAAAACAGCTCTCCCCTTAGTCGTCATTTCCAGTCCAACTGATAAGTGCTTTGGCATCGGTTCACTATTTTCCACTCTATTTTCACAAAGACATTCTATTCCTATAGCAGTATATTGTCAATAGCTTATTCACATATTTAACAATGGAAAAACATACTTTTTTTGGAAAAAGTTCACATTTTCAGTTTTCTTGTTGTTCACCGCTCATTTCCAGCTCCAGTTCCGGTATGTCCTGCACAATCCCCCTAACATACAGTTCTCGCAGAAAACCATAAATATCACGCCTTGCTGTATCCTCATCCACCTCATACTCGTCCTGAACTCTCGCGACGATTTCTTCCAAGTCAGCAGCAGTATCCACCTGTTTCCATATATATGCAGCCGATTCAGTAAGCTGGATCATGCCATTCAACTTCTGGGATGCCGATCCCGTAGGAACCAGCACCGTTTCTCCTGCAATTTCACGCAGCATATATTCCTTATTTGTCTTCATGCTCTTCCTCCTCATATAAAAGCCTCTGATACTCTTCTGCATACCTGCACAGGTACTCCGGCAAACCGTCATAGGCGCCTGTCTCCAGCCACGCACTTGCAACACAGGTCTTGCAGACCGGACGCAGACGGCATTTTACACATTTCTCATTAATTCGAAATACCTTCGACTCTTTTGACACCTTTTCCCATGCAGCCTCAAATCCAATCTCAAATACAGAGACAGAGGGCTCTTCCAAAGTCACACAGGGACGCATCTGCCCCTGCCAGTTTACTGTAAATGAACAATTTCCTGCCAGACAGGCAATTCCCTTCGGATTGTCCACAGCGTTATTTTCTGTCTGTGCAATTTTCTGCCGGACATATATCGGAAATACTTCCGGATCCATCTCGGCTTTAATTGCTTCCATTTCTGCTGTCGCCGCCTCTTCCGGCAGAAGCCTTGCCTGCTGCTCAAAAGGAAGTCCTCTCTCATGTATCCCCGGAAGCATATAGGTATCCATATGAACGGGAACCCCTAATTCCCTCCCAAAAGTATAAATCTTCTGCATATCTTTATAGTTGCTCTTTGTAACGCTTCCGTTAATCTTCACATCTACATCCCGATCTTTCAACAGTCGGATTCCCCGAAGTGTCTTTTCAAATCCTCCGGGGTAATGGCAGAGCGTCTCATAGGCCTTATCATCTGCACCGTAAAGCGTAATATTAATACGCCTCGGTCTATTCTCAGCAAAAAAATCCGCCCACTCTTCATCAAGAAGTGTCCCGTTGGTATTGATTGTCAGCACCATTCCCATCTGCTTCAGTTCTAAATACAGTCTCTTAAAATCCGGGAACAGCAATGGCTCGCCACCGGTCAGAAGGAGAAAAAGGACGCCCGCCTTCTGCATCTCCCACCCGAGATTAATCCATTCATCTGCTGTATGGAGTCCGCCTTTCTTCTCTGTCTCCGCATGACTTAAACGTACATAACACATATCACAGTTCATGTTGCAGAGGGGCAGAAGCTCCAGACTGCCATTGACCGGCCGCTGCGCAGATGAGGCGCGGCGCAGCATCATCTTCTCCATCGTATTGCTTTCCATTGCCATAGTTTCCATATACGGCTGCTCCTTTAAAAAAGAGAACCGGATCGCTCCGATTCTCTCTGATTGTCTTAACCTGTTATATCATTAATATGTATCGCTTCTGATCAGGAACGATTCGGATGGCCTTCAGCTGTTCCGAAGACTGTCCCCTTATGATTCCATGTTCTGCCGTCGGCGGCGCTTGTAGTCCAATAAATAGTATCTCCTATTCCCACCGTTTTAACATCTCTTCGCTTTGTATAATTATCATTCCAGTAAATGATACAACTTAAATCTCCTAAACCATCTGTTCCTGTTTCAACCATTTCTGTCGGATTACCATCTTTATCTATACGAATCACCTGATTTGACGAAGTGCCACAGTGATCCCATGCGTGGGTTACTCCTTCATTGTAATCTCCTTGCAGCCATTCATATCGATTCGCCCAATCAACATCACATTGCACGCCCCAACACACCGCTACATACTCGTTTGGCTCAAATTCTTCTACAATTGCTTTTGGTGTTCCCCATCTTTTCTTCATAATACAATATACCTCCATTCCATCTGCCTTCTTAAATGACTCTCTGACAAAGCGTGTACATCGTTTATTCCTATAAGCTAAATGTTATGCAAGTAAAAATATCAATAACAACATCCGCTTATGCACGGGGATCATAAGGCATTACAAACATTTTTATTCTGTAATAATACATCTTATTTTTACAAAAAGTCAAGAATAAAGTGGTATATTTAACTCAATTTTCACATTTTCAGATAATATACATACAATTACACTGCCGTGAGCAAATCAACCATACCACTTATTCTTTTCCCGATTTTAATCGGAACCTTTACTGTATGATCTTATACTTCTTCATCAGATCCACCCTGTGGTTCCCGATCTCAATACTTGCCATAGCATCATTTTCCTGCATGTTCTTTGATTCTTTCAGATATTTTCTGATTCTGGACGCCCATGCAGCCGGAAGGAGGAACGGATATTTCTTCAGATATGTATAAGTCCTCTCCATATATGCTCTGTCGGGAAAGAGCGACCGGATCAGGGACGCGCCCGCTTTCTTCCCTTTCTTGTCCTCGCTCACAGCCTGAAGTGTGATGTTGCTGCTGTGCTTTCTGCTCATACTGGAATCCCCGAATACGCCGCCGTCGATCAGGTCTTCCAGCATATCGCCGCCGTCCGCCTCGATCTCTGCCCAGTTCTGAGGATAGCAGGCTTTCTCCGGATCGAAGTTCAACTCTTTCTTACCGATGTCAAACAGAGTCGCCGCAAACACATCCGCATGGATTCCTCTGCATTTTTCCAGCAGGTAATCCCAGTCAATCTCCGCCCCGTATGCTTCTGCATAAATCATGATATCGCACACCTGACGGATGCCGAAGCCGCTGTGCAGGAAATGTTTGAACGCATGAAGGATCAGATAGAGCAGATGATCCGTGTGGCACATGGTATACACCTTCACTCCGTTTACCTCTGCCTGTATCTTCCGGTCGAACACGTCGTCAAACAGCCGGTTCAGCCCGCCGTACGCCTCTGACTCGGAGGAGAACAGTTCTTTATGAAGCTCTATATGTAACATACCGCCCACATGATAGTAGGGCACTTCCCCCTCTTCATCCGGATTCATATCGGGTTCCAGTATATCCATCTGATTCTGCGCGAATACATCTGCGCACTTATGAAACTGTTCTGCCGGAATCAATACATCCTCATCCCCGGAGCACCGGTAATCCGGTTCGCGGTACAGGCTTCGGCAGATAATGCCTTTTACTACCACAGGCGTAAGTCCCTGCTCCGTCAGTTTTCCGTAAAGCTGCAGGAACTCTTCCGTCTTCCTGCTCTGGGTCATGACCTGCCGTATTACCTGCCCTTTGATCATCTGTACCAGATCAGGCGGGCACGATGCAAATGCCGGGCAGGCATATACCGTGTCATATATCATAGGAAGGATCTGATGATGCTGACAGAGCCGGAACAGTTCCGCCCAGTCTTCTGCACTAAGACCATCCTCCCACATTACTTTCTCACCATTCAGGAAGCAGCGCAGCGCCTCCAGCATCTTCTCACTTATCGCATTCAATTTCATATGTACCCTTCTTTACTTCAAAAATCTTTTTCCGGTAATATTTTTCATGCATGAGTTCGAGCATTGCTGCCCTCAATGGTATTTTATACTAGTATTGGTATTTATTTCCAGTGTTTTATGCCAAAAATTTCCTGCGGTATCTGTTCTTTCTTTTTTAAAGCCGCCGTTCTTCGAAGTATTTTTATCTTAGCACGCAAAAAAACGGATCTCATCATACCATGGTATGAGAAATCCGCTCTTCTACAGCAGTCCGAGGTCTCTTGCCCGCTGTACCGCCTGAGTTCGGTTGGACACCTCCAGTTTTCTGTATATATTGTAGGTATGGCTCTTCACGGTTGAGAGCCTGATGTTCATCTCTTCACTGATACGCGAATTGCTGTATCCCTTTTCCAGATACTTCAGCACCAGAACCTCCGTGGGAGTGAGGCGTTCGGCGCGTCGGATTCCTGCGCTTTCGTCTGCGGGAACCGGACTGTACGCGCTGCGTCCTGACGCCTCCCTGGCAAGATATCTGATCCACTGCTCCCCACTCATCTCGAAAACACTTATTTCCTCTTCTTTTTCATTATATCTGCGGCTCTGTACTGACTCCGTCGAGCCGTTCAGGGCGACATACTGCTCCAGCAGTTTTGCACCGCCAAGCCCGTAACCGGTATAGATCCTGACATACCGGTAAGGCGCCGCCACCTGAACAGATTCCGCAGCCAATTGAAGAGCCTGTCCGCTCATTCCCTTTTCCTGCTCCACAAGCGCCTGCTGAAAAAGGCTCTCCGCCAGCCACCTCCGGCTGTTTCCGTTTCTGAAATAATCAATCAGCTCCGGCAGAAGCTCTTCCGCTCTTCCGTAATTTCCCAGATAAAGACTGATCTTTACTTCCGCGGCAATGTGAAATCTCGTTCTCCCTGTATCATATCCGATATCCCCGCCGGTATCCCTGAGCCATTCCATGAGCTTTTCTTTTTCGCTGCATTTGGCTCTGGCAAGATAATAGAGAGCCCGGGCATTCCACCGGCAGGCAGGGACCTCCTCCGCTCTGAGCGTACAGACCAGTCCGTCGATATATCTCTGCGCCGGACCGCGCATGTCGCTGTCATCAAGGAGGAGCCACGCAATGTACATACTGCCGAGACGCATCTGCCACGGAGCGTCCTCTTCATATGGAAGTAACGCTTCCGAGCGGAGCTTATTCCACCCCGGAAGCGTATCTGTCACAATGCTGTACTCCAACCGCGCCAGCCGGTATGCCATCTGATTCTCCGGCACAAGCCGGGCCGTCCAGAGCCGCCGGTAATGTTCTTCCTTCTCGCCCCCGCAGGCAAACAGCGCAGACAGATCACGCAGGCCGGACAGGAACGAGACCGATTCCCCCAGAATATGATAAAGCCGTATCTTCTGCCCGTCCCCGGTATATTTTTCGAGCATCTCCATCCACTCTTCTGTCGAAATATCCGGATCCGCATACGCCATATTGAGAAGGATTTCCCTGATTTCTTTCTGCCTTCCTGCCTGGGCCTCTTTCCGCAGCGGTTCAGCATATATCCTGAGCATTCTGAGCCTGCCCTGATTCTGCCGCAGGAAGTTCTCCATCCACTCCAGATAGAGGAATCCGGGAACCTGCAGGTCGTCTTCGCTCCAGACTTTCTCATAATTAAGAAAAGAAACTTTATCATAATTCCGCAGCAGGCAGTCACGGTACAACATACGGTTTCCCGACTGTCTGCTGCAGGTAAGGGCGTCCTGAATATAGCCCTTTGTCTCGTACCATTCCACCGCCCTGCGGCATAGATCTTCCGGCGCGCGGTCATCAATGGCAATCCGCAGGGCAGGATGTACATACCAGCATTTCTTCTCCGGTACAAATACCATCGCGCCTCTGGCGCACAGTCTGTCCTCCTCGTCTCTGTGGCTGTCGTTCCACAGCAGCATCTCCAGTTCCTCCTCCAGCCGAGGGAAAGGCGCTCGTTCTTTCAACAGCGCCACTTCTTCTGCGGGCAGCGCGGACAGTATCTGCGTCCCGATATACTGCCGGATCTCATAACGACTGCACAGTTCCCATACCGTCCACCTGTCATCAAGCTGGGCGGACAGCCGCACCAGCATCGCCACACATCCCGGCCAGCCACCTGTCATATGGTACACTTCCCTGCCTTTGAGCCTGCTGCCGCAGGTTCTGAGATAACGGCACGTCTCTTCCTCGGTAAACTGCAGAGATTCCGGCAGGATCACCGCCATGATCCCACTCCACACAAACTCAAGGAATACGTCCGGGATCCTCCCGTCCACAGCACAGATGATCCGATCCTCCCTCGGCATCTTCTGTGTAAAACGCCGGAAGCCGTCCGGGGAATCCGGATACCTGTTTTCCTCCGGCTTTCTCACCAGATACCAGTTGGGTCCTCCCGGCGTCCGTCTGGAAAGCGCAGAAGCGTTCTCGATCTCCTCCGCGTCACAGTACAGCGCGTTGACCTCGGGATGCTTATCCACAAGCGTGACAACGGCCGTCTTCCTTCCCGTTCCCGGAAGTCCGCTCAAAACTACCGCCAGATGATCCTTCAGCGCCTCCTCTATAACGTCCGTCTTGTCGATCCTTACCTCTCGCAGATGCATTTCATTCGCCCCTTCTGTCAGGAAAGCGGGCCGGATGATCCGTCTCATCCGGCCCGCTTTCCTTCTATAAGCTTAATATGCCCTTTTTTCTGAGTATTATACGCACCTCGCTGTTCAGGATCGCCAGCTCCGCATAGATGGGTGATGTATATGAAAGACAGCTCAAGTTATTCCGGACTTTTTACCATACACTCCTTCCGGTAAAACGCCACCCCGTACTTCAGGATATCCCGATACCCTTCCTGACGAAGCATTTCTTCATAATGCCGCTCTTCGATCTGCTTCAGCGCCTCATCACATTTCTCTTCCAGTCCCTGATAAGTCTTCGATACCTTAATCTCAATGATCACTGCTTTTCCACGCACACTGGGATATTTCAGCAGGATGTCCGGTCTGCCGTTCCCCGACTCCCGATTGGACTGGACGATGTAGTTCCCGATATTTTTCAGCATTCCCGTAAGGAATCCATGATAGTAACTCTCCTGATAATCATAGAAGCTGATCGTCTCCATCAGGTTTTCCGAGAGGATTTCAGCCATTTTCTCCCGGTCTCCGTTCAGGAGACTTTCATAAAGGGGCGAGAGTTCTTTTGTCTTGGTCTTTTCCTCAAACCACCGCAGCACCATATTTTTGTAGATATAGCGGACCTCACTGTTGGGGATCGCCATCTCTACCAGAATATCCTCGCCGTCCTGATGTTCGCTGATCTTTTTCAGATAGCCGGTAAAGAACAGGAAGTTCCAGAGATTGTCCTGGGTGGAATCCACGTCGTCGTAGGTGATGTCCTCGTGGATTGGCTTTGTGATCGTCTTTCCCTCGATCAGAGCTTCGATC
>DWWI01000064.1 GCA_019119745.1 Candidatus Mediterraneibacter gallistercoris | reverse complement strand
TGATCTCTATTGCAGTAAGCCCTTCTTTATCCGGTTCTTCTCTGTAAAAAGGAATATAAATATATGCGATTTCATATTGTGCTTCATCTGTAATAACCGAATAGTGCCCTCTCAATTCCCGCCATGTTATTTTTCCGTGTTCACTTTTTTCATGGGAACTTGCATTTCCTTTCCAGCTTTTGCATTCGCCCTGAAAAAACTCTATGAATTCTTCCGCCTGTTCCGTTAAGTTTAACGTACTGTCCCCGGCATACTGCGAAAATAATCCCGTCAGCGCTTTTGCATCTTCCTTCTCTGCGCACTTGATAATGTTTTCTATCATTTCATCCGCCAATTCTTCATCCGAACGATATGCATTGGATGATCCCCGCCTGAAAACGATGCATCCGCTCAGGCTGCACATAAGGGCGCAGCATACGATAAGCAGTAATACCTTCCTCATAAATTCTCTTCCTTTCAGCTAATATACGGTCACTTTCCCGCTCCCGGAGATCGCGCACTCCGCCTCTTCGGTATAGATGTCTTCCCGGAGCTTATCCTCATAATCAGATCTGCCAATCCGCTGCCATGCTTCAGACTCTGCCATGCGCAGATAGATCCCAGCCGGCACGCCCTGACAGTTCTCTGTCAGCCAGTCCGGCACTGCCTGCAGAAACGCTTCGTACTGTTCTGAACACAGGGCGTCGTCCATAAAAATATACGTCACGGCGGAAACCTCGTTCAGTATCGCTTCTTCTTCTGTCGCGCCGCTGCCGCCGTTCTTTATCTCCGTGTATATCTTTATCCCTTCGGAAGGCAGATACTTCTCTGCAAATGCGCGTACCTGCTCTTCATAGGCGGGGCGCATCAGGATCGCCCCGTAATCGTCTTCATACCGGTACATGCCGTTTTCATATGTGCGGTACACTGTCACGACATCCGATTCATCGCCCTGTTCGGGATACACTTTCAGGTGCTCCTGCTCGATGGAGTCTCCCGGCGCGTAGGATATATAACAGAATTTCTGCTGATATTTTCCTTCCATCCATGTCAGCATATCCTCAATTGACGTAACTGCGCTCTTCTGTGTGTCAGTCAAAGCACTGTAATCTCCCGAGAGGCCTGTTTCCCGCATAATTTCCTTCTGCTGCTCATCCTCTCCTGTACTGACATAGCTTTTGTCCCACTCATCCGGTCCGAAATTGATCTCCTCATCAGGCAGCGTTCCCTCTACGACCGTTGCGCCGGTATGGCAGTTTACAATTTCAGCATGGATATGCCAGTCCGGATTTCCTGTCTCCATAATGCCTTTCAGAGCATAACTTGTTGTAAGCGACAGCAGAACTTTTGCCTGCAGGACGCCGTCTATATTTTCATCGTACCTGTACACCACTCGGCTGTAATCTTCATCCAATTCACAGGAATACGACGGATCAGCTTCCACCATATCATCCGCTACTTCCCTGATATTGTCTTCATACATCTGTATCAGCGTTTCCTTCTGTTCCGGCGTTACTTCGATTATCATATCGTTTCCATCCTGTCTGACTCTGGTGCAGTAGTCGCTGAATGCTTCTATATTATCCTGCAGATCCGAGCTGGAAAACTTAAGCAGCGAAGCCGGTATTGTTATATATTCAGTCTTTACTGTCTGTTCATCAGTAACATCTTTACGGTTCTCTTTATCACCTGCCGGTTCTGCATTCGTCATTCCCGCACACGCACTGCAGGTAAATATTCCGGCTGCTGTCACCACAGCAAGAAGTGGTCTATGTAACTTTTTCATAATCGAAATCCCTCAAAAATACTTTCACTCTGCAACCGCTCCTCCGGCCGTTATCCTTCATTCTCGATATTGATCGACACTATCAGTCCTGTCTCAGGGTCGATACTGGCGTTGAATCCACTTCCCCCGTCATCGTCACCATACCAGTAGTATGAATTTCCGTATTCCTCATCCTCATACACATCATCAGCTTCTCCGTATGCCGCCAGCAGGTCAGCCTCAGGCGTACCGATCTGAATGCCGCCCGGGAAGATCACTGTCAGTCCGCCTTCCGTCATACTGTAAGCATCCGCATAGACAGAAGATACCAGACAGTTTTTGATCGCTTTCTGCCCGCTTCCTGTATTTACCATATTTACCATAATGTAATCACCGCTGTCCACCTCAAACCATGCCAGCTCATACTCGCCTGCATTGACAATATAATCAGCCGGTGTATACTCTGTATCCAGCTTCACCCCCGCTGCTTCCAGATCGGAGATCGTACACGGAAGCGTGATCACTGTATCATTTATCTGTACCGTGTAGCTCTCCCAGCTGTCTCCCAGACCGCTGGCAGGCTTTACCGGTTCTGCCGGCTTTACCACACTTTCATCTCCATATGTGTCATCCTGCGGCAGGTCAAGTCCGCCGGCTGACCCGCTGTCCGCTGCTGAGGAAACCGCCTCTTCCGGAACTGTGATCTCTTCTACTGTATCATATTCCATAAATGTCATATCCACATAGCATTCTGAGATCGTCACTCCGGAATCCTCCAGCACCGGAGCTATACTCTCTGTCATATCGAAATACAGCCTTGCAGGAAGAATGCTGTCCTTATAAATATCAATCGTACACGGGAATACCATGTCAGACAGAGTTTCCTCGTCAATTCCGTATCCCGCCAGCGAATCGGTCAGATCTGTCTGCATCATCTCGGAGAAAAGATCTCCGTCCAGTTCACCGGTAAGCTCAAAGCACTCCTTATCGTTTACTGTAACAAGGTCGTCCGCCAGCACAAACTGGTCTGCATACTCTTCCATATTATCGGCGATACTGTCCACTTCTCCGGTTATTTCCCCGTCATCCGCCACCTCTTTCGTCCACTGGTCGTCCATCAGTGTATAAGTAACATACTCGTCATCCTCCTGCACAGAGTACGTCTCTGTCTCTACACTGAAATCCATGCCGCCCATATTAATCGAGACCGTGCCTTTTCCGTGGGACGCCTCCGGTTCCGTCGTTGTCTCCATATTCATATCCATCCCGAGACTGACATCAGTCGTTCCGTCTCCCATAGCCATTTCCATCTTAAAGTTCAGCAGGGCAGATTCTGTTTTCTCCGCGTTCTTCTGCATATCACGCAAAAGATTCTCCGGGGTTGCCTTTGTAGCGCAGCCCGAAATCAGTCCTGCCGCCATAGCTGCCGTAAGTCCCAGTGCCACTAATCTTTTTTGGTTTTTCATGTCTTTTTCCCTCCATTTTGTTTCCTGATATTTATCTTTTATTCTGAAATTTCATTTCCGAAATATGCTACGATCAGATCCACCATCCTGTCATAGCTCTGCACGCCGTCCGCCTGACCGTTTGCCTTCAGGTATGTATCATTGATCCGCTCCGCTGTCTTGGATATCGTCCCCTCATATCTGTCCCAGAATTCATTATTCGCCGTCAGGTCAGGCTCTGCCGCTTCATCGAGCAGTTTCCTCACCTCCTGCCAGCTCTCATAGTCCGCCCGGTACAGTGCATTCATGCAGTACACCCATCCGGACAGATATCCGCTGTACTGAAAGTCCGCCCTTTCAGATCCGGTACACGCAAGAAACGCAATAAAGTTGGCCTCCTGCTCCTCCATAAACCCGCGCAGATGCGACAGTTCGTGGCACACGGTAAAGGGCTTGTCATACGCGGGCATATCTCCGTTGTAATTAGCTTCCACGGTAAAAGGCAGATAGATTCCGGTCAGTCCCTGATAGGACAATATCTCCGATATGATCAGCGCTTTCGGCTCCGGATAATATCCGTCAAGAGAAGAAAATTTCCCGGAGAGCCGGCGCATAGCCTCCACGCCGCCTTCCCTCTCTGACGCATCCAGTGTAAGCAGTCCGCTCCCGTCTCTTTCCACCTCGCCGGCACGGGCATTTACTTCTTCTGTCAGCCAGATACAGATGTCTTTCAGCTCGTTCGCACTGTACTGATATGTAATAATCCCTTCTTCCTCAGAAAAAGATCTCCTGTGATAATTGATCCCGCAGCAGGCCGTATAGAGAAATGCAAGGATACCCGCTGCCAGCAGGACTCCGGAGATCCATGAGGCAAAAAGGCCGGAAGGCGCATCTGTAGTTTTTCTCCGCCCTGTTTTGCTTCGCCCGGCTTTACTTCCCGCAATTTTGATAACCATGCGCACCAATGTCACGATAAATACTGCCATAAGGATATAGATCCCAATCTCCGAGACAGAGAACGGAACCAGTCCGCTGATACGGCCGATACTATTCACTGCCAGAGGATATATGTATTCTGAATACCATTCCGCAAATGCAGGGACTTTAACCGAAAATACCATTAAGGCAGCGCTCAGAAGGAGAAGAAGCACTGCTGCGGTTAGCCGATATTTTACACTTTTATATTTCTTTTGTTTTATATTGCAGCTGTTCATTTCTTAATTATATCCTGTTTCACTGTGACCGGCAATAAGACAAAAATTGGGACCGCCCATCAATTTAGTGCGACAGTCCCAATTTCTAATGTTCCTATGTCTGTTATTCTGATTTTTTCTCTCCGTACATCCTCCGGTACGCCTGATAGATCCTTGAGCCTGCAATCCCCCGGATCACATTTGCCGCGCATCTCTTCAGCGCCGTCCTGTCAAGCTCTCCTGTCCTCAGCTTCTGTCTCAATTCCTTAACTACGCCTTTTCCTCCCGGCATGATCAGATCGTTTCCGGCTTCGATCGCACCGCTGTGGCTTCCCACATCTTTGCCTGTCGCGAACCAGTCTGTCATCACAACACCGTCGAATCCCCACTCATTTCTGAGTACTTTTGTCAGCAGGTCATAGCTGTTGTTCGCGTAAGTGCCGTTGACCTTATTGTAGCTGGTCATAAGAGCCCTCGCATGTCCTTCCTGTACGGCGATCCGAAAGCCTCTCAGATAGATTTCCCGGAGCGCACGCTCATTTACATTGGCATTCGTATGGTTACGGTTATCTTCCTGATTATTACAGCAGAAATGCTTGATCGTCACAAAGCATCCTCTTCTGGACTGTACACCCCTGCTCATGGCAGCCGCCATCTTTCCCGTCAGCAGCGGGTCTTCGGAATAATACTCAAAGTTGCGCCCGCACAGCGGATTCCTGTGGATATTCATGCCCGGCGCCAGCCAGTAGGTAACACCGTATCTCTCCATCTCTTTTCCCACCGCTTTTCCGACACGCTCTACAAGAGCTGTATTCCAAGACTGCGCCAGAGCAAGCCCTACCGGAAATGAAGTCGCGAACTGATAGACGCAGGGCTGTTTCTCCGGATTTCCGAGAGTGAATTTCTTGGCAAAATCCGGAATATAATTCATCGCCGAGAGCATCGGTTCTACACCTTTCAGCCTGCCATTGTGCATTACAGCTGAAGTTTTCTGAAGGCGCAGTCCGGCAGGGCCGTCCGCCAGACATACATTTGGCAGTCCCTTTGCGATCAGCTCTCCCGTGGTATATCCGGCAGAGCCCGGTGCGTCAAAAAATCGCGGTCCGTCCCCTCTTACACCTGCGCCTGTCACTACATCGCACAGCTCGTCGTCCGACAGAACATTAAGAACTGCATCGACTACAGGGGATGAATATATCTCCGGATCTTCATACCGGTGTCCCACAGTTGCGATATCTGCCGTCTTAACAGGAATGCGCTCGATATCATTATCCTGTTCGTCATCAGTGTCAGCATTCATCGGGGGCTCCATTTCACGAACTTTCAGAACTACGGGGCAGATATTTTCACACTGCTCTGTCACGATCTCTTCATCCAGAACAAGCACGGCTGCCGCCGAAGTATCTCTGCTCGAGGAGCCAAGCCGTAAGATATAGTCTCCCTTCTCCAGTACATATGCCGCGTCTTCTTCACGATAGAAAGCCAGTTCCTGGATATCGAATAAAAGTGTTACGCTGCCGCTCTCCCCTGGTCTGATCTCTTCCGTCTTTGCAAATGCAGCCAGCTTCTGGTATTCCTTCGCCATCCCGGTCTGCGGGCAGCTCACGTAGAGCTGTACGACTTCTTTTCCGGAATAAACACTGCCGGTATTCGTTACTTTCGCAGTGACGGTAACCTTTGTCCCGTCCACTTCAACCTTCTCTTTCTCCACTGAGAAATCGGTATAAGACAAACCGTAGCCGAACGGGTATCTCGGCTCCACGTCATAGCTGTCAAAATACCGGTAGCCGACATAGATCCCTTCCCTGTAATACTCCTGATCCACATCTCCGTTCAGATAGCTGTAATCCATGGCAAACGGGATATCCCCGTATTTCTTCGGCCATGTATCCACCGTCTTCGCCGACGGGGACACTTTCCCGCTGATCAGATCAGCAAATGCTTTTCCGCCCATCATTCCCTGCTGTGCGTAATAGACGACCGCGCCGATTCCCGTAATCTCATCGAGGAAGCTCATGTCGAATACCGAACCCACATTGATGACCACGATCATTTTCTCATAATTTGCCGCGCACATGGCAAGGTTGGCTTTCTCCTCATCTGACAGCGAATATTCGTAATTCTTAAGCTTCCTGTCCGCACTCTCTCCTGCCTGACGTGCAATGACATAGATACACGTATCGGTATCGGATCCGTTGACATCCTCAATAGTCACCGGCTGTCCGAACGGGTGCTGGTACGGGGTGCCCATCATATTTACCACATCCAGCTTCATCATCCTGCGCCGGAACTCCGCCGCGTACTGTGCTTCACCCTTCCGGTACTCTTCCGCATAGCCCTCCAGCCAGCTCTTTGTCGTAACCGTATATCCTGCTGTCTCCATCCCCTCCAGAATAGAGACCGCATGACGCTCGTTTACCTCGCCGGAGCCTGTCCCGCCCTTAATGGTCATTGCCGCGCCTGCGCCATACAGAGCCATCTTTCCCGGCACAAGGGGCAGTGTGCCGTCATTTTCCAGAAGTACAATGCCCTCCAGTGCCGCTTCGTATGACACTTCGGCATTTTCTTTTTCCAGAGGCGTGACCTCGTCAGTAAACGCCGCTTTATTTCGTATTTTCATTTTCATCGAATGAAGCCTCCCTTATATTATTTTGCCGGAAAATCGTCTATACCCTGTCAAAGAGTATAGACGATCATATTGTTTTCTATGCTTCCAGCATCTCGGCTTTCTTCGCGAGAATCGCTTCCACTGCCGCACACGCCGGGCAGTCGCAGTATTTTGCTCCTGCTGCCTTGAGTTCCTTTGCGTGAGCTGCTACCTCTTTTGTCTTCTCAGCGCCGAACACTTTGGCTCCTCCCTCCGACTCTGCAAATGCGATCAGATTATCGAGAGGCATGATATCCGCCTCAAGCTCTGCAATGTACTTCTCTGTCTCCTTCGCTTCGTTCTCTGTTCCAACTGCATCCAGCCATGCCTGTCCGGCAGCCTTTGCTTCTGCACTGCAGGAAAATGCCTCCATCATATCGTGTGTCTTCTCAACTACATAATCCAGTACTTCTTTTTTCATGATTAAAATCCCCTTTCTGTTTCTGATATCTTCTATTCTAACACACACAGGAGTAATTTCGTACTCCCATATCATGTTCTGTATCGATGATCTGTATCGATGATCACAGTGCATCTGTTATTGTATTCCAAAAGATGCCAGCTTCATATCTTCATTAAATGCAAATGTAAAGTGTATCTCTGCATTTTCATATTCTGCTGATACATATGCCACCGCAGCCGTAACTCCGCGCTGCGTAACTTCTGTTGTGGTGATGTCTTTGATGTCTTTAAATTCTCCCCAGTCCTCCGATACTCTGGCTTTCGCCTCATCCATCCTTTCTTTGTTCATGATGGACGACATATCCTCAACAGACATATCCTTTAATCCGTCGAAATTTTCTTCATTAATATATCCAACCACCTGCTCTGCCAGCGCCTCAACCTCTGTCTGGTCAAATATACTGCTCTGGGAGAGGTCCTTGTTCTTCGGCATCGCAAAATAACACGCCACGGCCGCGATCACCAGAACCACAGCTGTTATAATGATATTTCTTATCCTTTTCTTCTTCTGCTCTTCTGTCTGTGCGGGCCTGAAAACAGCCTGTTTGTTTTTCTTCATGTTTAATATCCACCTTTTACTTTAATGCAACAGAACAAGTTGTCTCATCCCGTCTTCTGCTATTTTAACATATATTGCGCAAAATAATATGACAAATTTAGTTTAACTCCGGATTGGAATCGTGGTAATATATCAGATATAAACCGACTCCCGCCGCTACCGGCGCGGAGCGGATCCCGAGCAGAAAGAAAGGAGAGTTATATTATGGGCAGAGGCGGCGGCTCACACGGCGGTGGAGGACATTCCGGCGGCAGGTCATTCGGCGGTCGTTCAGGCGGATTCGGAGGCAGCCATGGCGGCGGAAGAGGTCCCGGCGGCCCCGGATTTGGCGGGCCGGGATTCGGTGGTCCGCCACCGGGAGGTCCCGGGTTCGGCGGTCCCGGCGGATGGGGCCCCAGGTGGGGCGGTCCCCGCAGAAGATGGCGCGGACCCATATTCCCGGGAGGCGGGTTCGGCGGCCCCGGCGGATGCTCTACAGTCATTCTCTTAGTGATCATTATTCTCGCGGTCATCAGCTGCGTGGCACCAGACTGGGGATCTTCCCGGCAGGACATTGATGTAACTGTATCACGTACCGAACGTACAGCCGTTACCGGAACAAAGACTTACAGTAACTGGTATCTGGATGAACTGGGATTTATCGATCACGACACAGACCTTATCGACGGGCTGAAATATTTCTATTCAAAAACCGGTATCCAGCCCTATGTCATGCTTCTCGATTATGATGAATCCTTATGGGACGGAGGAAATTGGAATGAAGATGCGGCAGAACAATATCTGGCGCAGGTCTATGCAGATACTTTCTCTGATAACGGACATCTGATCTTTGCTTATTTTGCATGTGAGAACGATACGGAAGATATGGACGGAATGTTTTACTTCTATTATGGTTCAGCCGCATATTCCATCATGGACGACGAGGCTGAGACCATCTTCTGGAGCTACTTTGACATGAATTACAACAATCTGGATCTGAGTATCGCAGAGTTTATCGGGCAGACATTTGAAGAGACGGCAGATAATATCATGCATGTCGGGACTTCAGGAAACAGCCCCCTTATAAAGGCGGCTGCTGTCTTTGCCGTGATCTGCGTTGCAGCTATTATCATCGGGATCGTTGTGGCGAAACGGGCGGCAAAGAAGGACAATATGGATCAGCTTTAAGAAACAGGAGCCGGCGCGTTGATTCGGATGCGCTGGCTTTTATCCATGAACAATATTTTCTTTTTCGCTCTGTTTATTTCATTTCTTTCTCCCAGTAACGGATCACGTTCAGCTGCGCCTCATCGCCGAGTTTCTCCATTGTCTCGATTTCTTCTGCTGACAGTTCAACCGCGGCAGCTTTTACGGCATCCTCTACCTGATAAACTTTCGTCACACCGATAATCGGCAACGTTCCCTTGGCAATAGCCCATGCCACCGGGATCTGCGCGGTAGCCACATGGTGACGGTCCGCGATCTCTTCCAGTCCCGCATTGAGTTTCTCAAGCTTTGGAAGCATCGGATTATAAGTTCTTCCCCTGTCAGAATCCTCAGGGAACGGATGCTCTGTATCATATTTTCCGGTCAGGGCTCCCTGCTCCAGCACCATATAGGAGAAGAAAATGATATCATTCTCTTTGCAGTAGTCCAGAATTCCGGAAGTTTCCGAAGAACGGTTCAGAAGACTGTAATGGTTCTGGATCGCAGAGATCTTCAGCCCCTCTTTTGCAAGGATTTCAGCTGCTTCTTTGATCTCGGCCAGACTGTGGTTTGAGAGTCCGATCTTCCCAATCTTTCCGCTCTTTGCAAGAGGGATCAGTTCTGTTACCCACTTTGGCGCATCCATCGGATTGTGGATCCAGTAAAAGTCCATGTAATCCGTTCCCAGCAGCTCCGCGCTCTTCTCATACAGCGCGGTCACCGCGTTATCTGCCGCCGGATCCGCGCACTGCGGGGTGAATTTATCAGAGATCAGATAGCTGTCTCTTGGAACTGTCGCAAGAAAGTCCCCCAGAACCTTTTCAGAAGTTCCCATACCGTATGCGTACGCAGTGTCCCAGAGATTCAGGCCGTTTTTCATTGCTGCGTCAAATACCGGTCTGAGAGCTTCCGGTATAAGATTTCCTCCAAATGTACCGTCATTTCCCCATGCCCATGCTCCGAGAGCGATCTTGGGCATCTCTTTTATTTCTGCCATGTTATATTCCTCCTATTTTTCGTTTTTTGATGTTTCAATTTTCTGACTGCCTGTAGACCACACGTGCTGCTGCTTTGCAGCCGCCGGCGTATTCTGCGCCATCACTCCTGCCAGCTTATGCGGCACATAAGGTTCTTCTAAATAAGCAGTCTCTTCGGGCGTCAGGGTAAGTTCTACCGCTTTGGCCGCCCCTTCAATGTGATGCAGTTTAGTAGCTCCTGCGATTGGAGCAGCCACCTTGGTAAGCAGCCATGCCAAAGAGATCTCCGTCATGGATACGCCTCTCTTTTCTGCCAGTTCAGCCACACGGTTAATGATCACGGAATCCTGTTTGGCAGTTGTGTCATACTTAAACTTGGCATAACTGTCCTCTTCCAGCCTTTTTGAGCTTTCTCCCGGATGTTTCGAAAGGCGTCCGCTGGCCAGAGCACTGTAAGGCGTCATGGCAATGTTGTCCTCAGCGCAGAGTTTTGCCATTTCCCGCTCCTCCTCCCGGAAAATCAGATTGTAATGTCCCTGAACAGAGACAAACCTGGCAAATCCTTCTTTTTCGGCAAGTGCGTTTGCCTTAGCCAGCTGATAGGCAAAACAGTTGGAAATACCAATGTACCGAACCTTTCCGGCCTTTACAATACGATTAAGGCCATCCATGATATCATAAAGAGGCGTCTCATAATCCCACATATGGTAAATGTAGAGATCCACATAATCGAGCCCCAGATTTTTTAAGCTGGTATTCACCATCTGCTCGATATGCTGCTGGCCGGTGATTCCCGCGGCAATCTCCTCCTGAGTGCGGGGAAGGAATTTCGTGGCCACTACCACGTCTTCGCGCTTTGCAAAATCACGGAGAGCCCTGCCCAGATACTGCTCGCTGGTTCCGCTCTGGTAACCGATGGCAGTATCAAAAAAATTCACCCCAAGTTCCAGACCCCTGCGGATAATCTCGCGGGAGTGCTCCTCGTCCAGAGTCCAGCTGTGCTGTCCGTTTTGGGAATCGCCAAATCCCATACACCCCATACAGATACGGGAAACATTTAATTCTGAATTACCTAATTTTGTGTACTGCATACTGCAATCCTCCTTATATAAAACCTGCTACAGCTGCAGGCTTTCCACCCACGCCCGGACGTCCTCTTCGGAAACACCGGACGGAAATCTCTCGCCCTCCAGCCATTCGCCGGTTCCTGCCATTTCCTCTAACATCTGTCCGCTGTCTCCGATTCCGGACGACGCCGACGTGCAGAACGGGATCACCGTTTTCCCAGTGAAATCGTTATTTTCAATAAACTGATCTACCGGCCAGGCGGCTTCTCCCCACCATATAGGATAGCCGATAAAGATATCTTCATATTCATCGAATCCTTCCACCGTATCGGAGACAAGCTCCACATCCCTGAGGCTCTCGTCTGCATATTCCTGAGAAACACGGCTGTTCCTGTCATTATAGTCAAGATCATCATCTGTATACGGCTCTGCCGGCTCCAGCTCAAATAAGTCTCCGCCTGTAATATCTGCAATATAATCTGCCACTGCTTCCGTATTTCCTGTTGCGGAATAGTATACCACCAGCGTTTTTCCGTCTGCCGCTGCGCCGCCTGATGTATTATCTGTATTCGTTTCTGTATCCGGACCTGTCTCATCTGCAGCCTGATCCGACTGCTGAGCGCTTTCTGCCTGCTCATTATCAGAACTGCAGCCTGCCAGCATTCCTATCGTCATCATACATGCCGTGAGTAATAATAAGCCACGTTTTTTCATGTTGAATAATCTCCTTTTACGCTTCTTTACTATTTACTGAGATTCATGCATTTTCCGATCACATCGCCTGTGCGGAGATACTCGTAGGTCGGCATCTCAAAAAGGACCGGTTTCAGCGTATGGTAATCGATCTTACCCGCTTCATTTAATACATTCTCCTCCGCATAAACGCCGTCAATCTTGCAGATAAAGCTTTCAAATCCTTCTGTCTCATAAATGTCATCCACAACACAGTCCATCACGACCGGCGCCTCATCGATGACCGGCGCTCCTGTTCCTTCTGTATGGTAAGCAAACATTTCCGACTTATCTGTCTTATTTCCGCTGACGCATCCTGTCCGGTCTGCTTTTTCCAGCATTGCCTCATCCACGATATTTACAGTCAGCGCGCGGGTCTCTTTGATTCCCTGATTGGTATAATGGGGCTTTGCCAGACTTACCATGATCCGGTCATGGCCGATGATTCCTACATGGCCTACGAGAACGTAATTCGGTTTTCCATTTACCATAGTGCCTACTACAACAAGCGGAGTAGGATAAAGTGCAAGGCTCTTTCCAATATTCTTTTTCATGATTATATCCATTCCTTTCGCTTTGCTCAGGCACAAAACGTTATGAAAATGTTTTTCCTGAGCTTATTTTTCTTTATAATTCTTCTTGTAGGGAACTCGGTATACTACAAATCACGAGGAGGTGAGTGGGCTGTCCGGCTTTCCGGATGACCGAATGATTATATGTGTAGTCCGCCTTTTCAAGCACAAATAAGTGTGACGCAAGAGCACGTAATCTTATCTTTGTTTAAACAATCTCGTTTATGCCTTAGGCGTTCAGTCAATGCCGTCTCTCCCTATAATCTTTAGCGAACCCACACGGTTCTGAAAGGAGTCCCTATGGCTTTAAAAATCGTGTACAAAATCTGCTGTGGCATTGATGTCCACAAGACTTTTGTAGTGGCCTGCATTGCTTCTACTGACTGCAAAGGCGTGACCACCTATGAGAGCCATCGTTTTTCAACCTACACGAGGGGTCTGAAAGATTTGTTACAGTGG
>DWWI01000063.1 GCA_019119745.1 Candidatus Mediterraneibacter gallistercoris | reverse complement strand
ACTGCCGATATTTATCGCTACAATCCTCTTATTGTTCGATCACTCGCTCAGGTTGGCACCTTCCATGTAAGGGGTTGCCGCAGCTTCACAGATCCTTTGTATCTCCACTGCTCTGAATAAGAGAAAGTCTTAATAATTTAATTTTGTTCCAGTAAGAAACTTTACTGCGTGACGAAGGAAATGTCAATAGTATTTATGAATTTTATCCTACTTTCAGCTTAAACTTCTGAATTTCCTTCTCGCTTGTAACTTTTTCGATAATACCGCCGAGGCTTCTGAGCTTCTCTTCGAATCTCTCATATCCTCTCTGGATATAAACAATATCATCCACGATCGTGATTCCGTCAGCCGCAAGTCCGGCGATGCACAGTGCCGCGCCGGCTCTTAAGTCAGGCGCGCTCACTCTCGCCCCTGAGAATCTCTCGATTCCCTCGATCGTAGCGGAATTGCCTTCTACCTTAACCTGAGCTCCCATGCGTGCCAGCTCGCCAAGATATTTGAAGCGGTTCTCGAAAATACTCTCCGTTATTGTACTTGTGCCTTTGGCAAGCGCCAGAACAACACCAATCTGAGGCTGCATATCTGTAGGATAGCCCGGATATGGAAGTGTCTTTACCTGTGTGCTTCTCAGGCGTCCCTTTGCTACGACACGCACTGCGTCGTCAAACTCCTCGACTTCACATCCGATATCGATCAGCTTGGAGATCGTAGCATCAAGATGCTTCGGAATCACATTCAGTACAGTGACATCTCCCTGCGTTGCAGCTGCTGCAAACATAAATGTTCCCGCCTCAATCTGGTCCGGAATGATAGAGTACTCTGTCTTGTGCAGGGAACGTACTCCTCTGATCTTAATCACATCAGTTCCCGCGCCTCTGATATTAGCGCCCATACTGTTGAGGAAATTTGCCACATCCACAACATGAGGCTCTTTTGCAACATTTTCCATAATGGTAAGGCCTTCGGACATTGCCGCGGCCATCATAACATTGATCGTAGCACCCACGCTCACAACATCAAAGTAAAGATGTGTTCCTCTTAAATACTCTGCTTCAGCCACAATCTTTCCATGCTCAATGTCCACATCTGCGCCCAATGCGCGAAATCCTTTCAGATGCTGGTCGATCGGCCTGCTGCCGATATTGCACCCTCCCGGAAGTGCCACTTCAGCCCGCTTATACTTTCCAAGCAGTGCACCGAGCAGATAGTAGGACGCTCTTATTTTCTTGATATAATCATATTCAATATTGAAATTTCCGATCGTGCCCCCGTTGATTTTGACCGTATGCCTGTCAATACGCTGGACCATTGCACCAATCTCGCTGATTGCATCAAGCATTACATTGATATCATTAACATCCGGCAGATTCTCTATCAGGACCGTCTCGTCCGTCATGATCGCCGCTGCCAGTATAGCAAGCGCTGCATTTTTTGCGCCGCCAATCTCCACTTCTCCAACAAGCGGATTTCCGCCTTTTATTATATATTGCTCCATTTTGCACCTCGACCTCGATCTTATTATCTTATTTGTATTTCCCCTCTAAGTGTCTTAATGTCTGTGCAAGGTAATTGCAGTAACTGCACCCACGAGCACATTATATCATAAAACCTGTTGTTTTTAAATCGGTTTTTAACCGCGGGCCGCAATGCTGCCCCGGCTCAACGTCTTATTTTAGTTTCCTCTCCGGTACATTGTCAAGGTTTTTCCTGAATTCCGTCGTTTTTCTATACTTTTTTACGGCATTTAATACATTTTTTATCGTATCTTCTATACGACACCCGTCCTCACACACAGTTATATCGGCATATTTTTCGAAATATGGCACCCGCTCATAGTACAGGTCTCTGAGTGACTGACCTTCTTTAAGCACTACTCCGCGTTTCTTCGGATTTTTAATTCTCCTTTTTATTGTCTGATAAGATGCTTTTAAATATACTACCGTTCCGATCTTTTTATAATGTTTCATAGCCTCTTTGCAGTAGATCACGCTTCCGCCCGGTGATATAACAGCATTTTTCGCTTTTACAGAGGCATTTACCCGATTCTCTATTTCAAGAAAGCCCTCCTCGCCCTTTTCCGCGATTATCTCGCGCAGGAGTTTCCCTTCCTGTTCCTGGATCAGAAGATCAGTGTCAATAAACCTCATCCCCAGCCGTTTCGCTACTACAATGCCGACCGTACTTTTTCCAACGGCCGGCATGCCGATAAAAATCAAATTTTTTTTCATATTATGTTCTCTCTTTAATTTCGTATTTTATATAGTATCTCTTATGCAGTCAGTATAACATTATTTTTTCTATTAGTAAAATCTCCTGTATCTCCTTCTATAGTCGCATCTTCGTTTATAAAGCTCCTGATAGAGCATCACCTCAATGAAATCCCGCAGAGACAGCATGTCATTGCCGTTGCTGCCGCGACGATCACGCCTGCGCGCAGCTCCGGAAATACCTGCTGTCTGTTCAGCTGTTCCGTTGGTCTGTTCTTCAATCATTCCCTCTTCATCAAATATTCGTTCGTGTTTCCTGACATTATCATACACTCTTCTGCACATCATCTTAAGCTGCAGCTTATCCGGATACTGATCATATACCATACTGTTTTCGTATTCCATACGGTCACATTCCTCCTCTACATAAGGCAGGATCCGTTTCGCAGTGTCAGG
Source organism: Candidatus Mediterraneibacter gallistercoris (assembly GCA_019119745.1). The sequence continues at coordinate 9,942 of DWWI01000063.1, read as the reverse complement.
ATACATGCTTTTCAGATATTCAAAATCCATTCGCTCTGTTCTCTCGTCATCATAAGAAAATGGCATCGGATATGCCATATAATACGGCATTTTTACGTCCATAAATCATACACTCCCGGAAAGACATTATATAGTTACTATATGCATTACAGACATATTCCGTTCGTTTGTATCCCTTTGCAGGCATTGCCGGACATACAAAAGGCGTCCGTCCCGTCACCGGTCCGGACGCCTTTATATAAGTCAGTGCTTCTATTCGCTCTCTCTTAAAACACGCTGGATCTCAAGCCTTGTCTCACCGATGCCGATGATATCATCCCGCTGCAGCACTACGGGGCGGTCAATCCGCTCGCCGTTAAGGTAAGTGCCGTTTCTTGAGCCTTCATCTTTCAGGTACAGCTTATCTCCTCTGTGGATAATCGCACAGTGTATCTTTGACACCCTGCCATCTCCCATAATGGGAAGATATTTTTCATACATGCTGCCGTCTTTCCCTCTGCCTATACCGACAGTGTCGTAGAAAGTAAAACTATATTTATCCCAGCTGTCAATATCTTCCAAAATGATCTTCCACTGGCGTTTCTTCTTTCGCTGGTGTCTCTGCTGCTCCTCTGCATCCTGCCCCGGACGCCTCCTCCTCGATGGCGCATCATAATCATCTTCGTCCAGGTCATCTGCCGTCCGGCGTCTGCGCCGTCTTCTGCTGTCCGCCTGAGCATCTGCAATCGCCCTGTTTTTCTTTATACTGCTGAATGATACTCCGAGCATGCCGATACTTCCGGCAATGAGTATAAACATTACGATCCAATACCACATACAATTATCTCTCCTTCGGATATTAATACTACTATACTTTTCATCTGCGGGCAAGTAAAAATAGAGGTTTTGTCGAATCACTCTTCCCGAATCAGGCATGAACTGCGGCTAGTAAAAGCTTTTCAGGTGTGGTAGAATATCCATGGTAAAAATATATCCAGCAGTAAAATATATTTTAAAAAGGAGAACCTTTATGAGTACAATCCGTCCTTTCAGGGGAATACGCCCCGCCGGAGATCTGGCCGCTTCTATCGCAGCGCTTCCCTATGATGTATACAGCAGCAGTGAAGCACGGGAAATCGTCAGAGACAATCCTCTGTCGTTCCTTAAGATCGACCGTGCAGAAACTCTTTTGCCGGAAGGTACTGACATCTATTCACCTGAGGTCTATCAGACAGCCCGGCGGACTCTCGACGCCATGATTGAAGACGGATCATTTATACAGGATAATACTGAATGTTATTATATATATGCACTTACTATGAATGGCAGGACACAGACAGGTCTTGTCGGCTGTGCTTCCATCGATGATTATATAAACGGCGTGATTCTGAAGCACGAAAACACGCTGGCCGCAAAAGAAGCGGACCGAGTACACCATGTTGACGCGTGCAGTGCCCAGACCGGTCCGATTTTTCTTGCATATCGTCCCTGCATACCTCTTCGCCGTATCATCAACGAAGTTAAGTCCCGCCCTTCTCTGTATGATTTTACCAGTGATGACGGAGTACGTCATCAGGTATGGAAAATTGACGGTCCGGAATACATTGATAATATTTCTCAGCTATTCGAGAAAATCCCCCATCTTTACATCTCCGACGGCCATCACAGAGCTGCTTCGGCCGTCAGGGTAGGGCAAATGCGAAGAGCCGCAGATCCGGGATGTTCCGGCAATGAAGAATACAACTATTTTCTCTCGGTTCTGTTTCCCTCAGATGAACTCCGGATTTATGACTATAATCGCGTAGTCATTGACAGGAATGGGTGTACATTTGACGCATTTCTTGATAAGATAAAAGATGGTTTTAAGATCAGGGAAGTCGGTACAGAGGCATACCGTCCGGCACACAAAGGTGAATTCGGCCTGTACTTTCGTAAAAACTGGTATCAGCTCACGGTTTCGCCGAAGCTGATATCTGACGATCCCGTAAAAGGACTGGATGTTTCTATCCTGCAGGATCATATTCTGGCGCCTGTTTTCGGCATAAACGATCCGAAGACCGATCCGCGCATCCGTTTTATCGGAGGAATCCGCGGACTAGGCGCGCTTGAAAAGACTGCCGATGCTTCTGACGGAATGGCATTTTCCATGTATCCCACATCAATGGATGAACTGCTGTCCGTGGCAGATGCAGGAATGCTTATGCCGCCAAAGTCAACATGGTTTGAGCCGAAGCTCCGAAGCGGTCTGTTCATCCATCGCTTCTGATCTGCCATTGTATATAATATTAATGATATTTTAGAGGAGATGTATTTCATGGAAAGAAATGAGCTATGCTGGTGCGGCAGCGGCAAAAAATACAAAAAATGCCACATGCCGATTGAAGAAAAAATGCTTTTACACGCAGAAAAGGGTGAGATTGTACCTACCCGTAAGCTGCTCAAGACACCGGCTCAGATAGAGAAGATTAAAACAAGTGCCGCCCTCAACACAGCTGTACTCGATGAAGTGGCAAAGCACATCCATATCGGAATGAGCACTGCTGAGATCGACGATATCGTATACCGCTATACGACAGAGCATGGCGGTATCCCCGCCCCTCTCAATTATCAGGGATTTCCTAAAAGCGTGTGTACTTCACTGAATAACGAAATCTGCCACGGCATTCCGGATGAAAATATCATCCTGAAAGAGGGAGACATCATCAATGTTGATGTTTCAACTATTGTAGACGGATATTTTTCCGATGCTTCACGTATGTTTAAAATGGGCAAAGTTTCGGAGCGCGCCGAACGTCTGGTCCGTGTCACGGAAGAATGCGTAGAACTGGGGTTAGCCGCCGCAAAACCATGGGGACACTTAGGTGATATCGCCGATGCGATCAACACACACGCAAAAGCAAACGGTTACTCCGTAGTTGAAGAAATCGGCGGCCATGGTATCGGTCTTGAATTTCACGAAGACCCCTTCGTAAGCTACGTAACTCCAAAGGGCAGCGAGATGCTTCTTGTACCGGGCATGATGTTCACCATTGAGCCGATGATCAACGAAGGAAGTCCTGACTTTTTTGTCGATGAAGATAACGGCTGGACTGTATATACCATCGACGACGGACTGTCCGCGCAAATCGAATATATGGTACTTGTAACCGAAAACGGAATCGAAGTACTTACCAAATAAATCACCCCTTCTTCTACCTGTTTGCATGAGAATTTTCGGAATGGAAAAGAGCAGCCGGGAGGCAGGTATTGTGTACGCACCGTTGGGGCAGCGTCGGCGCTTAGAACGCATTTTTGCACTCTTATGTACCGTTACGCTGCAGCCGAATGAAAACGTATGCGTTAGCAATACCTGCCTCCCGGCGAATACTTTATCAGGTCGAAAATCGAATTTTCACTTCCTATTTTTGCGGTAGATCACTGCCAGCCCTTTGAGGAGCAGATTATCATCCAATATAATCTTTCTCCTGCAGTACGGAACTATCTTTTTGGCGAGCCCGCCGGTAGCAATTACGGTCGCCTCGCCCCCCACTTCTTCCCTGAGCCTGTCGATGATCCCGTCAATGGCAGCCGCAGCACTGTAGATTGTTCCGCTCTTCATGCAATCTACTGTATTTTTCCCGATAATATGCTCGGGCGCCTCAAGGCTGATGCCGCCCAGCTGGGATGCGTGCGCGGTCAGAGAATCCAGAGATACCCCGATTCCCGGGTAGATCATCCCGCCGATATAATTTTTGTTCTTGTCGATCACGCAGACAGTATTCGCCGTTCCCATGTCAAAAATAAGGAGCGGCACCGGATATTCGGTGATGCCTGCCACGGAATCAACCACAAGATCACTTCCGAGCTGCGCCGGATTATCGATTCGGATGTTAAGACCGGTCTTGATACCTGCCCCTACGACAAGCACTTCTTTCTTTAATATTTTCTCAACCGCAAGCTTTGCCACAGTCGTAATCTGAGGTACCACTGAAGATATAATTCCGCCCTCAATATCCGTCCTCTTAATGTGGTAAATATCCAGTACATTTTTCACATCAAAAGCATACTCCAGTTCTGTCTTTGTCCGGACCGTGGACAGCCTCTCGACGAAAAGACATTTTTTCCCGTCGATGCAGCCGATCACAATATTCGTATTTCCAATATCAATTGCTAAGATCATCGCTAAAATCCCAGCCTTTCTCTCACATTTTTCTTCAGGAGTACTTTGCCGATACACAGGGTAAGGATGCCTGCAATGATTGCCTCCGGAACTCCATTGATCCCGATTATAGACAGAATAACCATATATCCCAGTGATACCGCTTTTTCACTTGCCTTAATATAGGCATCTCCGAAAAAAATATAGATAAGGTTCATGACCAGGAGTGTATTTACAAGAGCTCCTGATATTCCCGCCAATACGAGCCCGATATTGGACACGCCCCGGTTCTTTGTTGTTTCACTTGAAAGTCTGAGTACTAATTTATATACAAAATACGGAACGATTCCTACCAGAATACGTGGGATAAAACAGATGATCACGCTCCCGATGCCGCCGCTGAACTCACCTAAGCTGTAAAATGGAGTGAATACAAATGACGTAGCGCTGGGATTGATCGTGTTATTAATAAAACTCGTCAGACCGAACAGGAAGCCAAGCGCGCCGCCTTTCTTCGGTCCCATCAGCAGTGAAGCGATAATGACAGGGATATGGATGATCGTTGCCCTTGTAAATCCAAGCGGGATATAGCCCAGAAAGGGGGTGAAGGCCATGATGCATATGATTGCACCGAATATCGCCACCTGGACCATGCTCATCGTGCTATATCTGCTTCCTGCGGGTTTCTGTGTTGTTGAATTGTTCATAATATTGCCTCCTTGTTATCATTCCCTTACGGGATACAATACTTTTGGCGCAGAACTGTCTTCTGCTTATTTACCCTGTTACTCTTTATTCAATTTTTCTCTTTCTTTTACCGTCCGCCGGTTATGCCTGTCCGCGTTACGGTTAAACATTTTTGCCGTCTCTACGCATCTTCATGATCTGATCAAGAATGTGCGAGGCGGTCTCCTCTTTTGACATTTTACCGAGTGAGATTTCCTCTGAGTCTGTGATCAAGGTCACCACGTTGGTGTCGCCGCCAAAACCGGCGCCTTCTACTCTCAGACTGTTGGCGACGATCATATCAAGATGCTTTTTCTCCAGCTTCTTTCTGGAGTTTTCCAACAGATTCTCCGTCTCCATTGCGAATCCGCACAGGAACTGCCCGGGCTTTCTGTTCTCTCCGAGATATGCCAGAATATCATCCGTGCGCTCCAGTTCAATAACAAGATTTCCGTCCTGCTTCTTCATTTTCCGGTTGCTCACATGCTTCGATCTGTAGTCTGCCACAGCCGCAGCTTTAATGATAATGTCCTGTTCCGCTGCCCGTCCGGTCACTTCGTCAAACATCTCCCTGGCGGATTGTATCTGCACGACGTTTACAAACCTCGGATCACTCAGTGCCGTCTGTCCGGTCACCAGTGTCACCTCTGCGCCGCGCCTTGACGCCATTTTCGCAATGGCATACCCCATCTTTCCGGTAGAATGATTCGTAATATACCGAACCGGATCGATTGCCTCCTGCGTCGGACCCGCCGTCACCAGCACCCGGAGTCCCTGCATGTCTTTTTCAAATTCAATCTCCTGCAGGATATGCTCCAGAAGCACCTCGGGCTCCGGCATCTTTCCCGCGCCCGTGTCGCCGCACGCCAGATATCCCACAGCCGGGCTGATGACCTCATACCCGTAATGGACAAGCGTCTTAAGGTTGTCCTGAACCACCGGATTTTCAAACATATTCGTGTTCATTGCCGGTGCGATCAGTTTCCTGCATTTGCATGCCATCACTGTTGTGGTAAGCATATCATCTGCGATTCCGTGTGCAAGCTTGCCGATCACGTTGGCACTGGCCGGTGCGATTATAACCACATCCGCCTGTTTGGCCAGAGACACATGCTCCACGCTGAACTCAAAATTCCGGTCAAATGTATCAACCAGACATTTGTTGCCCGTGAGCGTCTCAAATGTAATAGGATTGATAAAGTTTGTCGCATTCCGGGTCATAAGGACATGGACGTTCGCATTGAGTTTTTTGAGAGCGCTGGCAAGATACGCCGTCTTATACGCCGCTATACTGCCTGATACACCCAGAAGAACTGTTTTTCCTGTCAGCATAAGCTTCCCCCTTTCTGTCTTTTTAGAACCGATCTTAATAAGTGTGAACATCCCGCATTTTCATCGGGATTGCTCCGGTTCGGCTTTATTATATTGTAAGAAAGTATAAAAATCAATTTATGATGCCTGAATTCTGCCGTATTTGGCACATATTATTGAAAAAAATACAAACTATAACTGTAAACAGATCACAGGAGGGATTCACTATGGATGAACAGACACGAAAGCTTCTCGAAGAATGCTGCAGCGGATGCCGGATGGCAGTGGAAAGCTTTGAACAGATAAAGGAATATGTTAAGGATACCGAATTCAGGAAGCTGATCAATGATTATACAGAAAAGCACCGATGCCTTGAAGACGAAGCAGTTTCCCTTCTAAAGGAAGCCGGAAACGAAGCAGTTTCCCCTGGAGTCATGGCCAGTACATTATCCCGTTTCACTACAGAAATAAAACTGACATTCAACAGTGACAACACTCAGGTCGCCAAGCTTCTTATGGACGGGTGCAACATGGGAGTCAAAACATTGGGCGAAAAGGCGCATCAGTATAACAAGGCAGATAAAAAAGCGGCGGATCTTGCCCAGAAGATTATCCGGACAGAAGAAGATCTGATGAAGAAGCTGAAGGATTATCTTTAACACTGAACAAGCCCGGAACTGCAGATCTCGCTGAAGATTTCTGCTGTTCCGGGCTTTTATACTGACTAGTATTATTTCATTTAATTTTCTTTATATTATGCCACTTTACCGGCCTGCCTTGCTTTGATTGCCGAACGTTTTCTGCCGTACCAGAGCAGTACCGCCACATAAGCCGCTGCTGCGACAACACCGATGATATATGCGCCAAGCCACGGGATATTGAAGCCGATCTGGGCATTCGCAATATATGTAACCGTAACGAACGTATACCATGCGCCCGGGATGAGCGGCATCCAGACAAATTTTGTCCTGCCTGTCTCGAACATCCATACCGTGATCGCAAGGAACGCGAACAGGGACAGGCTCTGGTTGGACCATGCAAAATATCTCCACAGGATATTGAATCCGTCCGCATTGCTCTTTGCAAATACAAGGATCACTGCAACAAGCACAAAGATAACTGCAGCAAGACCGAGCCTCTTCTTCGTGGATCTCTGATCAATGTGAAGCCCGTCCGCAACCGCCAGACGGAGCGCACGCAGCGCTGTATCTCCGGATGTGATCGGAAGCACGATAACTCCGAGAAGAGCAATGATACCGCCGACCGGTCCGAGAATGTGTTTACATACTACACCGATCGTAGCTGTTGCCAGAGATGCATTCGCCTCCTGAAGGCCAAGGTTGTAAACGCCCATTGCACCGGCAGCCCATACCATAGCGATAAATCCTTCTACTACCATCATGTTGTAGAATGTCATACGTCCCTGCTTCTCGCTCTTCATCGTACGGGAGATGATCGCCGTCTGTGTGGAATGAAATCCGGAGAGGATACCACATGCAACCGTGATAAAGAAGATCGGGATAAAGTGGTTCGCGCTGAAATAATCGCCGTACAGCACACTGCCTGCATTCCAGTCATCCCATATCTCAGTAAGCGGGAATCCAAGTACGAAAATACCGATAAATACTCCGATTGCGGAGAACAGAAGGATCGCACCGAAGATCGGGTAGATCCGTCCGATGATCTTATCGATCGGGAATACAGTTGCGATCAGGTAATATACAAAGATCACCCCGTAGATCACCCATGTGGACACGGATGTTACCGATCCATCGAACCCGAACACCTGAGTCGCCGCAATATCTCCCGGCGTATAGATGAACACCGCGCCTACGAGGAGAAGCAGCAGGCTGCAGAAGATCTGGTAAAATGTATAAACACCTTTGTTGCTGTACTTGCGGATCATATCCGGCATCTGCGTTCCGCCGTCGCGCAGACAGATCATACCGGAAAAGTAATCGTGCATCGCTCCGCCGATAATGTTTCCGATCGGGATCGTGATAAACGCGATCGGTCCGAACAGGATGCCCTGGATCGGTCCGAGTATCGGGCCTGTTCCCGCGATGTTCAGCAGATTGATCAGACTGTTCTTCCACCCTCTCATAGGTACATAGTCTACACCGTCCTCTTTCGTATAGGCAGGAGTCTTCCTGTCGTCAGGACCAAATACTTTCTCGCAGAACTTTCCGTAGAGTGCAGCTCCCACGAAAAGAATCACGAGACCAATGATAAATGTAATCATTAAAAATACCCTCCTTTTCCTTAGATATGTCCAAGGGACTTTAATACACTAAATTAGTATATCAACGCAGTAAGAAGTTGTAAATGATGTATTTTTATATTTTTTTTATAATTTTAATAAATTGGTTATATTTGTAAAAATTAAAAAAGATCAAGAATTAACGTGAACCACCGCAAAAACTTTGCTGTCATTTTCCGGCATTTTCAAGTATAATAGCGAAAGAAAAGGAGATTTTCATCATGTTGAAATCATATATAGCATTTGACGTTGAAACAACGGGGCTGAATCCGCTTGAAAATGAAATCATAGAGATCGGCGCTCTGAAAGTACGGGACGGCAAAGTAGCGGAACGCTTCATGGAATTTATCAAACCGACCGCTTCCATCTCTCCCGCGATCACCTCTCTGACCGGGATTACCAACGAGATGGTGGCGGGAGCACGCCCGAGGTGCAGTGTTATCGCAGATTTTCTCGATTTCTGCGAGGAGGATGTGCTGATCGGACACAACGTATCTTTCGATTACAGTTTTATGAAATGCAGCGCAGCTGCAGACGGACTGTCTTTTGAAAAAATGGGGATCGATACGCTGAAGATTGCCCAGAAAGTACTTAAAGAACTGAATTCCAAAAGCCTCGGCAGCCTGTGCGAATACTACCACATTGAGAACAAATCCGCGCACAGGGCATACCATGATGCGCTGGCAACCGCAAAGCTCTATCAGACACTGGCGCATTATTTTGAAGACAAAGACCCGAAACTCTTTAAGCCGATACAGCTTACATATAAACTCAAGAAACCTCAGCCCGCTACGGCGAAACAGATCGCGCTTCTGGAAAACCTGATCCGCAAAAGGCGCGCTTCAATAAAGTGGGATCCAAAGACGATCACCCGGAGTGAAGCTTCAAGGATGATCGACAATCTGCTGAAAGGCTGATGGAATTACTTCTTACACTACCCTTGATTTAATATGATTGCCGTGTTATACTAGCAGACGTTGCAAAGCCCACTACAAGCAGGCTGTCACTGGCAGCCTGCTTTACACGCTAAGGCGAAAACCAAGGTCTACAGGGGCTTTCCGGCGGTCACCGCCGTAAAATGTGCCGAGTGTTCGAGACCTTCCACTCGTAAAACAAAACTAAAGGAGAATTGAAAAATGAAAGTATTCAAACACCTCAATGTGCTTTTCATGGCACAGGCGGCGATGATCGCCGCGATCTACGTAGTCGTGACACTGCTTGTCGCACCTTTTGCTTACGGAGAGGTCCAGGTCCGTTTATCCGAGGCTCTGACCATCCTTCCTGTATTTACCCCGGCCGCGATCCCAGGACTATTTATCGGATGTCTCATCAGCAATATCCTCGGCGGATGCATTCTCCCGGATATTATTTTCGGAAGCCTTGCGACCCTGATCGGCGCGGTATTTACATGGACACTGCGGAACAAGAGCAAATATCTGGCGCCTCTTCCGCCCATCATCGCAAATGTGCTCATCGTGCCCTTTGTGCTGAAGTACGGATACATGGTGCCGCTTCCGATCCCATTCAT
>DWWI01000062.1 GCA_019119745.1 Candidatus Mediterraneibacter gallistercoris | reverse complement strand
CACAAAAAGAACGATGCTTTTCGTGCACGCTAGACTAGTTTATTACGTTTATATTGGAAAGTCAAGGGATTTTTCGATATTTACATAAAAACAGGAGGACCCCCGTTCTGCCCCGGGCATCCTCCTGTTATTCATTTACTCTTCAAACAGCGGTGTGGAGAAATACCGTTCCGCTGTATCCGGCAGAACCGTTACCACTGTCTTCCCTTTTCCCAGCTTCTTCGCCAGCTTCAGCGCGGCAGCTACATTTGTTCCCGATGATATGCCGCACATAATTCCTTCTTTAGACGCAAGGTCTCTTGAAGTCTGGATTGCCTCTTCATCCGTCACAATACAGATATCATCATAAATCTGTGTATTCAGGATTGCCGGGATCAGGCCGTCCCCGATTCCCATCTGGATATGCGTTCCAATAGAGCCGCCGGAAAGAATCGCCGCATGTTCCGGCTCCACCGCCCAGATCTCTATCTCCGGATTCTTCTCCTTAAGAACTTCCCCGATTCCCGTGATCGTTCCGCCGGTTCCGATTCCCGAGCAGAATCCGTCGATCTTGCAGTCCGCCTGCTCCAGAATCTCGACAGCTGTCTGAGATCTGTGCACTGCCGGATTGGCCGGATTTTCAAACTGCTGAGGCACAAAGACCCTCGGGTCTTCCTTGGCCATCCTCAGCGCCGTATTCAGACATTCTTCGATACACTCGCCGATATTACCGGCGTCATGGATCAGAACAACCTCCGCGCCGTAATGCTTCATCAGCTTCCTGCGCTCCTCGCTGACAGAATCAGGCATGATGATCCTTGTCTTGTAACCGCGCACTGCCCCAACAAGAGCCAGACCGATTCCCTGATTGCCGCTGGTAGGTTCAACGATAATAGTATCTTCTTTGATAAGTCCTTTTTCTTCAGCGTCCCGTATCATATTATAAGCAGTCCTCGTCTTAATGGAGCCGCCCACATTAAGTCCTTCAAACTTTACGAGGATCTGGGCGCTTCCTTCTTCTACCATGCGTTCCAGACGGATCAGAGGTGTATTTCCCATTGCTTCTAGAATATTATTGTATATCATTGTGTTCTCATACCTTTCTGAAAATCATTCATCCCATCATATTATTATATTACGACACGCAGGAGAGCTCAACTGATTTTCAGATATTTTAATATGCTCTTCCCCAGTAAACCATGTGTTTCGCCGGTTTCCCGCAGCATACACACACATCGGAGAGATGCTCTTCTTCCATAGGAATACATCTGGATGTCACGCCGCCTGTCTGGGCCTTGATCTCATCCTCGCACTCTTCCTCTCCGCACCACATTGCTTTGACGAAGCCTTTCTTGTTCTGGACAGCATCTTTCATCTCGTCCATCGTAGTCGCCGTGCTGATATGGTCATCAAGAAATGCTTTTGCCTTTGCATAGAGATCTTTCTGGATTGTCTCGAGGATCTCGCCAAGCTTTGTCGTGATCTCATCGATAGCAACAACGATCTTTTCTCTCGTATCACGGCGGACAACTACAACCTGTCCGTTCTCAATATCCTTCGGACCGATCTCGATACGTGTCGGGATACCAAGCATCTCCTGCTCGCTGAATTTCCATCCCGGGCTCTTCTCGGAATCATCGATCTTCGCACGGTAGCCTGCTGCCTTCAGGGCATCGAGAAGTTCATTTGCCTTATCAAGCACACCCTCTTTGTGCTGTGCGATCGGAATGACTCTCGTCTGGACCGGTGCGATCCTCGGCGGAAGCACCAGACCGCTGTCATCGCCGTGTACCATGATGATCGCTCCGATGATTCTCGTTGACAGTCCCCATGAAGTCTCATAGACACTGTGAAGTTCGTTATTCTTATCTGCATATTTGATATTAAACGCATCCGGGAATGCATTTCCGAAGAAATGACTTGTCGCAGACTGAAGCGCCTGTCCGTCATGCATCAGCGCCTCGATCGTATAAGTATCCTGAGCTCCGGCAAATTTCTCGCTCTCTGTCTTGCGTCCTGCAACAACCGGAATTGCGAGGTCATCTTCTACAAAGCTCTTGTAGACTTCCCACATCATCTTTGTACGCTCTTCCGCTTCCTCATATGTCGCGTGGATCGTATGCCCCTCCTGCCACAGGAACTCTCTGGAGCGGAGGAACGGTCTTGTAGTCTTCTCCCAGCGGAGAACAGAACACCACTGGTTCCACACCTTCGGCAGGTCACGGTAGGACTGCACTGTCTTGCTCCATACATCGCAGAACAGAGTCTCGGATGTAGGACGGATGCAGAAACGCTCCTGAAGCGGCTCCATTCCGCCGTGTGTCACCCATGCCACCTCGGGAGCAAAGCCCTCGATATGGTCTTTTTCTTTCTGGAGCAGACTCTCCGGGATCAGGACCGGAAGATATACATTTTCCACTCCCGTCTCTTTAAAACGTCTGTCAAGATCCGCCTGAATATTCTCCCACAGCGCATAGCCGTTCGGCAGGTAATTCAGACATCCTTTTACGCCTGAATAATCACACAGCTTCGCCTCGCGTACAACGTCCGTGTACCACTGGGCGAAATCTTCATCTCTGGATGTAATAGACTGTACCAGTTTCTTTTCCTTTGCCATCTTTCTTCTCCTTTACACATTTTCTAAATGCGCTCCTTCATAAAAAAGAACGCCGGGACATCTTGTGTCCCTCATAACAAGGGACCGGATATCCCGGCGGTACCACCCTAATTAACTGCGCCTGCGCAGTTCACTCTTTCGTCCTTAACGCGGTACATACGCTGCACTTTCATGCAGAAGCTCCCGGGCCGGTTCTATACAGTCCTGCAAAAGGCTCGCACCATCCGCCTTCTCTCTGTAGCATTTTTCCGTATATACTAATCCCGTTCATCGCTGTCCGTAACTGTGATTGTAACCGAAATCACGCGGTATGTCAACCGGCTGTTATTCTGGCATCACTCTGCCGCCTGTAATAAACGGACAGCTTTACCCCTGAATCTCCAGCAGCTTTGCTTTGAGTTCCTGCTCCATATTCCGCAGACCTTCCTCTGCCTCCGCCCTCTTCTGGCGTCCTTCCCTCTGGATATTCATAACCTCATCCAGCGTAGAGATCAGGGATTCGTTCGTCGCCTTAAGCGTCTCCATATCCACGATGCCGCGCTCGGACTCTTTCGCCGTGTCGATGGTCGCCATCTTCAGCTTCTCCGCATTCTTCTTCAGAAGTTCATTGGTCATGTCCGTCACTTCCCTCTGCGCAGCAGCCGCCTGTGCGGAATGCTCTACGCCGAGGGCGAGCACCATCTGACTCTTCCACAGCGGAATAGTATTGACAATAGTAGACTGGATTTTCTCCACCATCAGTGTATCATTGTTCTGGACAAGCCGGATCTGGGGAGCTGTCTGGATTGAGATCATCCGTGTCAGTTCAAGATCATGGATCTTCTTCTCAAAACGATTACACATCGAATCCAGATCTTTTGCAGCCTGTGCGTCCTCCGGAAGGCCGGACAGTTTTGCTTTATCCAGGAGCTCCTTGAGCTGAGTATTCCTTACTTCGGCCAGCTTCTTTTTGCCGGCGAGGATATACATGGACAATTCCTTAAAATAGGTCAGGTTCAGTTCATACATCTTGTCCAGCAGAGCTGTATCTTTCATGAGCTGCACCTGGTGCTTTTCAAGCACTTTCACGATCTCATTGACATTTGCCTCGGCTTTGGCATACTTTGCTTTCATGGAATCGATCTTATTCGACGCTTTCTTAAAAAGCCCGAAGATACCGCCCTTTTCTTCCTCTTCGTCGAAGCCTTTCAATTCTTTTACCACGCCGCTTAAGAGTTCGCCCACTTCCCCGAGATCTTTCGAGCGCACATTATTGAGTGCGTCTTCTGAAAAATCCGCCATTTTCTTCTGGGTTCCCGCTCCGTACTGCAGTACCAGCGTGGAATTAGTCAGATCGATCTGCTGCGCAAACGCATCCACTGTCCTGCGTTCTTCATCTGTAAGAATACTCTCATCCAGCGCCGGTTCTTCTTTTTTCTCCTCAACAGGCGGCTGCTTTGTCTCCTGTGTCTGGAACGGATCCAGAGTCAGTGTAGGTGCTGTGCTTACATCCTGAAAATCATTGCCCATTTTCTCTTCCTCCATTTATTCTGCATTTAAATTTTCTTTCCTGCACTTTTCAAGCCATCTTCGGTCAGTCCTTCCTGTGCCAGCATTGTCTGCAGCACGGAGATATCAGAGGACAGATCCCACGCCGTATCCTGAAACAGGTCGTCCAGGAGTTTTTCAAACGCCACATTCAGCGTGTCTATTGTTTTCTCGATTTCCCGCTTGGCTGTTATAATATTTTCTCCCTGCACCGGCTGCGCATCCAGATCTTCATACGCATCCAGAAGTTTGATTGTTGTCGGCAGGTAGTATTCCATCAGTTTCCGGATGTCATCGACCGATTCCGGATGTTCCTCCACCCGGTCAAAAATCCGGTCTACAAGCATTTCCATTCTCGATATTTTTGCAGATATCTCCTCCCCCGGAATTGCGTCGTTTGCCTCCCGGATCTTTCTCACATAGTCGTCTCCGGCCTGAACGATCTTCTGTACTTCAGGTGAAAGTTTCGAGAACTCCTCCTGCTGTTTCGCTGCGGCAGCCTCGCGCTCGGCTTTTTCCCTTTTTGTCCGCTCCATCAGGGCCGTGTACTGGCTGTAAGCATCGTTGCTGGTCATCAGACAGGTGCCCTGCTCATCCAGATGGCCCTGACAGAACCATCCTTTTCGGATCATCTTCTTCAGATCTTTCACTACCGCTTTTACGGACCGTCCTGTTTTCTGGGCAAGCTCTTTTATATCACAGTATTCTCTGTCTTTGATCACCTTGACATATTTCCGGAACCTCCCTACCGAACACACCATGTTCGTACCGGCAAGAGCCATGACAAGGAAAACAATGCCAAACAGCCCGAAGATTGTCATCCCGACTTTCAGCACGATATCAAAACCTGTCGCCGCTGCGCCCAGGGCCAGAAGCAGCAGAAATATGATAGAGCCTGCGGTGAAAATATATCCTGTCACCGCCAGAAACATTCCGCCTATCCTTGTAGATGTTCCTTTGAGATACAGCAGCTTCTTCGCCGGACTTGCAGTCTGCTGATACTGCTGCTGTCCGGCATCGGCGCGACGCGTATTATAATTGTTCTTCCGGCTGCCGGAATTATTTCCGAACACACTGTCCATATTTACACCCGCAGCGCCCTTAGCGTCCTTCATCCCCCGGGATACCGTATCCATCGCTTTTCCGATCGTATCCGAGACCGTCTGGTTCAGCCTGCTGAAATCTCTGTTATCCACAGCATTCTGAATCGTTCTTCGTATCTCGTCTCCAAATCGTTCCCAATCGTTATTTATCATGAAGCGCCTCCTAAAAAAGCTTGACCGCAAAATTCTTTTATATGATAATCAGTTTAGTCGCTGCCCGTATAAAAGTCAAGAAAGGAACAGAAACAATGAAGCCGGACATCAAAACACTTATTATATATGAAGACCCACACATTATCGTCTGCCATAAACCGGCAGGCATTCCCGTTCAGAGCGCCCGGATTGGCACGGCCGATATGGTAAGCCTTTTAAAAAATTATCTGGTTTCTTCTGAGAAAAGGAACAGCTCAATCAGGACTCCATACCTTGCCGTCATCCACCGACTCGACCAGCCGGTAGAAGGGCTCCTCGTATTTGCCAGAACACCTGCCGCCGCCAAAGATCTGACGCGCCAGCTCACCACCTCCGGATTCGGCAAATATTACCGCGCCATCGTAACCGGGGTCCCCGATCCGGCTAAAGGCACACTGGAAAACTATCTGATAAAGGACGGGCGGAACAATATATCCCGGGTCTGCACAAAGGAAACTTCAGGTGCAAAACTGGCAAAACTTCATTATCAGGTAGAAGAGATTTATAAAGACTCCTGTCCTGTCACCTCGCTTGTAAAAATCCAATTAGATACCGGACGTCATCACCAGATCCGGGTGCAGATGGCAAATATCGGATGCCCCCTCGTCGGAGACAGGAAGTACGGAAAAACAGATGCTTACTCACTGAAATTACTTGCATACAGACTTGAATTCAAGCATCCCGTAAACAGGAAAGAAATGGTATTTGAACTACCGGTTGTTTCCGGGATTTAGCCTGCGGATACAGACACGCAATATAAGAAGGGCCGCCGTAAACACGGCAGCCCCTCTCACTTTTCCATATTATTTTTCCGTTCCCGGCAGTCCGAACTTTTTTCGTCCTTCCTGCCTACATCTCGTCAACCACGACCGGCTCCTCCTCTTCGAGCGACTCTTCATACTTTTCAAGAATCGTGGACTGAATCCGCTCTCTTGTAGCTGAATTAATCGGATGTGCAATGTCTCTATATTCGCCGTCCAGAGCTTTCTTGCTCGGCATTGCGATAAACATTCCCTTTTCTCCCTCTATTACTTTGATATCATGAACCACGAACTCATCATCGATCGTGATAGATACCACGGCTTTTAATTTCCCCTCTTTCGCGACTTTGCGAACGCGTACATCTGTGATCTGCATACTCTCCAGGTCTCCTTTCTCTATTGCATTACCTGCGGGGCCTGTCAGTGTTTTATATGTCAAGTCTCAAATGTCCAGTCTCATATCCTCCCTTTACGGCCCTGCAGTTATTATCCCTGTACAAGGTCATAATGCATATCGTTCATTTTTTTCAACTACGACTTTCACACCATTTTCTCCGACGTGCCTTGTGTTCGCCCTGATTGTGTCACGGCTCTCAACGATGCAATTTTCAATGTAAGTATTGTCCCCAAGGTATACATCATTCAGAATAATGGAATTCTTGATTACACAGTTATTTCCCACAAATACTTTCTTAAAGATCACGGAATTCTCCACGGTTCCGTTGATAATGCTTCC
>DWWI01000009.1 GCA_019119745.1 Candidatus Mediterraneibacter gallistercoris | reverse complement strand
TCACATCATGAGAAAAGGGATTATGACTTCCCCAAATCATAATCCCCTTCTCTATTTTAAATTGCTGCTTCTATTTCATTTCACTGCTTTCTGTTTCTTTGAATAATACGTATTCTCCATCGGCAGTTTTGTCCTGAGCACATGATCCATCGCGTAATATGCTCCCTGCGCCGCCGGAGCGGTGGGGATAGTAGCGATCTCCCCGATACCTTTCGCACCGTATGCGAACGGCAGGAGTTCTTCTTTCTCCACATATATCGCATGGATATCCGGAATCTGGGTGGAACGCATAAGTCCGAGTGTTCCGTATCTCGCCTGAGGCACGCCGTCCTTAAGCGGGAAATCCTCGGTCAGGGCATAGCCCAGTCCCATGAGCACGCCGCCCTCGATCTGCCCCTGTATGGAGATCGGATTGACAACTTTACCGGAATCGTGGGCTGCGTATACTTCTTTCACCCGGCCGTCCTCGTCCAGAATAACTACATGAGTGGCGAATCCGTATGCCACATGGCTCTTCGGATTAGGTACATCAGCGCCCAGCTTATCTGTCGGATCAAAGAATTCCGCAAAGTATTCCTTTCCCTCCAGTTTGGTCAGATCTCCGCCTGCATCCTGCAGATCTTTATTCAGGTCAGCGGAAGCCATCCGGACTGCTTCGCCGGTGATGAGCGTCTGTCTGGAACCGGACGTGGTGCCGGAATCCGGAGCCACCTCGGAGTTTGCTCCTTTATTAACGATCTGTTCTTTCCCAAGTCCCGTCGTCTCGGCCACCATCTGCACAAATACTGTCGCGCAGCCCTGCCCGATATCGGACGCCGCGCTGTACAGCTCGACTTTTCCGTCATGCACGACCAGTTTCGCACGGCCTTTGTCCGGAAGTCCCACACCGACGCCGGCATTCTTCATGGCACATGCAATTCCCGCTCTTCCCGGATTGCTCTCATAGACGTCTTTTACTGCAAGGAGCGTCTCTTTCAACGCCGTGGAGCAGTCTGCGATCTGGCCGTTGGGCAGTACTTTGCCCGGCTCGATGGCATTGCGGTAGCGGATCTCCCACGGGGAAATCCCGACTTTCTCCGCCAGCAGGTTGATATTGGATTCCAGCGCGAATTCACTCTGGCACACGCCGAAGCCCCGGAAAGCCCCGGCCGGCGGATTATTTGTATAATATCCGTATCCCCGGATATCCGTATTCTGGTAACAGTACGGGCCTACAGAGTGGGTGCATGCTCTCTCGAGAACAGGTCCGCACAGAGATGCGTACGCCCCTGTGTCGAAGTATATTTCACAGTCCAGTCCCGTGAAGATACCGTTCTCATCACACCCGAGGGTAAATGTTCCTTCCATGGCATGGCGTTTCGGATGGAAGTTGATGGACTCCTGTCTGGAAAATGTGACTTTGACCGGCCGGTTTACTTTCAGCGCCGCAAGCGCCGCGATGTGCTGGGCAGATACGTCTTCCTTCCCGCCGAATCCGCCTCCTACCAGCTTATTCTCCACCACAACCCGCTCAGGATCCCAGCCGAGCATGATCGAGATTTCCTTTCTTGTGTCATAGACCCCCTGATCGGATGAGAGCACCTTGACTCCATCCTTATATGGAAAGGCAACTGCCGACTCCGGCTCCAGAAACGCATGTTCCGTAAATGGCGTCTTATAAGTCTGTGTCACCACATATTTTGACTCCGCCAGAGCTTTCTTCGCATCTCCTCTCGTCACATGGCGGCTCTGACAGAGATTGCCTTTGGAATGGACTTTCGGCGCGTCCTCCGCCATTGCTTCTGTTATCGAAGTAACAGGCTCTAACTCTTCATAATCGATTTTTATCAGCTTCTTGGCTTTCTCAAGGATATCTCTTGTCTCGGCTACCACAAGACAGATGGCATCGCCCACACATCTGGTAATGCTTCCTTTTGCGATCATTACATCCCAGTCCTGCTGCAGATGTCCCACCTTATTGTTGGGGACGTCGTCAGCTGTCAGAACTGCAAGGACTCCCGGAAGCGCCAGCGCCTTCTCCGCGTGAATATCCAGAATCCGGGCCCGCGGGTACTTTGAGCGTACTGCCGATGCATAGACCATTCCTTCCATCTCTACATCGTCCGGATACTCCCCGTATCCCAGCACTTTTTCCCTTACGTCAAGACGGAATGCGTGCTGTCCCACTCCGTAGACATCGCCTTTCTCCAGATCCGGTTCAATCTGCGCATCTCCCCGAAGGATCGCGGCAGTGAGCTGGATTCCCTCAATGATCTTTTTATATCCGGTACAGCGGCAAACATTTCCCTTTAACGCCACTTTGATCTCTTCCTCTGTCGGATCCGGAACGCGGTCGATCAGGGCTTTCCCCGCCATGACCATGCCCGGAATACAAAATCCGCACTGGACAGCCCCCTTGGAACCGAACGCATAGACAAATGCTTCTTTTTCCCTGTCGCTGAGCCCCTCTGTGGTGACGATATTCTTTCCCACAGCCCGTTTCGTCGTCAGGACGCAGGACTTTACGGCCCTGCCGTCCACAATGATAGTACACGTTCCGCAGGCTCCTTCGCTGCAGCCGTCCTTCACTGAATGCAGGTGCAGGTCATCCCGCAGATACCTCAGCAATGGTTTATCTTCTGTAGTGGTTCTTTCCACACCGTTTACGGTAAATGTGTATGTTTCTTTCATGATCCCACCTGCGCTTCCCGGACCGTAAAGATCCCGTTATAATCTCTGATCGCTCCCCGCGGACATTTCATTGCGCACATGCCGCAGGCAATACATTTTTCCTCATCGATCACTGCGTGGTTATTCTCGATGCTTACCGCTCCCATCGGGCAGTTCCTGACACAGATGCCGCAGGCGATACAGCCGGTTTCACAGTTCCTTCTCGTCTGCGCTCCTGTATCTTCACTGACACATGCGGAGTAGATATTATACTCTGCATCAGTGATCCGGATCAGGCTCCGGGGACAGGCTTTCGCACACAGTCCGCATCCCGCACATTTCTCCGGATCCACCTCAGCGGCGCCCTTTGCATTGATATAGATTGCATGGAGCCGGCATGCTTCTACACAGCTCCCGCCGCCTAAGCATCCATATTCGCAGGACACTGCGTCCGCTTTCGTCTCAAGTATCTGCTGACATCTGTTTCCTGCTGCTTTGCTTATCTCTGTCTGACGGCGGCACCCTCCTGTACACTGAACGACCGCCACTTTCTTTTTCCGTACCCGCGCCATACCATCCATCTCCTCTCGGTTAGTTTTTTGTAACAGTTCAGCCATGGAACTGACCGTAAGAGAAAATCATGCTCGCATAATTTTTCGAGTGGGCTGTTCCATGAGCTGAACTGTTACTATCTTCTTGTTATATTTATCTCAGGTCTTCCCGTCTGTCAATATCTTTTAGTTCCTCCGGATCCACCTGTACGATTCTCACCTTTTCCTTATATTTTCTCATGATCTGTCTTCCGCCTTCATCACCGGTCAGGGCAAGCAGCTCCGGGAAAAAGTTTTCATCCCAGCACACCGGATTTCCGGTTCTCCCGCTGTTTCCCGCGCATACAATGCTCCCCGGATGCAGATACGCCGTACAGAAGATCTGCTGCATAGTTGAGGTATCAAGCCCCGGCTGGTCACAGACAGAGAACATGACTCCTTTTAAATCCGGCCTGCACTCCAGCGCTTTCTTAAGCCCCAGCGTAAGGGAGAGGGATATTCCCCTTTCCGGCTCTTTATTCCACACCGGAGTAATGCCTCTCTTTTCTGCTTCCTGTGCGATTTCTTCGGAGCCGGTAACAATAAATGCCGGAAATGATCCGAATGCCTGTACACGGTCCAGCGTATATTCATAGAGCGGTCTGTTTTTCACAAGCGCATTCAGTTTATTTCCACCAAACCTTGTACCTGCTCCCGCTGCGAGAATTACTATGGCAAACCGGTCTTTCATCCGCTCGAATCCGGTGACTGCTTCCAGGACGCCGCCCCCGATGGCTCTCGCCTTGTCGGAAATCGTATAGCAGTGGGATACTTCCGCCCTTGCATCGATATCTCCGATCTTCAGATTCTTATTCACCTGTACGCCGGCCTGAAGCATGCCTCTCACGATACCGGACATCTGTGCATATACCGGAACACCTCCAGTGACAGCGACAACAGAGCCTTTCTCCACATAATCACCGATCTGTGCCCGCGGCTCCAGTATTCCGTCTGCTCCTGCACGGATCAGCCGCTCAATCGTATAGCCCGCTACATTTCCCGGTACACCGGTATTGGGGATCGCGCTTCCCCGCCGGATAATATTCCCCAGCGTATGTCCGCGCTTTGTCTCAACCACACAGTTGCAGTCAGCTCCCGCCGTAAATCCGGGGCCGACTCCGATGACAAACGGCGCGTCCGTGATCTTTGTCCCGAGATTTCTCTTTGCGAGGATCGCGTCTACGATCACATCCGGACGGAACCACTCCCGGCAGGATGCTGTTTCATCTACCATGACAGCGATATCTCCCGCTGCCATAGTCTGTTCAGCGTCTGCCTGATCTTTCACAAGAACACCCAGCATCTCCTCCACCCGGGCACTTCCCTCATAGACTGCTCTTGACAGCGCAACGGTACGCCTTACAGTAAGCGGTACCTCTATCTCGGTCATCAGGATCTGATGTCCCGCTCCATAGAGTCTGGATGCGATTCCTGTCGCCAGATCTCCGGCGCCTCTGATCAATATCTTCATTTCTTTCTGCCTTCCTGTTATAACAGTCCGGCCATGGGCTGAACTGTTATGATCTGTTAAATTAGAATTTTTCTCTGCCGGTGACGATCACCTGCCGGATTCCCCTGTCATCCAGCAAACGGCATATGGCAAGTGCCGTTTTTCTGAGTTTTTCATCATCTGCTTTATTCAAAACGACTGTGTACACGGCCATCCCAGGACATCCTTTTCTCCCCGCGAGATCCGATGCCGCGAGCCGGGCAATGTCCTCTTCCGTCACACATTCTGTTCTTTTCTTCTTTAAAAGTATCTCCGCCAGTTCCGGGCGGAATACCGTATCTTCTATTTTCTTTCCCACACTGTCCAGCCCGTATACGGACAATACGTGAGTCGTACAGGGCAGGATCACCGGTTCGTGTTCTGCAGGTACTTTGACCGGCAGCCGCCTGGCTCCATCCGCTTCGATGAGCACCGGAACATCCCGCTTCAGAAGTTTCTCAAGCGCGGCGTCTGAAAGTCTCCCCAGCTTGCCGCTGTAAGCCGGCTCTCCTACCCATACCTGTCCTGACTTTTGCAGCTGCTCTTCTACCTTCTCTTCCGAGAAGCCGGACAGGAACCATTCCCTGTCTTCTTTCATGATGTGCGTCGTGGTTGTCACGAGCACCGGTACACCAGACCGGACATACTCGTCGGCAAGCCGGTGCAGTGTCGTTGTCTTGCCCCCTGCGCCGACCACGGATACGACCGGGCGCTGTCCCCGGAGCACTTCTTTCTCCAGTTTCAGCGCCTGTCTCAGAGAGTCTGTCTTATGCAGCCTGTCTCCACTGTAAATATAGATCATTTTATTCCACGCCGTGACGGACATACACGCCGGACTTCTCCTCAAGGATTTTTCCGTTTTCCGCCACAAGCCTGCCTCTCAAATATACCTGTTCTGCCCTGCCGCAGATCTTCGTTCCTTCCATCGGACAGTAATCACATGCCGACTGCTGGTTCTCTGCCGTCATCGTCCATTCAGTGTCCGGATTCCACACAACGATATCCGCGTCACTTCCGGGAATGAGCGCTCCTTTCCACGGATACAGGTTATAAAGCTTGGCCGGATTCTCCGACAGATAGATACACATCTGCTCTGCCGTGATCCTCTCTCCATTTACACCGAACTGCCAGATCAGAGCCGGGCGTTCCTCTGCCCCCGGCATGCCGCATGGCGTCTTCGAGAAATCTTCCGCTCCCGCCATTTTCTGCTCTTTTGTAAAACTGCAGTGATCTGTAGCTATAGTCTGGATGCGTCCTTCTTTGAGCGCCTGCCAGAGTACTTCCTGATTTTTCTTTTTACGAAGCGGCGGGGCGATCATGTAATGCCTTGCCTCCTCTGCCGGAAGAGAATACTTGCTCTCATCCATAAGCAGATACTGCGGACATGTCTCCACATATACGGTCTGTCCCTCTTCCCGTGCCCTGAGTATCTCCCGGTATCCTGCCGCGGTGCTCAAATGTACCACGACAACCGGAGTATCTACACATTTGGCGATCTTTAAGAGACGTGCCACTGCTTCCGCCTCCGCCTCTTTCGGCCTCGTCCACGGATAATCCGATACGTCTGTCCTTCCGCCCTTTGTCTTCTCCAGTTCTTTGAGCCTTGCCTGAATGATGCCGTTATTCTCACAGTGTACGCCGGCGATTCCGCCCAGTTCTTTCAGACGGGAGAGGATTTCGTACATGGTCTCGTCGTCTACCATCGTATCATAGGTCATGTACAGCTTGAACGAACATGTCTCTTTCTGAACAATTTCCTCCAGCTCACGGCTGATCTCCTCGTTCCAGTCTGTCAGAGCCAGATGAAATGCATAATCACAGGAAGACTGTCCGTCCGCCTTCTTATGCCAGTTGTTGAGCGCCTCTCGCAGGCTCTCTCCCTTATACTGTGTGGCATAATCCACGATACATGTAGTTCCGCCGGCAAGCTCCGCTTTTGTTCCGGTTTCGAACTTGTCCGCCGTGATCGTATCGCTCACTTCCAGCGCCATATGAGTATGCGCATCAATAAAGCCGGGGAAGAGGAGTTTTCCGCGGACATCCACGATCTGGGCGTCGCGGAATTCCAGATTTTCGCCCGCCACAAGGATTTTCTCGCCTTTTACCAGTAGATCAAGTTTCTTCATGCCGTCTCCGCTTACGACCGTGCCGCCTTTAAATAAAAGTTTCATGCCGACTCCCTCTTTCTGTAATAAAATTCTGCCGCTTTGTTACCTCAAAAGATATGCATAATCCGTACAGACAGTCTCCATCAGTTTCTGCAGTCCTTCCGGGATCCTTGTCTCTTCTCCCTTTGTCCAGACAGAGGTCTCTCCGAAGAAACGTACCTTGCATTTTACCTGATCTTTGTCAAGAACCGCAAATCCCTGATTCTTGCTGTCTTCCATGTCCTTCTCATCTGCAAATAATGTGAACTTGTCAAGATACGGTGCGCTGTCATACGGACAGAAACTCTTGCAGTTGCCACACTCATTACACATATAATCCACGTGGATGATCTGATGTTTCTCCATGCCAGGCACGCGGATGGAAATATTCGCCCGGTTCGGACATACTTCCACACAGTTCTCGCAGATACCGGAGCATCCGAGGCATCTTCCGCTCTCCTCTTTGTCTTCTTTCATATCGGAGAGATTTCCTTTTCTTCCGTAGATCGTATCTTCATCTGTCTCCGGCTCAAAGTCTCTTACAAGAGTGCCGCCGGTCACAGCCTGTGCGGCTCTCAGGGCGTCTGCAATACCTTCCACAACTGTCGCCGGACCGCCAAGTCCGTCTCCTGCAAGGTATACACCCGGACGGCTCGTCTCGCAGGTCTCCTCATTGACAATGGCGCGTCCTCTTTCATTTACATTGATGCCGCAGGACTCATAGAATGCCGTCGGCACTCTCTCGCCTACCGCTGCAATGACCGTATCCGCCGGAATCTCTTTCTCTTCGCCGGTCTCCACCACGCCTCTTCTTCCGGACGCGTCGTAGTCTCCCAGTTTCATTACTTTGCAGAGCAGTTTTCCGTCTTCCAGTTTCACAGGTGAGAGCAGTTCCATGAACTCCACGCCGTCGTCCACCGCCATGACAAGTTCTTCCTCATCCGCCGGCATATAACGCTTCGTTCTTCTGTATACAAGATACGCGTGTTCCACGCCTTTCGTGCGCTTGGCCGCTCTCGCCGTATCCATGGCCGTATTTCCGCCGCCGATGATCACAACGTTCTTTCCGATATCAAGATCCCCGTCTTTTGCCTTGAAGTCCGCAAGGAACTCAAGTGCATTGACCGGCTCGCCTTTTTCCAGTCTGAGCACCCCCGGTTCATAGGCTCCCACAGCAAGGATAACCGCCGTGTATCCTGCATTTTTCAACATATCCAGATCCGTGATCTCGCTGTTCAGACAGATGTTGACGCCAACCTTTTCAAGAAGCGCCGCGTCTTTGTCAATGGCACTTCCGGGGATACGGAACTCAGGGATCACGTGGCGCACCACGCCTCCAAGGGCATCCGTTTTCTCAAACAATGTAGTCTCCATGCCTGAGCGTCTCAGGAAATATGCCGCAGCCATTCCTGCCGGGCCGCCGCCGATGACAGCCGCTTTCCCGCTCTTTGTTATCGGTGAAGCGGTGATCTTGTCCATGAGCGCGTCATATCCGTTCTCTGCGGCAATCAGTTTCATACCGCGGATGTAGACGGACTCTTCATAGAAATTACGGGTACATTTATTCATACACGGATGCGCGCAGATCGTTCCTGTAATAAACGGAAGCGGGTTCTTCTCCGTGATGACTTTCATGGCTTCCTCATATTTTCCCGCTTTTACAAGCTGAAGATATGCCGGAATATCCTGATGGATCGGACATCCTTCCTTACACGGAGCCACAAAGCAGTCCAGAAGCGGAACCTGTTTCTTCATCTTTCTGGACGGGAGAGGTTTCACCGCTTTTACGTGGTGCGGGTCTGTCTTTGCCTCCTCCACGAGTCTGCTCACCGCGTCGGCATCTACTCCTGCAAATACGGCTCCCTCTTTCTCAAGAAGGGACGCCATCTGTGACATTCTGTCATAACCGCCGGGCTTCAGAAGCGTAGTTGCCACAGTCACCGGCCAGATTCCCGCTTCTACGATATCTTTAATATTGTGGAAGTCCGCTCCTCCGGAATAAGAGATACGCAGCTTTCCTCCAAAATCTTTCGCCAGCTTCGCCGCCACGGAGATAGACAGCGGATACAGAGATTTCCCCGACATATACATCTCTTCACTTGGCAGTTCATTCTGCTTCACATCTACGGGGAATGTATTCGTGATCTTAACTCCGAACTCGAGATTTCTCTCCTCGCAGACTTTCATCAGTCTTGTCAGCATGGGAACCGCGTCCTCATACTGCAGGTCGTCTTTGAAATGAAAATCTCCGAACGCCACATAGTCGTATCCCATATCATCCATCATCTTTCTGGCATACTCATATCCGAGCAGTGTTGGATTGCATTTAATAAAAGTATGGAATCCCTTTTCCGTGATCAGATACATGGCGATGCGCTCGATTTCCTGCGGAGGACATCCGTGCAGTGTGGAGATCGTAACAGAATTACAGATATCTCCCGAGATACTCTCAATATCTTCCTTTGTCACATGTTCAAACAGATCTGTGTGAGCGAGAAGATATTCCCTGCACGTCCTGAAAATATCGGCATCCTGCGCATGCTGCATTGTGTTGAGGAAGTTGTCGATCTTCTCTGATTTGATTCCTTCCAGATCGTAGCCGACACTGATATTGAACTGGAAACCGTCCATGCTCCCCAGAGAAAACTCTTTGGCGATAACTTTGCACAGGAACCATGCTTTAATGTACTCTTCCATAGCCTGCGGCACATAGAGCTCCGTGGACCACTCACAGTTATAACACTCATCATCCGCCTTGATACACGGCTTATTCACACAGGCTGACAACTCCGCTCCGTCCATGACCTGTACGGTCTTCAGTTCAAAGAAACGGCTGCCTGTATAGTACGCGGCCACGATATTCTGCGCCAGCTGGGTGTGCGGTCCCGCCGCCGGGCCTACAGGCGTCTCAAGTGTTCTCTCAAAGATCATCCGGTCATATTTTTCATCCGCATGATAAGGATGATGCTCTCCGAATACAGTTCCACTCTTCTTATACTCTGTCAATGTCCAGTTTAAGAGCTGTTCAAAAGACATCGGTCTCATAATATCACTCATAGTTATTTCCTCCTGTTATTCCAGCCGGCCTTTCTATCTTACTGTGCGTCCGGCTTGTCTTTCGGCAGAATCAGATTCAGAATTACTGCAAATATCGTAGCCAGTACAACCGGCGATGATGCAAATGTGTTGTTAATGATGGACTGGAAGCTCTCCAGACTCATGCTCATATTCAGAGCGCTGTGGATGCTCTGTGTCATCTGATTTAAGCATCCGTCGTTCAGCGTCACGCCCATGCCGATGGCAATGGCAAGACCTGCGACTGTTGTATTTCTGTATGTCAGTTTCTCTGTCACAAGAAGTTTGATTCCTGTCATAGCAATAGATGCAAACACCGATGCAACCGCGCCTCCGAGTACACACTGCGGGATTGTCCTGAGCAGTGCGGAGAATTTCGGGATCAGGCCCGCGATAAGCAGGATCACTGCCGAAGCGGTAAATACTTTTCTCGCCACGACTCTTGTGGAACCGACAATGCCGACATTCTGGCTGTATGTAGCTGTCGGAGGGCATCCGAAGAATGCTCCGACGATATTGCTTACACCGTAACCGATAATACCGCCGTTGAGCTCATCGTCTGTCGGGAGTCTGTCCATACCGCCTGTCGTTGTAGCGGAGAAATCTCCCATCGCCTGAATCGAGTTGACCAAAAATAGAATACCAAGCGGCAGGATCGCCGAGACGTCAAACTTCATTCCGAACGCAAGCGGCATCGGAATCTGGAACCATCCTGCACTTGACAGCGCCGAAAAGTCAACCATGCCGAAGCACAGCGCCACTACATATCCGCACAGAAGTCCGATCAGGATGGATGCCAGCTTGAAGAGCCCTTTTCCGTAATGATTGAGCAGAACAACGATCGCCAGTGTAATGAACGCCACCAGCCAGTTCTGCCACGATCCGTAAACTAAAGCCTCGGTTTTGCCCTGCTGCTCCACAATCACTTCATATGTATTCGAAGAATTTCCCGCCATATAGTTGACTGCAGTACTGTAAAGCGACAGCCCGATCGCCAGAATAACTGTTCCGATCACAAGCGGCGGGAACACCCGGCGGATCTGTCTGATAAACAGGCCTACGAGTATGGCTACGACTCCGCCAATGACCATAGCGCCGAATATTGTATTCACATCTTTTGCCTGTGCTGCGATGGCCGTCATCGTCGGCACATATGCGAAGCTGACGCCGATGATGACCGGAAGTCCGCTTCCCAGTTTAATCTTCTTTGCATATAACTGTAGTAATGTAGACAGTGCTGCAAACACAAGGGATACCTGTATCAGAAGTCCCATATCCACATTTCCGCCCGCATTGTTTGCGGCGTTTGCTACAAGGATAGCCGGTGTCACACAGCCGACTACCGCGGCAAGCACATGCTGCGCCGCAAGCGGGAGTATCTGCCCGAACGACGGATTTCCGTCCCATTTAAATAATTCTGAGTTGTCCTTTTTCTGCTTTGTATCATTCATTTTTATTCACCCTATATTGCCCCCGGCCGATACATCGCCGGGCCCTTCCTTATACTGATTCAGTCGTTTCTTATGCAGCTCTCCTGCTCAGCCGTTGATCCGGCCGGCAAGCTCTTTCGCTGCCTGTCTGCAGTCGGCCATCACTTTAGCCGTATCGATCTTCGTAAGCCTCCTGTCTTTCATCAGGACTTCGCCGTTGGCTACTGTCGTCATTACATCATGCCCTGTTACGCCGAATAAGAGATGGCTGTTTATATTGTTCTCATTCATCGGTGTAAGCGGATCATAGTCGACGATGATCACATCGCCCGCCGCGCACTCTTTCAGGACGCCCAGTTCCTGCTTGAAGTATCTTCCCGCAATCTTTGCGTTGTTCTCAAAGAGCATCTGCGGCACTTCTCCCCATGCCGCGTTCGGATCACAGAGGTGATGTTTGTGCAGAATATTTGCCACTTTCCACGATTCCATCATATCATGTGTATATCCGTCCGTACCGAGGCCGGTCAGGATTCCCCTGTGCACCAGCTCCATAGTCGGCGGGCATCCGCACGCATTGCCCATATTGGACTCCGGATTGTGGACTACCATAGTACCTGTTTCCTTAATTAAATCCATTTCATGAGGATTGATGTAAATACAGTGCCCGAGGAGCGTCTTTTCTCCGAGGATTCCGTGATCCATCAGACGGTCAACGATCCGTTTCCCGTAATGCTTCAGACAGTGATGCAGGTCTTCGATTCCCTCTGCCACATGGATGTGATATCCCACTTCATCCGGTTTATTGGCAGCCGCCAATGCAAACGTTTCATCAGAAATCGTAAACTGTGCATGCATACCCATCATCCCGGCGATCATCCCGGAATCATCCTGTAGTGCATGCCGGATGAACTCCGCATTCTCCATAACAGATTCTCTCGCCTTGTCCATACCGTCTCTGTCAGAGATCTCGTAGCAGAGGCAGGAACGTACTCCTGTCTCTTTTGCCGCTTTCTCAATTTCAAAAAGAGAGCCCCTTATCGAGCCGAAACTTGCATGGTGATCAAAGATCGTGGTCACACCGTTTCTGATACAGTCGATATAAGTAGCCATGGCACTTAAATATGTATCATGCAGTGTGAGATTGCGGTCGATCGTCCACCACTGTCCGTCAAGGATATCCAGAAATCCTTTCGGATCGTAGCCCTTTATGGAAAGCCCTCTTGCAAATGCACTGTAAATATGCTCATGCACATTGATAAAGCCGGGCATGATCAGACCGCCTTTTGCATCGATGTACTCTGCTTCGGGATATGCTTTTCTGACTTCCTCTGCAGAACCCACTTTACAGATTGTAATGCCGTCGATTGCGACTGCGCCATTCTCGATCAGCGGGCACGCGGCGTCTCTTGTGATAACTTTTCCATTACCTAAAACAAGCATGTTAATTTCTCCTTTTTATTCATTTTACACATACCGCTCTCAGTGCGCCATCGCTGATTTCTGTGCAATTCGCACACTAAGTCCTGTCACTGATTATAGAATACCATTAATAATGTATAAATGCAACATGAATTCTAAATATTTTTTAGAGCATCTAAAAATTTTTTAGGTATTTAAAAACAGCTTTTTTACCTCCTGCGCAGATTAAATATTTTATATGCAAAAAGGCGCCTGATCCGTAAATCAAGCGCCTTGCTTCGTGAGTTAATATAACCTTTTTCGTACATCTGTCAATATCCCTAAATATTTTTTAGATTGCCTAAAAATTTTTTAGAAAAAGTATTGACTCTATATTTTTTTATGCTATGATGAGTTTAGAGACACATGACAGACATGCTTACTAAAAAGGCAGGTGAAGCAATGGAGCAGATACTTCATTTTCTTAAGCAGCTTGCACACGGACTCGCAGCCCAGTTCGGGAATTCCTGCGAAGTCGTCATCCACGATCTGACAAAAAAAGACCTTGACAAATCCATCGTCTATATTGAAAACGGACATGTCTCCAACCGCCATACCGGCGACGGCCCGTCAGGCATCGTGCTGGAGACGCTGAGATCCGATCCCGGCAAACTCAAAGATAAACTCGCTTATCTGACAAGAACAGATGACGGCAGGATCTTAAAATCCAGTACACTTTACATCCGTAATGAAGAAGGAAAGATCATATATATCTTTTCCATGAATTACGACATAACTACCCTGCTCGCGGCAGAGAACTCCATCCGCGGACTGGTTCAGACCGAACCCGAGGACAGCCCTGGAGAGGACGCTTCAGACTCTCCCCAGAGGATCACCCATAATGTGACCGAACTCCTCGATCTGCTCATTGAACAGGCAATCGCCAGAGTAGGCAAGCCCGTCGCGATGATGAATAAAGACGATAAAGTCGCCGTAGTGCAGTATTTGAATAACGCCGGAGCATTTCTCATCACCAAATCCGGCGACAAAGTCTCGTCCCTGCTGGGGATATCAAAATTTACGCTATACAGTTATATGGACAAAGGATGAACATGCGCCGAAATCGGCAGTATATGCCGCGCAAGCTTGCTTGCAGGCGGCAGATAATGGCGATACCGGCATATGGCGGATGCCATCAGCGAGAAGCAGCCACGAAGGGGCGTATTCGAGCTGGCATGTTCTCAATATCGTAAATCAATAACATTTCATATATTAAGGAGGTTCCACAATGGACACAATCAAATGGGCAGTGAACAAGATGCCGAAAACGGAAGATTCCAACCTGAAAGTAATGGGATTGGACGAAATCAAAAAGGCGCGCGCTTTCCATGAAAGTTTTCCCCAGTACAGCGTCACGCCGCTGGCAAAACTGGATCACATGGCAGAGCGTCTCGGACTCGGAGAAGTCTATGTAAAAGACGAGTCCTACCGCTTCGGGCTCAACGCTTTCAAAGTGCTCGGCGGTTCATTCGCTATGGCGCGCTACATAGCAAAGCAGACCGGGAAAGACGTATCCGAGCTGCCATACAATGTCCTCACTTCCGCGAAACTTAAGGAAGAGTTCGGGCAGGC
The DNA here is from genome assembly GCA_019119745.1 of Candidatus Mediterraneibacter gallistercoris. The sequence goes on along the minus strand of DWWI01000009.1, from coordinate 68 downwards.
CACATTCTTCACCGCCACGGACGGCAATCACGGCCGCGGTGTTGCATGGGCTGCAAACAAATTAGGGC
>DWWI01000061.1 GCA_019119745.1 Candidatus Mediterraneibacter gallistercoris | reverse complement strand
GATCACCAGAATGTCCGAAGAGAAAGGTCTTACTATTTCGGGCTGTTCTGACCAGATAAAAAAAGCTCTTGATATATATGGCCTTCCGTCTTCCTGCGGACTTCCGGTTGCCGGTCTGACAAAAGCGATCACTCTTGATAAGAAAAATCTGAACGGGAACCTGAATGTCATTCTCTTAAAAGAAATCGGAGACAGCTATGTATATCCGACTGATATTTCTTTCTTCAATAAAGATGGGGCGATATAATCATCACCCCATCTTTTTATAACTATTCTTCTGTTTTTTCACGCATGCCTTTATATACTTTTTCCGCAGTAATCGGAAGCTCTCTTACAATTACTCCCACTGCGTTCTGAACCGCATTGGATATTGCCGGAGACGGTGTATTGATAACAATCTCACCGATAGATTTGGCACCGAACGGACCTGTCGGCTCGTAGCTGCTCTCGAATTCCACCCGGATATTTCCCACATCAAGCCGGCTGGGAATCTTGTACTGCATAAAGGAATTACTGTAATTCTTTCCTTTCGGACTATAGACTACATCTTCAAAGAGTGCCATACCAATTCCCTGAGCTATACCGCCCTCGGTCTGTACGCGGGCAAGGCTTGGGTTTACTACAGTTCCGCAGTCCACCACCGCCGCATAATCTACCATCTCGACCACGCCTGTCTCCTTATCGATCTCCACCTCGGCAATGCCTGCCATAAACGGCGGCGGAGATGTCGGGGACGAAAACGCTTCACTGGCAGAGAGGGCTTCATTGTTAAAGCACATCACACGGTTTCCTATTTCTTTTCTTGTGATCGATTCGCCTGTCTTTAAATTAACCACTTCTGCCCCGTTAAATTCAACATCGTCAACCGAACATCCGAGATACTCTGCGCCTCTCTCACAGATTTTAGCGATCAACGCCTCACATGTCCTTACAACCGCCATACCGGTCACATAGGTTGTACTGGACGCATAGGAGCCGCAGTCGTAGGGCGAGGTATCTGTATCAACACCGTGGACAATAATATCCTTCATATCACAGTCCAGACATTCTGCCGCCATCTGTGAGAGAATCGTATCGCAGCCTGTTCCCATATCGGTCGCCCCGATCATCAGACTGTAGAAACCGTCGTCATTTACCTTGATCGCAACAGAACCTGTATCTACACTGGAAATTCCCGAGCCCTGCATTGCCATGGCCACTCCTACTCCGCGCACTTTTCCGTTTCCCATATCACGGCACGGATATTTTTCATCCCATCCGATCATTTCTTTCGCACGGGCAAGGCACCGGTCAAGGGCGCAGCTCTCAGCCGTCTCTCCATAATAAGCTGGCATCACGTCTCCTTCGCGCACCATATTCATCTCTCTTAAAACGGTCGGATCCATGTCCAGTATCTGAGCCAGCTCGTTGACCGCAGATTCTACAGCGAAGATTCCCTGTGTTGCGCCATAGCCTCTGTATGCGCCGGCAGACATAACGTTCGTATACACTACATCATAAGTAAAACGGAATGCCTCTGCTTTTCCATAAAGAGGTATCGACTTATGTCCGGAAAGTCCCACTGTCGTCGGACCGTGCTCTCCGAATGCTCCTGTATTGGATAACGTATAGAGATCAATTCCCCTGATATGTCCTTCTTTATCTGCCCCGAGACGTACATGCATCTCCATCTCGTGACGGGGAGAAGATGCAGTCAGGGATTCTTCTCTTGTGAAAATGATTTTTGCAGGTTTTCCCGTCTTCCATGTAACCAGCGCCGGATATACTTCCGATACCGCTGTCTGCTTTGCCCCAAAGCCTCCGCCGATACGCGGTTTGATAACACGGACTTTGCTCTTCGGGATATCCAGAGCGTTTGCCAGAATACGACGAACATGGAACGGGACCTGAGTCGAAGACACCACGTTCAGTCTGCCATATGCATCCAGATAAGTGTATGTACGGAATGTCTCCATCATTGCCTGCTGGTTGGCCTTTGTATGGTAAACTCTGTCAATGACATAGTCGCAGTCTGCAAGCACAGCCTCAATATCTCCGCTCCCGCTCACATCATGGGCGCAGAGATTTCTCTTATTGTCGGCTCCCACCGGGCAGAGACTTCTCCAGTTGTCTTCCGGATGTACAAGGATGGGATTGTCCTTCGCAGTTCTGAAATCAAGCACCGGTTCCAGCACCTCATACTTTATCTTGACCAGCTTCATGGCCTTTTTAACCGCTTCTTCTGAAGTGCCGGCCACAATGGCAGCCGCATCTCCTACAAAACGCATCCTCTGGTCAAGGATCAGCCGGTCGTACGGGCTTGCCTCCGGGTATGTCTGGCCTGCCAGTGTAAATCTTTTGTCCGGGCAGTCCTTATATGTAAGGACGCATTCAATCCCCGGCACTGCCTCGGCTCTTGCCGTATTGATGTCTTTGATCAGGGCATGGGCATGAGGGCTCCTTATGATCTTTACGATCAGGCAGTCAGACGGCGCAAGGTCATTTGTATAGACTGCCTTACCGGTCACAAGTGCTTCTGCATCTACTTTCGGAACAGCCTGGTTCACCACCCGCATGTCTTTTGTTTCCTCTGTCATGTTCATGCCTGCGCCTCCTTTCCGGAATTTTCGTTCTGTACAGTCATATATTTCTGAATGGCGCGGAGCTGGCTCATATAGCCGGTACACCGGCAGAGATTTCCTGCAAGATACTCTTTGATCTCTTCCAGATCCGGATGTTCAAGTTCTCTCTTCATCGCCAGTACATTCATAATAAATCCGGGAGAGCAGAATCCGCACTGCTCGCCGCCTTCAGCCGCAAGGAATCTGCCAAACTCAGCAGCCTCTTCCTCCACGCCTTCCAGCGTAGTAACTTCGTGTCCGTCTATGCCCGCTGCAAGTACAGAGCAGGACAATCTTGATTTTCCATCGATCCAAACGGTGCAAAGGCCGCAGTTCGTCGTCTCGCATCCACATTTCACGCTCTTGCACCCGAGATCTCTCAGCACGCCAAGGAGCACTGTATCCGCTCCCACCTCAGCAGTTACCTGTTTCTTATTTAATATAAACTGTATCTCCATCCTATCTTCCCTCCGCCAGAATCGAAGTCATCTCACGCCGGATCAGCACTTCTGCCAGATGCTGTCTGTATTCGGCGCTGCCGCGCATATTGGATCCGTATGTAAATTCCGACGCCGCCTGTCTGGCATAATCGGCGATCATTTCTTCAGAGGCATCCGCCGGAATCTCCCACTGCTTTTCGAGGAGCGCTGCTTTCATCGGTCTTGCTCCCACCGAGAAGTACCATGTTTCCTTGCCGTGTACCATTCCGGTCACAACAGAACAGGCGATCACCGGGAAGTCCGTCTTCGTCTGTCGAATGGAATCATAGCGGAACTTTCTCTTGCTTTTCCTGACAATGATCGACAAGAGGATGTCCTTGTCCGGTTTCCGGTTCACGAACTCTGACAGACGGATCGTACCACCGTCATAGAGCTCCACAAAAGTATCCAGAGCAAGAAATGCTGTCAGTACATCAGAAAAGCCGAACCTGCCGTAAATACTTCCGCCGATCGTCGCCTGATTGCGGAACTGCACTCCGACAATATGACGGACACACTCGGCAATTCCATCTCCGCACAGATCCTTCAGCGCCTCACACTGTTCTATCTGCCTTAACGTACACATGGCACCGATTTTGATCACATTTCCTTCATCTTCGATCTGGTCAAGTCCCAGACCTGACAGATCAATAACAGTCTTGACCCGGGCATTTCCCAGACGCATCCACATCATGCCTCCCATCACCCGGCTGCTGCGCGCCTGATTCAGCTCATACGCCTCCTCCAGCGACTTAGGTTTCACATAATTACCGATCGTAATCACAACGGCTCTCCTTTCCCTTTCTGACATCTGCGAATAAATTCATCTACATAATAATTGCGAAAAAGTAACAGTTTCATAGCTGAACTATTACGTAAAAAAAAGTGCAAATGAAAATTTTGTCATTTACACCTGAAGCTTATATAGTTTATCATGAATATTCCCACTTGTCAAAGGATAAGCGTACTCTATTATAGGATTATATTTTCTATTATAAAATTGTCATAAACATTCAGAAAACGTCACGATCTGCCTGAGTCAAAACAGTTGACACATCATCACATGGGTGTTATGATTTCTTTAAATACAGAAACGTAAGATAGAGGTTGCATTTTTCATGAGTATGATGGCGGATGTATCAGGAACAGAAGAAATCATCAGAAAGGGGAAGATGCCGAAAGGATAAGGAACCTGAGGCCTTATTCTTGGGCATGCCGCTAAGAACGGCATGACTGTCATCGCAGGATGGAGAGCTATCTGATATACGAAAATGTATATTCCGGGACGGCGCATCTTGCCGTTTCTTTTACTGTACAGCACATTTTGTACATACAAACATTCCACATTATTAAAAGGAGGAAAAAAGAATGGCAATTTTCAAAGGTGCAGGTGTAGCAATCGTTACTCCGATGAAAGAGAATCTGGAGATTAACTATGATAAACTGGATGAGATCATCGAGGAGCAGATTGCCGGCGGCACAGACGCCATCATCATCTGCGGTACT
>DWWI01000060.1 GCA_019119745.1 Candidatus Mediterraneibacter gallistercoris | reverse complement strand
TTTACAGATCTCCATTTTCCTGAGAAAGTGGAACAGGACGATCCTCTGTATGAAAAGGCATATTTTAAAGTAGCGGATGTAGACGACTATGAGGCCGTGAAAGAAGCAATTAAGAAAACGGATATAGATTGGCGGCGCTATGACCTGATCGACAATAACGGAAATCTTGATACAATGGCATCTAACTTTAATGATCTCGAAAAGATTAGCAATACGCTGCTTATCGTTGTTACGGCCGCCAGCTTCGCAATTTTGTTTCTGATTTTCATTTTCTGGATCAGGAGCCGCACGAATGAAATCGGGATTTTGATGTCGCTGGGCATTGCAAAGGGGAAAATACTTTTGCAGATCTTGAGCGAGGCGTTCCTGATCGGGATTGCGGCAGTGGCTCTGTCTTTTCTGTTTGCGCCGGCGGTATCAAATGCCGCGGCAGACTATCTTGCAGGCCGGCAGGAACAGCAGGCAGAGCTGCAGAAGGAAATGGATGCGGGGAAAGTTGCAACAGACTATCAGGCGCCGGAACTGACCGTGAAAAATGTAGAGACAGAAATCACGCCTTTCATGCTGACTGCGGACGCCGCGGGAGTAAGCGCGCTGATCATAGCATCTACGTGTGCGGCAGGTATCCTGATCTTCCGGAAGAACCCGAAAGATATCTTGAGCGAAATGAGTTAGGAGGTAATATAAAAATGATCATTGAGGCAAGGAATATCATGTATTCTTACAAATCTAAACGGGATACATTGGTTTTAAAACAGGTTTCGGCTGCTTTTAAAGAGAGAACTTTCTATGCGATCGTCGGCCCCAGCGGCTCAGGGAAGACAACATTCCTTTCTCTTCTGGCCGGACTGGACAGCCCGGTGTCGGGAAACATCCTCTATAATGGTGAGGATATCCGCAAAAAGGGACTGAATTATCACCGCAGGCACGATATATCTCTGGTCTTTCAGAACTACAACCTGATCGATTATCTGACCACGGAAGAAAATGTAAAGCTGGGCGGAAAAGAAAATGCGGAGAAGCTGTTACAGGAAGTCGGCATTCCCGGAGAGGACTGGAAACGGAATGTGCTGCAGCTTTCCGGCGGCCAGCAGCAGCGCGTGGCGATCGCCCGGGCTTTGGCGAGTGAGTCGAAGGTGCTTTTAGCGGATGAACCGACCGGGAATCTGGACGAGGATACATCCGCGGGGATTATCGAGCTTCTGAAAAGGACGGCCCATGAATCGGGGAAATGCGTGATCGTGGTGACACACAGCAGACAGCTTGCGGAAGAAGCGGATGAGGTACTGGAAATAAAGGAGGGGAAACTGCAAGTGATGTAATATTAATAATGAGATATGGAAGATTTCAAAATCCCTATTGACTCTCACGCAGCGTCATGGATTAAAGTAAACTTATCAAGAGCAGGAGGGCAACAGCTGTGAGGACGGTAAAGGAAATATCAGATTTAACAGGTATCAGCGTGCGCACGCTTCACTATTATGATGAAATCGGGTTATTAAAGCCTACAGATAAAAGTGAGGCGGGTTACCGGCTTTATGACGATAAGGCACTGGAAACATTACAGCAGATTTTGTTTTTCCGGGAATTTGATATCCCCTTGAAAGAAATCAAAGCTGTTATGGAGAATCCGGCTCTTGAGAGAAATCAAATCCTGAAGATGCAGCGGGAAATGCTTGTTGCGAAGAAGGAGCGTTTAGAAAGCCTGATCGCCAGCATCGACAGGATTTTGAAAGGAGAGAACAGGATGGATTTTGAAGTGTTCAGCAAAAATGAATTAGAGGATATGTACAATGCCATGGAAGCAAATATGAGTGAAGCGCAGAAAAATATCTTTATTGAGCATTACGGGAGTATGGAAGCATGGAAAAAGAATTTCCTTGAAAGCGCTGCCAGCCAGGCAGCCCAGAAGAATTTCCGGAAAATCGTTGAATGGTACGGGAGTAAGGAAAAAGCTCTGGAAGCATCGAAAAATCCGGCGAATCCGGAAATCTTCCCTGCATATCAGAAACGTCTCGGCACAATTATAAAAAAACTGGCGGATCTAAAAGGGAAGGACGTAAATTCTTTTGAGGTGAGAGAATTAGTCGGTGAATATGATTTTGTCACAAAACAGATGTTTCAACTACCGGATGTGACAGATATGGTGCTTGAAATAGCGGATGCTTATCGGACAAATCCGGAAATACAGGCGGCACAGGATTCTGTTTACGGAGAAGGAACGACGGAGTTTATCGGGGAGGCGATAGAAGCCTTTTATGGAAAACCATAATCAGAGATCATAATTATTTATTAAAGATGCCGGAGTCGGGTACAGGGCTCCGGCATCTTTGATGACAGTAAAATATTTAAACTTTATCTATTGTAGTTTGGAGCGGCCTTTTGTGATAGAATGAAACGAGGAAAAATAACAAAAGTCTGTGAGGCGGAAAAATGTTAGAATTGGATAAGACAGGAATAAAGCCGGTTGTTTTGGCTGAACTTATTTCAATTGCAGAGAGACATCATATTGAGAAATTAATTTTATTTGGTTCCAGGGCAAGGGGAGACTTCAGGAGAACAAGTGATATCGATCTTGCGGTTTCAGGAGGAGACTTTGCCCGGTTTGCTCTTGATGTGGAAGAAGAAACATCAACTCTTTTAAAATACGATTTTGTGGATCTGGATCGGAATATTCAGGAGGAACTCCTGAAATCAATTGAAAAGGAAGGAGTAGTGATCTATGAAAAAATATGATAATTTCTGTGCGGCACTGACAAATATGAAAGAAATATATAACTATGAAGAGCCCTATGATACGGTTGTCCTGACAGAACTTGTCGGTCTGTATGAGATTTGCTTCGAGCAGTCATGGAAAATGATGAAAGAGATCCTTGGGGTCCATGGCTATGAGGAAAGCGCGACCGGGTCACCGAAGACAATCCTGAAAACAGCTTATCAGGCGGGAATGATAAAAGATGAGGCTTTATGGCTCAGGGCGCTTCAGGAAAGAAATAATGTGTCTCACTCCTACAATAAAGAAATTGCTCTAGAAATTGTAAGACAGGCAAAAGATGATTTTTATCAGATGTTTTGCGAACTGGAACGGGAGATAGAGCTACGCTGGCTATAGAATAATTACTGAAATATTATGGAAGGAAAAAGCTCTGGAAGTAACAAGAATCCGGGAAATACAGGCGGCACAGGATTCTGTTTACGGAGGAGGAACAACGGAGTTTATCGGACGAGCGATGGAAGCCTTTTATGGGAAACCATAATCAGAGATTATAACTACGGATTAAAGATGCCGGAGTCGGGTACAGAGCTCCGGCATCTTTATTGACGGTTTCATAGATATTATCAATGTTTCATTAAAACTGATACAACTGAAAATAAGATGAACCTTTCTGACTGACAGATTGTATCTGTATATGAAAAGAAACACTTTTCCGGTCAAAACAGGTCTGAGTGTACAGGAAGGAGGGGCGGGAGTGATTGACGAATATATCAGAAAGCATGGAAAGCGCCTTTTTGGATTATGCCTGACGCTCTGTGCTGATTATTCAGAGGCAGAAGATTTGTATCAGGATACATGGCTGAAAGTCCTGAAAAATATACCAAAGTATGATCCGCAAAGAGCATTTGAACCCTGGCTGACAAAAATATGTGTTAATACTTATCGGAATACATTGAGACGCATCACCCGCAGTCCGGTACTCAGTTTCAAGGATACACAGGAACAAGAACGGCTGATGCACTCTGTCCCCGCACCGGAAGAGAAGGATTATGGGCCGCTTTACGAGGCGGTGCGGAATTTGCCGGAGAAACTGCGGCTGACAGTTATTCTGTTTTACTTTGAAGATATGGACATCCAATCCGCAGCGGAGGTACTGCAGATCCCACCGGGAACTGTGAAATCACGTCTGTATAAAGCAAGAAATATATTGAAGGAGGTGCTGGGTGATGAGACAGATTTATGATTTTGAACAATATGTACCGCCTGAATTAAATGAAGCTATGCTGCAGCATGAGCTTGAGAGAAGGCAATTGCGAAAACAGATAATTCTTCTGGCATTGGCGGTGGTACTTTCTCAGACAGCGACGGTGCTGTCGGGAGTGCTGGTGCGGGAGTTGCTGCCTGTAGTTTCAACAGTTTGTTTTGGATATACAGCGATATCTG
>DWWI01000059.1 GCA_019119745.1 Candidatus Mediterraneibacter gallistercoris | reverse complement strand
GTGACACTGGAGAACCTTGTTATGTCTGTAGAGCAGGACTGCAGTCCGGAACTGACAGCTATGCTCGGAGCGTCTATTGCGACAAGCATTTCGGATATCCCGTTTGACGGCCCGATCTCCACGACACAGGTAGGTCTGGTTGACGGAGAGTTTGTATTTAATCCGACAGCTGCACAGAGAGAAGTTTCTGATCTTGCTCTTACAGTTGCGTCTACAAAGGAAAAGGTCATCATGATTGAGGCGGGTGCGAATGAAGTACCTGAGGATAAGATGATCGAGGCTATCTTTGCCGCACATGAGCTGAACCAGAAAGTTATCGCTTTCTTTGATACGATCGTGGCAGAGTGCGGCAAGCCGAAACACGAGTATCAGAGCTTTGCTGTACCTCAGGAGCTTTTCGACGCGATTCAGAAGATCGTCACTCCGGAAGAGATGGAAGAGGCAGTATTCACGGATGACAAGCAGACAAGAGAAGAAAATATCCGTGTGATCACAGACAGGCTTGCAGAAGAATTCGCAGATAATGAGGAATGGCTTGACAAGCTTGGAGAGGCTGTATACCAGTACCAGAAGAAGACAGTAAGAAAGATGATCCTCAAAGACCACAAACGTCCGGACGGACGCGCGATCGATCAGATCAGACCGCTTGCGGCCGAGGTAGACCTGATTCCGAGAGTGCACGGTTCAGCTATGTTTACAAGAGGACAGACACAGATCTGTACAGTAACTACACTGGCTCCGCTTTCCGAAGCCCAGAGACTGGACGGACTTGATGAGGCTGAGACGTCCAAGAGATATATGCATCACTACAATTTCCCGTCTTACTCCGTAGGTGAGACAAAGCCGTCCAGAGGACCGGGACGCCGCGAGATTGGTCACGGAGCACTTGCAGAGAGAGCACTTCTGCCGGTACTTCCGAGTGAGGCGGAGTTCCCGTATGCGATCCGTACAGTGTCCGAGACATTCGAGTCCAACGGATCGACTTCTCAGGCAAGTGTGTGCGCGTCAAGCATGTCTCTTATGACGGCAGGTGTGCCGATCAAGGCTCCGGTAGCAGGAATTTCCTGCGGACTTGTGACAGGCGAGACAGATGACGATTATCTTGTACTGACAGATATTCAGGGGCTGGAAGACTTCTTCGGAGATATGGACTTTAAAGTTGCCGGTACACATAAAGGTATCACGGCGATCCAGATGGACATTAAGATCCACGGACTGACAAGACCGATCATCGAAGAAGCTATTGCGGCAACGAGAAAAGCAAGGCTTTATATCATTGACGAAGTGATGAATAAGGCAATTGCAGAGCCGAGGCCGGAAGTGGGACCGTATGCACCGAAGATCATCCAGATGCAGATCGATCCTCAGAAGATCGGTGATGTAGTCGGACAGAGAGGAAAGACGATCAATGCGATCATCGAGCAGACCGGTGTTAAGATTGATATCGACGACGACGGCTCAGTATCCATCTGCGGTACAGAAAAAGAGGGAATGGATAAGGCGGCCAAACTTATTCATACAATCGTTACGGATTTTGAGGCCGGACAGGTGTTCGAAGGAAAAGTTGTCAGCATCAAAGACTTCGGGGCATTCCTTGAGTTCGCGCCGGGCAAAGAAGGGCTTGTACACATTTCCAAGATCGCAAAGCACAGAGTCAATAAAGTAGAGGATGTGCTTGCGCTCGGTGATGTTGTAAAAGCTGTATGTCTCGGAAAAGACAAGATGGGAAGATTCAGCTTCAGCATCAGAGATGTAGACGAATAACACGCAGAGACAGGAAACAGGATATAAGACGTGTGGCAGGACTGTGGCAGTATTATAGTCCCGCCATGCGTCTATTTTGTACTTTGAGGTAAACAGGCCTGGCTGTATTCAGCCAGCTATGTGTATATGTAAGGTGAGCAAATGATATGGAACAGATGTCATTATTTGGAAATAACAGAGCGATGACTCCGCTTGCCAGCAGACTGCGTCCTGACTCACTGGATGATTTTGTGGGGCAGGAGCACCTGGTAGGAAAAGGGAGGATCCTGCGTCAGCTGATCGAGAGAGACCAGATCTCATCTATGATCTTCTGGGGACCTCCGGGTGTGGGGAAGACGACTCTTGCAAGTATCATAGCCGGAAAGACAAAGTCTGAATTCATTAACTTCAGTGCGGTTACAAGCGGAATTAAGGAAATCAAAGAGGTAATGAACCGGGCGGAGATGAGCAGAAGAGTGGGAATGCGCACAGTTCTTTTTGTGGACGAGATTCACCGCTTTAACAAGGCCCAGCAGGATGCTTTTCTTCCATATGTAGAGCGTGGAAGTATCATACTGATCGGCGCGACTACGGAGAACCCGTCCTTTGAGATCAATGCGGCTCTACTGTCCAGATGCCGCGTTTTTGTACTGAAAGCACTTGGGGAGGATGATCTTGTAAAACTGTTGGAAAACGCCCTGAAAAATCCTGCCGGATTCGGAAATCAGAATGTACAAATCTCTCCGGAAAATCTTCGCGCGATTGCAGCATTTGCGAACGGCGACGCAAGGACTGCGCTCAACACACTCGAGATGGCTGTCCTAAACGGTGAAATCAGCTCAAAGGGCATTACGGTTACGACTGAAGGGCTTTCTCAGTGCATCAGCCGGAAGTCGCTTTTATATGATAAGACCGGTGAGGAGCATTATAACCTGATATCCGCCCTCCATAAGTCAATGAGAAACAGTGATCCGGATGCAGCCATCTACTGGATGTTGCGTATGCTGGAAGGAGGAGAGAACCCGCTTTATATTGCGCGGCGCCTGATCCGGTTCGCAAGTGAAGACGTGGGTATGGCAGACAGCCAGGCGCTTCAGGTGGCGGTAGCAGCCTATCAGGCATGCCATTTTCTCGGAATGCCCGAGTGCGATGTTCATCTTACCCATGCGGTTGTCTATCTTTCCATGGCGCCCAAATCAAATGCTCTTTATACTGCATGCGAGGCGGCAAAAAAAGATGTGAGAACACTGAGAGCGGAGCCGGTGCCCATGCAGATCCGAAATGCGGTCACGGGTCTTATGAAAGAACAGGGATATGGAAAAGGTTATGAATATGCACATGACACAGAAGAAAAACTGACCCGTATGCAGTGCATGCCGGACAGCCTGAAAGACCGGACATATTATCATCCGACTCAGGAAGGAGAAGAAAAAAAGACTGCCGAACGCCTGGAGAAAATCAGAAAATTCAGGGAAGAATAATTTCGGATCTGTAAAAGGAGTCAGTCATTTCCACTTATAAATTGCCCGAAAAAGGCTCAGACTATTCATAAGTGTTTACTGCGAAGAGCAGGCGGCAGGAAATATTGAATACAAAACAGAGAGGGTACTTACTGTGAAACGACTGAGCGAATATTTATTCTTGTGGGCGCTGGGAGGAACTCTTTATTATTCTTTTGAAATGATATTCAGAGGCTTTTCACACTGGTCTATGTTTCTTCTGGGCGGAATCTGTCTGGTGTTCTTCGCCCAGCAGGGTATCTGGACCGGGTGGAGCGCGCCTTTGTGGAAACAGGTGCTTTGGAGCGTGGTCTTTGTGACTTCCTGTGAATTTATAACGGGGATTTTTGTGAATAAGATCATGCACTGGAATGTATGGGATTATACGGATCAGCCTTTTCAGGTGATGGGTCAGATATGCCTTCCGTTCACTGTTATATTTTCCGGACTATGTGTTGTGGGAATCCTTTTGAGCGGATATCTGCTCCATTTTCTATATGGAGAGAAAATGCCGGAGTTCCATGTGCTTTGAATGTACAGGGCAGTGAACAACGGACATTGAAATCAAAGTTGAAGTGAATTCTCAAAAATGATATAATACATCCGCGGAAAATTTGTCGATTTTTATTGAATAAGAAAAACAGGTTACAGATATAGTAAAGGAGTATAAATGTGGCTGAATTAACACCAATGATGAAACAGTATATGGAGACAAAATCCCAGTATCAGGACTGCATTCTGTTCTATAGATTAGGTGATTTTTATGAGATGTTCTTTGATGATGCGCTTACCGCGTCCCGGGAACTGGAGATTACGCTGACCGGAAAGAACTGCGGACAGGAGGAGAGGGCACCCATGTGCGGTGTCCCTTATCATGCTGTGGAGAGCTATCTCAATAAGCTCGTCTCCAAAGGCTACAAAGTAGCAATCTGCGAGCAGGTGGAAGATCCGAAGACTGCCAAAGGAATTGTAAAACGTGAGGTTGTCCGTATCGTCACGCCGGGCACGAACCTGGATACTCAGGCGCTGGATGAGTCAAAGAACAATTACATCATGTGTATTGTCTATATTGCGGACCGTTACGGAGTCTCTGTGGCTGATATCACGACAGGGGATTACTTTGTGACCGAGATTGAGGACGGCGCGAAGCTGATGGATGAGATCTACCGGTTCTCTCCGTCTGAGATCATCTGCAATGAAGCGTTCTATATGAGCGGTATGGATCTGGAAGGAATGAAAGACCGGCTGGGAATCACGATATACTCGCTGGATGCATGGTATTTTGATGATGCAGTATGCAGACAGAAGCTTCTGGATCATTTTAAAGTATCTTCTTTTGCCGGTCTCGGCCTTGCAGACTACGACTGCGGAGTCATCAGTGCCGGCGCGCTTCTGCAGTACCTTCTCGAGACACAGAAGAATAATCTTTCCAATCTGACTCATATTACACCCTACACTTCCGGGAAGTATATGATGCTTGACAGCTCCACCAGACGAAATCTGGAATTGTGTGAGACATTAAGGGAAAAGCAGAAAAGAGGTTCCCTGCTGTGGGTTCTTGACAAGACAAAGACAGCTATGGGGGCGCGGATGCTGCGCAAATTTGTGGAACAGCCTCTGATAGACAAAAAAGAGATCGAAAGACGTCTGGATGCGGTGCAGGAGTTAAAAGAACAGGCAATTTCGCGGGAAGAGCTGAGAGAGTACCTGTCACCGGTCTATGATCTTGAACGTCTGATCACGAAGATCACATACGGTACGGCGAACCCGCGTGACCTGACGGCTTTCCGTACCTCTCTGGAAATGCTTCCGCCTATCCGGTATATTCTCCAGGATATGCAGTGTGATCTTCTGAAATCAATCATGGATGAACTGGATCCTCTTGAGGATCTGTGTTCACTGATCACAAATGCAATACGCGAAGAGCCGCCCATTGCCATGAAAGAAGGGAACATTATCCGGGACGGCTTTAACGAAGAGGTGGATAAACTGCGCCGTGCGAAGTCTGACGGCAAGGACTGGCTGGCAAAACTTGAGAATGATGAGAGGGAAAAGACCGGAATCAAGAACTTAAGGATCAAGTATAATAAAGTATTCGGCTATTATCTTGAAGTTACCAACTCATATAAAGATCTTGTACCGGAATATTATACGCGCAAGCAGACACTGGCTAATGCGGAACGCTATATTACGCCCGAATTAAAAGAACTTGAAGATATGATCCTGGGGGCGGAGGATAAGCTTTATGCCCTGGAGTATGAGATCTATACGGATGTCAGGAACAAGACCGCGGCGGAGGTAGAACGGATCCAGCAGACGGCGAAAGCAGTGGCTGCCCTGGATGTTTTTGCTTCCCTTGCCCTGGTGGCGGAACGGAATAATTATGTGCGGCCGAAGATCAATGAAAAAGGTGTGATCGACATCAAAGAGGGAAGGCATCCGGTAGTGGAGCGGATGATCCCGAACGACATGTTTATAGCCAACGATACATACCTGGATGATAAAAAACACAGGATCTCCATTATTACAGGTCCGAATATGGCGGGAAAGTCTACTTACATGCGGCAGACCGCGCTGATCGCCCTGATGGCCCAGGTAGGCTCATTTGTGCCTGCAAAGAGCGCCAACATCGGGATCTCGGACAGGATATTTACGAGAGTAGGCGCTTCGGACGATCTCGCCTCCGGGCAGAGTACTTTCATGGTGGAGATGACGGAAGTGGCGAATATCCTGAGAAACGCCACGTCAAAGAGCCTGTTGATCCTTGACGAGATAGGAAGAGGAACAAGCACTTTCGACGGGCTCTCTATTGCCTGGGCTGTAGTGGAATATATCAGCGACAGCCGCCTGCTCGGAGCAAAGACCCTGTTCGCCACCCACTATCATGAACTGACCGAGCTGGAGGGAAAGATCGATAATGTAAATAATTACTGCATTGCCGTCAAAGAAAAGGGAGACGATATCGTTTTCCTGAGAAAGATCGTTAAAGGCGGCGCTGACAAGAGTTATGGTATCCAGGTGGCAAAGCTGGCAGGAGTGCCCGACCTTGTGATCAACCGTGCAAAAGAGATCGTGGAAGAACTCAGCGAGGAGGACATTACTACGCGGGTCAGTGAGATCGCAACAAAAGATAAAGTATCTAAGAAGAAGCCGAAAGCGAAGAAATATGACGAGGTGGACATTGCCCAGATGTCGCTGTTTGATACGGTGAAAGATGACGACGTCCTTGAAGAGCTTAAAAATCTGGACGTAGGTAATATGACGCCGATTGACGCGCTGAACACAATTTACCGTCTGCAGAATAAGCTGAAAAACAGATGGTAAGGCAGAAAGGAGACAGATATGCCCCACATACATGTACTGGATCAGGTGACGATCGACAAGATCGCCGCCGGTGAGGTGATCGAGCGTCCTGCTTCAATTGTGAAAGAACTGGTGGAAAATGCGATTGATGCAGGTGCCACGTCCGTGACTGTAGAGATCAAAGAGGGCGGTATTTCACTGATACGAATTATGGATAATGGATGCGGAATCGCACATGAGGAAGTAAGAAGTGCTTTTCTGCGCCATTCTACAAGTAAGATAAACAGTGTGGAGGATCTTTCCCATATCAGTTCTCTCGGATTCAGAGGAGAAGCTCTCTCCAGTATCGCTGCCGTGACACAGACAGAGCTGATCACAAAAACCGCGGAGGAGGAGCTGGGCACCCGGTATGTCATTGAGGGAGGAAAAGAGATATCCATTGAAGAAACAGGAGCGCCCAATGGCACAACATTTCTTGTGCGCCAGCTTTTTTACAATGTTCCTGCAAGAAGAAAATTTTTAAAGACTCCTATGACGGAGGCGGGACATGTCCAGGACCTTCTTATGCATCTGGCGCTTTCGCATCCGGAAGTGGCATTTATCTTTCTGAATAACGGACAGGAGAAACTTCGCACTTCGGGAAGCGGAAAGCTCAAAGATGTAATTTATAACGTATACGGACGGGATGTAGCCGCCAATCTTCTGGATATCGATTATGAAAAAGGTGGACTGAGGATTACCGGATATCTCGGAAAGCCCGTGATCACCAGAGGAAACCGCAACTTTGAGAACTTTTTTGTAAACGGGCGTTATGTAAAAAGTCCTATGATATCCAAGTCCCTGGAAGATGCATACCGGGACTTTACGATGCAGCATAAATTTCCGTTTGCCGTGCTTCATTTCCATGTGGACGGAGAGCAGATCGACGTCAACGTCCATCCGACGAAGATGGAGCTCAGATTTCAGAGACAACAGGACGTCTATAACACAGTATTTGAGGGTGTCCACAGAAGACTGCTGGAGCCGGAACTGATCCAGCAGGCGGATGTACCGGATCCGGTGGCATCCGGCACAGAAAAAGAAGCAGAGAACAGGAAACCGAAAGCAAGTCCGTTCCTTTTAAAGCCCAGAGCATCCGGAAATGTTCCGGAGAAAGTCCGTCCCGCGGACAGCCAGGATATTCCGGAGAAAAAAGAAGTCCGTGATGAGGATTACTTTATCCGTAAGATGCGCGAACGTGTTATGGCATATCATAACAGGGCATCCTCCGCAGAAGTATCAGATAAAAGCGGCATCTACCGACAGGAAGAGCAGGCAGACCGTATCAGGGAAGCGGCAGTGTACAATGCGCAGACGGCAGAGAACCGGACAGGTGATACAGAGCCGTCCCGCACAGCGGAAACGGCATCCCGCGCAGCAGAAACGGCATCCCGCGCAGTAGAAACGGCATCCCGCACAGCAGAGACGGATTCTGCGAAAGCAGAAAAACCGGCGCAGGAAAAGCCCCGGCAGTTGGATCTGTTTGAGGAGAATTTCCTGAAACGGGACGTCCGCGCGGAGTATAAACTGATCGGGCAGGTGTTCGACACGTACTGGCTTGTCCAGTATCAGGACAGCCTTTATATCATAGACCAGCATGCGGCGCACGAGAGAGTCCTCTATGAACGTACTCTCAAAGGAATGAAGACACGAGAGTTTACCTCGCAGTATTTAAGCCCGCCGATCATTCTCTCTTTGTCCATGCAGGAGGCAGAACTTCTGGAAGCGAATATGGACCGGTTTAAGCGCATCGGTTTTGAGATCGAACCCTTCGGCGGTGAAGAGTATGCGGTCAGGGCGGTACCGGACAATCTGTTCGGAATTGCGAAAAAAGAACTTCTGATAGAGATGCTCGATGACCTTGCGGACGGTATTTCTACTACTATGACGCCGGAACTGATCGATGAGAAAGTAGCATCCATGTCATGTAAAGCCGCTGTCAAAGGCAACAATCGTCTCTCCGCACAGGAGGTAGACGCGCTGATCGGCGAGCTGCTTACGCTGGATAATCCGTATCACTGCCCGCACGGAAGACCTACGATCATTGCGATGACAAAAAGAGAACTGGAAAAGAAATTCAAGAGGATCGTGTAGCAGCCTGAGAATGAGAGGAGTATGTCATGAACAGAAAACCACTTATCATACTTGCGGGACCCACGGCAGTGGGAAAGACCGCGCTCTCGATCCGTCTGGCGGAAGCCGCCGGAGCGGAGATCATATCGGCAGACTCAATGCAGGTATACCGTCATATGGATATCGGATCTGCCAAGATCACAAGAGAGGAGATGTGCGGAATTCCTCATTATCTTGTAGATGTGCTGGAGCCGGAGGAGGAGTTTAATGTGGTCCGTTTCCAGCAGATGGCGAAGGAAGCCGCCGGCAGTATCTGGGAGAAGGGAAAGATCCCTCTAATAGTCGGAGGAACCGGTTTCTATATTCAGGCGCTCCTCTACGACATAGATTTTACAGAAAATGACGGTGATGAATCATACAGACGGGAACTGGAACAGAAGACGTCTGATGAGAAAGGAGCTTCTGAACTTTATGAAATGCTGGAGAGAGTGGATCCCGGGGCGGCAGAGGAAATTCATCCGCGCAATATCAAACGGATCATCCGCGCGCTTGAATTTTATCATCAGACCGGTAAGAAGATCTCCGATCATAACAAGACGCAGCGTCAGAAGGAATCACCTTATAATTATGCCTATTTTGTGCTGACGGATGAACGCGGCCGGATTTATGAACAGATTGACCGGAGAGTGGATCTGATGATGGAACAGGGACTTCTGGATGAGGTGCGTTACCTGAAAGAACGGGGCGTCCGGAAAGATTCCACGGCAATGCAGGGACTGGGCTACAAGGAACTCTATGCATATCTGGAGGGAGAATATCCCCTTGAGGAAGCGGTACGTATCATTAAGCGGGATACCCGTCATTTCGCAAAGCGCCAGCTCACATGGTTTAAGCGGGAGAGGGACGTGATCTGGGCAGATAAGTCTGTAATCGGACAGAATGGGGAGAAGATTATGGACTTTATGCTGGGATGTTTAAGAGAGAAAGAAATCATATAAATAAAAAGAGATAGATAAAGGAAGAGACAGATGGAAAATACAGAATCACGATATATGTATGAACAGCTTGGTATTTCTGCCGATGTCTGGGCATACGGACAGAAGATCGAGCAAAGCTTGAAAGAACGTTTCCGGCAGTTTGATGAGACAGCAGAGTATAACCAGCTGAAAGTTATAAAAGCTATGCAGGAGAACCGTGTCAGTGAAGGATGTTTTAATTATGTCAGCGGATATGGATATAACGATATGGGAAGAGATACCCTGGAAGCTGTGTATGCATCTACATTCCACGCAGAAGCGGCTCTTGTGCGTCCCCAGATCACATGCGGAACTCATGCTCTGGCGCTTGCCCTTGCGGCAAATCTGCGTCCTGGAGATGAACTTCTCTCCCCTGTGGGAAAACCGTATGATACTCTGGAAGAAGTGATCGGCATCCGACCATCCAATGGTTCGCTGGCTGAATACGGAGTCACATACCGTCAGGTGGAACTTCTGGAAGACGGATATTTTGACTATCCGGCTATTGAGGCGGCATTGAATGAACGGACGAAACTGGTAACGATCCAGCGCTCGAAAGGATACCAGACCCGTCCGAGTTATTCTGTAGAAAAGATCGGTGAACTTATCGCGTTTATCAAGGAGAGAAGGCCGGATGTAATCTGCATGGTAGATAACTGCTACGGAGAATTTGTAGAGCGCATAGAGCCAAGTGATGTGGGCGCGGACATGATTGTCGGCTCTCTGATAAAGAATCCGGGGGGAGGCCTTGCTCCTATCGGCGGATATATTGCAGGGAGAGAAGATCTGATTGAAAACTGCGCTTATCGACTTACGTCTCCGGGACTGGGAAAAGAGGTAGGAGCATCGCTTGGGGTGATGCAGTCTTTTTACCAGGGATTCTTCCTTGCGCCGACTGTAGTGTGCGGCGCGTTAAAAGGTGCTGTGTTTGCGGCAAATATTTACGAAAATCTCGGATATGCCGTTGTCCCGGATGGAAGGGAATCACGTCATGACATTATTCAGGCTGTGACTCTTGGCAGCGCAGAGGGTGTGATCGCGTTCTGTAAGGGAATACAGGCCGCGGCGCCCGTAGACAGCTATGTGACCCCGGAGCCTTGGGCAATGCCGGGATATGACAGTGATGTGATCATGGCTGCCGGCGCGTTTGTACAGGGCTCCTCTATAGAACTTTCAGCGGACGGTCCGATCAAACCGCCGTATGCGGTATATTTCCAGGGCGGGCTGACGTGGAATCATGCAAAGCTGGGAATTCTGAAATCGCTTCAGAGCATGATCGACGAAGGTGTTGTCGATATTGAAAAAGTACGCAGTCAGATCTGAGAATAAAAACAGACACAGAGTAAAAAATGAAAAGGAGACGGATATGAGAACAGTTGCAGTGATCGGAGGAGGTGCCTCCGGTATGATGTCGGCCGTGACAGCGGCGTCTGCCGGGGCGCGTGTGATCCTTCTGGAGCACAGGGACAGGATAGGGAAGAAAATTCTTTCCACGGGAAACGGAAGATGCAACTTCACCAATATTCATCAGGAACCTGTCTGCTATCACTCCGAGGATCCTCTGTTTCCCTGGGAGATTGTACAGCAGTTTGACGCGCAGTCAGTAATCTCGTTTTTCCTTCAGCTGGGGATATATTCAAAAAACAGAAACGGATATATTTATCCGAATTCGGATCAGGCTTCCGCGGTACTGGACGCATTCCGGATGGAGCTTGACAGGCTCAAGGTGGATATACGGACAGGTGTTGAATGCCGGGAGATACGGCCGGTAAAGAAAGGGTTTACCATCCTGACAGACGGTGAGCCGGTGAAAGCTGACCGGGTGATCCTATGCGCGGGTTCGAAAGCCGCTCCTTCCACAGGATCCGACGGCACCGGGTATGATCTGGCAAAAAAGCTTGGGCACAGAATCGTGCCGGTTCTTCCGGCTCTCACAGCGCTCAGGTGCGAAGAAAAGTTCTTTAAAAGTATCGCAGGTGTCCGGGCAAACGGTTCAGTGGCCATATGGTCAGAAGGGAAATGTATTGCAAAGGAGACAGGAGAACTTCAACTGACAGATTACGGCATATCCGGAATTCCGGTGTTTCAGGTGAGCCGGTATGCTTCGAAGCTCCTCTATGAGAAAAAAGAGACGGAAGCTGTTCTTGATTTTATGACGGACTTTACGGAAGATCAGACGGCGGCATTTCTCGCGGCGCGGGCCGGGACACGGCCGGCTAAGAGCGCCGAGATGTTTCTGATCGGACTTTTTCACAAGAAACTGTGCGATCTCTGGATCCGGCTCTCCAAGATTCCCCGTCAGAAAAAAGCCGGGGATCTTACGGAAAAAGAGATCATATGTCTCGCCGGTCTGATCAAGAATTTCCGCGTCCATATCTGTGCGGCGAATCCGTACGATAAGGCGCAGGTGTGCTGCGGGGGCGTAGATACAGAGGAGATAAGTCATAAGACTCTGGAATCCGTCTACGTGCCGGGGGTTTATTTTGCAGGAGAAATCCTTGATGTAGACGGCATGTGCGGGGGATATAACCTGACATTTGCATGGGCCAGCGGTTATGTGGCGGGCCGTGCGGCATCGGGAGAAGATGATACGATATAAGAGAGTGAATTTAATATGAACAGGAGATGGAATTAATGAAATACGGAATCGGAGATACATGTTATGTGATCGAGGACGATATGGTGAAACGCGCAAGGGTAAGCGCAAAAAAGGACGGACAGTATTTTGTTCAGTTTGTCGGCTCCTGCGGAGCACTGGCGGTTCCGGAAGACGAGATATACTCCACACAGGAGGAAGCTGAGGAAGGAAGGAACAGAAAGCGGAGCATCCGCCGGCCTGTTGAATATCTGTAAATCAGGAAAACGCATTATAAATAATCAGAGAAAGCGGGAAATATATATTATGCTGCGAATCAGTCAGTTAAAACTTCCGGTTACACATACACAGGAACAGCTTGAAAAAAAGCTTTTAAAGACGCTGCGGATCGGCAGAAACGACCTGATACGATTCTACATCCGCAAACGCTCTCTTGACGCCCGGAAGAAACCGGAACTCTACTATGTATATTCAATTGATCTGGAGGTAAAAGAAGAGCAGCGCGTACTGAAAAATATGAAAGGCAGAGTACAGAAGGTATCTGAACGTTTTTACAGTGTGCCTGAACACGGCGCGGAAAAATTATCCGACAGGCCCGTGATCATCGGAACCGGACCTGCCGGACTGTTCTGCGCGTATCTTCTGGCTAGCGAGGGCTATCGTCCTCTTATCATTGAAAGAGGCGCGCCTGTAAGAGAACGGAAAAAAGATGTAGAAAAATTCTGGGAAACCGGAGCCCTTGATCCTGATTCTAATGTACAGTTCGGCGAAGGGGGAGCGGGCACATTTTCAGACGGGAAACTGAATACGCTTGTGAAGGATCCGGCAGGGAGAAACCGGTTTGTGCTTGAAACTTTTGTGAAATTCGGAGCGCCGGAGGATATTTTGTGGGAACAGAAGCCCCATATCGGTACCGACATTCTTATCGATGTGGTAGAGGCGATGCGAAAAAAGATAGAAGAAACAGGCGGGGAATTCCGGTTCCACAGTCAGGTTACGGATATTATTCCGGAGGAGAAAACGCTTGTCATAAATGGCGGGGAAAAGATCCGGACAGATGCGGCGGTGCTGGCCATAGGCCACAGTGCAAGGGACACATTCAGAATGCTCTGTGACCGCGGCTTTGACATGGAAGCAAAAGCGTTTGCCGTGGGTGTGCGTATAGAACATCCCCAGCGCCTTATAGATGAGAACATGTATGGGAAAAGTGAAAGAGGAAAGCTTCCCGCGGCCTCATACAAGCTGACCGAGAAGCTCGATAACGGCAGAGGCGTATATACTTTCTGTATGTGTCCGGGAGGCTATGTGGTCAATGCTTCATCCGAGCAGGGACATCTGGCGGTGAATGGCATGAGTTATCATGGACGGGCGGGAGAAAATGCCAACAGTGCCGTTATCGTTACAGTGACTCCGGACGATTACGGAACAGGGCATCCGCTCGGCGGCGTGGAATTTCAGAGGAAACTGGAGAAAAGAGCATGGGAAGAGGGCCGGGGATGTGTTCCTGTACAGAGATTCGAAGATTTCTGTGCAAACAGGAAAACGGTGGAACTTGGCTGTATAAAACCAAATATAAAGGGAAATTACAGGCTGGGAAATGTACGGAATATCTTCCCCGGGGAACTGTCGGCGTCTCTGCAGCAGGGAATCGAGTCAATGGATCGCAAAATCCGCGGATTTGCCGGAAAAGATGTGCTTCTTTCCGGGGTGGAAAGCAGAACATCGTCACCGGTCAGGATCAACAGAGACACTGATTTCAGGAGTAATATTCCGTGGATCTATCCGTGCGGAGAGGGCGCCGGATATGCCGGAGGCATCACTTCGGCAGCCATGGACGGGGTTAAAGTGGCCGAAGCGCTGATCAGGAAGTTCACAGAATTTTAATCCATATTCTCTATACACATTTTTTAAATTGTGCTAAAATAAATCGTTGTATTGTATCATCGCGCTGATCTAAGGATCAAACTATGGAAAAAAGCAATACGATCAAAGAAATGTATCACGAAGAACGGCCCTATGAAAAGTGCGAGCGCTTCGGAGCGGAAAATCTGACAGATGCCGAGCTGCTTGCGGTCATATTAAGGACCGGCACGCGCGGAGAAAATTCCCTGGATCTGGCAAGAAATCTGCTGCATCCCGATTTTGGAAATTCCGGTCTGCATAATATACATCAGTGGACGATGGAACGTCTGACGCGTGTCCGCGGAATCGGAAAAGTCAAGGCAATTCAGATACTCTGTCTGTCGGAGCTGTCAAAACGGATGGCGAGAGAGGCTGCTGCCGAGGGACTGGATTTTTCATCACCGTCTACGATCGCACGGTACTATATGGAGGACATGCGCTACAGGAAAAGAGAGGTATTGAAACTTTTGCTCCTGAACACCCGGTCCAGATTGATCGGGGAGACAAATGTATCGACAGGTACGGTGGATATGGCGCTTGTATCACCGCGTGAGCTGTTCATCGAGGCATTTCAGAAGAATGCATCAGCGATCATACTTCTGCACAATCATCCCAGTGGAGATCCGACTCCCAGCAGAGAGGATGTGCGGATTACCAGACGGGTGCATGAAGCGGGAATGCTGATCGGGATAGAGCTTCTCGATCACATAATTATTGGAAACAATTGTTTCGTCAGTATGAAAGAAAAGGGGTTCTTTCAAAATAGAGGGAGTTGACCGTCAAACGTAAATTGATAAGGGGTGGTT
Organism: Candidatus Mediterraneibacter gallistercoris; assembly: GCA_019119745.1. Next base: position 11,500 of record DWWI01000059.1, on the reverse strand, counting down.
TTGCTGTGGCGGGAAAGGTTTATGGCCTCGATCTGGGTACCTACGAGATCAAGGTTTTTGATAAAAAGAGAGACAGGATATGGCGTGAAAAAGACGCAATTGCAATGAAGAATAAAAAATATATCTTCGCCGTCGGTGATGAAGCCTATGATATCTTTGAGAAAGCTCCTGTGGACATCAGGGTTGTATTTCCTATGAAAAACGGAGTTATTGCTCATTTTGACGATATGCAGTATCTTCTCGGTAATCTGCTGGGCACAGACCGGCGTTCTGTCTTTGGAGCAGAATACGTAGTGGCTGTCCCGACAGATGTGACCGAGGTGGAGAAGAAGGCGTTTTATGATCTTGTTTTTCATTCGGAGGCGAAAGCAAAGTCAGTCAGAATTGTGGAGAAAGGGCTTGCGGACGCTGTCGGTTTCGGCATGGATGTTATTGGCGAGAAAGGTATATTTGTCGCCAATTTCGGTGGCGGAACAACAGAGCTGTCAGTCCTGTCCCAGGGCGGTATGGTCATGAACCGCCTTCTTAAGATCGGCGGAGAGAATTTTGACATATCAATTGCGGATCTGGTGCGTCATAACAGAGAATTTATGATCGGCATACTCACGGCTGAAAAGCTCCGCCGCGAGTTCGGAGTGTTTGATCAGAGTACAGGCAGCTCAATCACTGTATCCGGAAGAGACCTGGTGACCGGGGTACCGGCTCAGACAGATATTTCGATCAGTCTGGTCAGGGCTGCCATGAAAGAACTCCTCGAGGAGTGTGTGAGGGCAATCCGGTCTATGATCGAGAGGACCCCGCCGGATGTACGCAGGGCAATAGAGAAAAAGGGGATCTGCCTTACCGGGGGAATCGCCAATCTGAGAGGACTCTCTACATACCTCGAAGAGAGTATCGGTCTTCCGGTTCTGACCGTTCCGGAACCTGAACTCTGCGTGGTAAAGGGACTCCGGAAGATCATTTCGGATCGCGGTTACTATAAACGTCTTACGTATTCCATGTTGGATGAAGATTACAGGTGGTTAAGATAATGAAAAAAAAGAATCAGACATCACATACAAACAGATATATTCTGCTGGGACTTTCTGTGTTCTGCGCTCTTATGATGGTACTTTCGTCATTCTCAGACAAAGCAGCCGGTCCTTTCAAAGTTCTGGCCAATGTTACGGTTATCCCTCTGCAGCAGGGAATCAATCATGTCGGCGGATGGCTGGGAGATATGAAAGATAATTTTTCGACCATGAAGCAGCTGCGCGCTGAAAATGAAAATCTGCAGGAACAGATTGATGCACTTACCAGTGAGAACAATTATCTTCAGGAAGAGCGGTATGAGTATGAACGCCTGCAGGAACTTTATGAACTCGATCAGAATTATGCCGAATATGAGAAGACTGCGGCACATGTTATAGGAAAGGACTCAGGAAACTGGTTCAGTACGTTTACGATTGATAAGGGAAGTACAGACGGGATCGAGGTTGACATGAATGTCCTCGCAGGAAGCGGGCTGGTCGGAATCGTCACGGAAGTCGGACCGACCTGGGCAAAAGTCCGTTCTATTATTGATGACTCCACTAATGTAAGTGGTATGGTTCTTTCTACGTCCGACACATGCATTGTCAGCGGGGATCTTTCCCTTATGAGCAGCGGACAGATTTCCTTTGATCAGATGGAGAATAATGACAATGTAGTTTCTGTGGGCGATCAGATTGTTACGTCATATATCAGTGACAAATATCTTCAGGGAATCCTGATCGGATCGATCAGTGAGATCAATGTGGATTCGAATAATCTGACGCGCTCAGGATATATTATTCCGGCAGTTGATTTTAAGAACATTCAGGAAGTGCTCGTGATAACTACGACGAAGGCAGAGCTTACGGGAGAGAATAAAACGGGCGAGAGCAAATAGAGGAGAAGTGTTTCATGAAAGCAGTAAAGATAAGACGGGTCGTTGTGACAGCCGTGATCATGCTTGCAGCTTATCTTCTGCAGTGTACGGTGTTTCCGTCACTGGAGATCGCGGGGATTAAGCCGAATCTTATGCTTATTGTCACTGCGTCTTTCGGATTCATGCGAGGTCCGCGGGAGGGAATGTTTGTCGGATTTGCATCAGGCCTGCTGATCGATATCCAGTATGGAGATATGATAGGGTTTTATGCACTGATCTATCTGGCGGCAGGGTTTGTGAACGGATTATTTGAGCAGATTTATTTCGATGAGGATATTAAACTCCCTCTTTTCCTGATCGCCGGCAGTGATTTTGTTTACGGACTTGTCGTTTATTTCCTGACATTTCTGCTCAGAAGCGACTTTGATTTTCTGTATTATTTGAACAGGATCATTGTCCCGGAGACAATATATACGATCGCGGTTACCCTTGTTGTATATCCACTGCTCCTGCTTATCAACCATAAGCTGGAGGCCGAAGAAAAAAGGAGTGCAAGTAAATTTGTTTAGAGAAATCATTGACAGAATAAAAGAAGGCATAGATTATATCATGAAGTCGAGGCTTATGGTGCTTATCATTGTATTCTGCCTGACTTCATCTGTCCTGATCGGCCGCCTTTTCTATCTTCAGATTGTAAGAGGAGAAGATTATCTGGAAAACTATGAGCTTCAGATCAGAAGGACAAGCGAGATCGCCGCGACGAGAGGAAATATATACGACAGAAACGGAAATCTTCTCGCATATAACGAACTGGCTTATTCTGTTACCATACAGGATACTCTTCCCACAAATATGGGGTCAGATAAGAGAAATGAGGCTTTAAACAGTATTCTTGATAAAGTATTGAAAATTGTCGAGGCAAACGGTGATTCGGTTATTGACAGTTTCGGCATCATCCTTGACTCTGCAGGAGAATACCAGTTCGCAGAGACAAATGAAACTTTGAAACTCCGTTTTATAGCCGATGTATATGGAAAAGCATATACGGATGATCTCTCACAGGACCAGAGAAATCAGTCTGCATCCGGAATTATGCATTATCTTTGCACGAAAAGATATGGCCTTGACGATACCAACAATGATCCGGCATATATACTTAAGATGGTAAATATGCGCTACGCAATGGGGCTGAACAGTTATCAGCAGTATCTTTCCACAGTTCTCGCCTCTGATGTGAGCGATGAGACAGCGGCGGCGATCATGGAGAACCAGAGCACCCTTACCGGAGTTGATATCGAGGAAGAATCCCTTCGGCGTTATCCGGACGGAGAGTACTTCGCATCGCTGATCGGATATATCGGTCCTATGTCTCAGGATGAATATGATGCTCTGGATGAAGACGAAAAAGACAAATATTCTCTGTCCGATATTGTAGGAAAATCCGGCATTGAACAGGCTTTTGACAGTACTTTACAGGGCGAAAAGGGTAAGTCCACTTTTTATGTGGACAACCTCGGAAAAGTGATCGAGACAGTGAGCAAGACAGATCCCAAGGCCGGAAATGATATATATCTTACAATAGATAAAGATCTGCAGATAAATGCATATAAGCTTCTGGAAGAGAAAATCGCAGGTATCGTGCTGAGCAAGCTGACAAATATTCTGGATTATGATCCTTCCGAGACAAAGGATGCAAGTGAGATTATTATTCCCGTAAGCGACGCATATCACGCGTTTATTGCCAATGAAGTGATAGACATGGATCATTTCGCGAACGAGGAGGCGGGACCGGCTGAAAAAGCGGTCTATGCAACATTTCAGAGCAAGAAGGAATCCACCCTGGCGGATATTATGTCCCAGCTTGAGAACAATCAGGCAGATGCTTATAAAGATCTGTCAGATGAAATGCAGGCATATATGTCATATATCTGCAATACTGTACTGGCAGAAAAGACAGGAATTCTTCTGACGGATAAGATTGATACTTCAGATGAAACATACATTGCATGGAGGACGGATGAAACAATCAGCCTCAACGCATATTTGAATTATGCTATTTCACAGAGCTGGATTGACACATCAAAGCTGGGAAACAGCGCATATTCCAGCTCCGAAGAGATATATCAGGCACTTCTGACATATATTGAAGAATATTTGACCAATGACAGTGATTTCGACAAACTTCTCTATGAATATCTTATAAAATCAGGAAGTGTCACCGGTACACAGATCTGTGCGATCGTGTATGAACAGGGAGTGCTTCCGATGGATAAGGACAGCTATAACGGTCTGTTAAGCGGCTCTGCCAGCGCATTCCAGTGGCTGCATGATAAGATTGAAACACTGGAGATCACGCCCGGACAGCTCGGACTCGAACCGGGATCCGGCGGGCTTGTTGTGACGGATCCGAATACAGGAGATGTACTGGCGTGCGTATCCTATCCGGGATATGACAATAACCGTCTTGCAAATACAATGGATTCGGCTTACTACAACCAGCTTAACAGCGGAACTTCCCGGCCGTTTTATAACAGGGCCACACAGGAAGAAACAGCGCCCGGTTCTACATTTAAGATGGTTTCGGCTACGGCGGCTCTTGAAGAAGGAATTGTCAATGCGAATACAACCTTTTACTGTGACGGCGTGTTTTCTGAGGTACAGCCAAGTCCTCACTGCTGGGTATATCCGAACGGCCACGGCTCGCTCAACGCTGTTCACGCGATCGAAAATTCGTGTAACGTATATTTCTACAATGTAGGTTATGAACTTGGAATGGATTCAGACGGCAATTATGACAGCGACCGTGGTACGGACAGGCTTGCCAAATATGCGGAAATGTTCGGACTCGGGGAAAAATCCGGTCTTGAGATTGACGAAGCTTCACCGCATATTTCGGACGAGTATTCGATACAGTCCGCAATCGGACAGGGAAATAATAACTTTACTGTCAGCCAGTTGAACAGATATGTCACGGCGGTCGCCAACAGCGGAACAGTATATGATCTGACACTGATCGATAAGATTACGGATTCCAGCGGAAACCTGCTCCGTGACAATGAAGCGGAGGTTGTAAGGACAATGGATGACGTCAGCCAGAGTACTTGGGATCAGCTTCATGAAGGTATGGAACTGATGGTAAGCAGCCACGCTACTTTCTCGGGGCTGGACTTTACAATGGCAGGAAAAACCGGTACGGCTCAGCAGAATGAGCTCCATCCTGACCATGCGCTCTTTGTCGGATACGCTCCGGCTGATTCACCGGAAATATCGATCGCAGTCCGTATTGTAAATGGATACAATTCAGGATATGCCTCCGAGATAGGGCGGGATGTGTCGCAGATCTACTTTAACCCGGATAAGAAGGACGAGCTGATTACAGGAAAAGCGGCAGATCTGGGTAATGGAATGGCCGGCGACTAATCAATAACGTCAGAACTTATGCAGGAGGAGAAGCAAAATGGGAGAGGTTATAGTCATAACATCGGGTAAAGGAGGAGTCGGCAAGACGACAACTACCGCAAATATCGGGATCGGGCTGTCCGGGCTTGGAAAAAAGGTTCTGGTCATCGATACGGATCTGGGCCTTCGAAATCTCGATGTGGTTATGGGACTGGAAAATCGGATTGTATATAATATTGTGGATGTGATCGAAGGAAGCTGCAGGCTGAAGCAGGCACTGATTAAAGACAAGCGTTTCCCGGAGCTTTATCTGCTTCCTTCAGCCCAGACGAAAGATAAGACAAGCATCTCTCCGGAGCAGATGAAAAAACTGATTGAAGATATACGGGATGATTTTGATTACATCCTGCTCGACTGTCCGGCGGGGATCGAACAGGGATTTCAGAATGCAATTGCCGGTGCGGACCGGTCCATTGTCGTGACGACTCCTGAGGTCTCCGCGATAAGAGATGCAGACCGGATACTCGGACTTCTTGAGGCTTCCGGGATCCGGAAAAACGAACTGCTGATCAACCGTCTCAGGATAGATATGGTAAAGCGGGGGGATATGATGTCCGTGGATGACGTAACCGAGATCCTTGCAGTGGATCTTCTGGGCGTCATACCGGATGATGAACAGGTTGTCATCGCCACAAATCAGGGAGAGCCGGTAGTAGGCGAAGACAGTCTTGCGGGAAGGTCGTATATGAATATCTGCCGAAGACTTCTGGGAGAAGACGTACCTATGGAAGATTATATGAAGCCGGAGGGCTTTCTGGGAAAACTCTCCAGTCTTTTTCACCGGAACTAGGAGGGAACGACGATGAGTGTACCATCTGTTTTTGTTGCGAAAGAGAGACTAAAGAATCTGTTGATTTCAGACAGAATGCAGTGTACACCGGATGCGGCGGACAGACTGGAAAAGGATCTGTACCTTACGGTTTCAAAGTATATGGAGATCACCCCGGAACATTTTGATATCAGGATTTCAAGGAGTGATATACATATTAAATACACGGGAGAAAACAAGTGAGAAACTTTTTAAAAAAACATATACACTATAATATTAAAGATTACAAAATAGGTCTTGTAATATCAGTGGTTGCTTTATCAATAATCGGTGTCCTTATGGTCAGAAGCGCAAGACCCGACTTTATGAACAGACAGATTCTGGGTGTTCTTCTCGGTATCTGTGCCATGGGCGTGATTTCGCTGATCGATTATAAATGGGTGCTTAATTTTTACTGGCCCATGTATTTCCTGAATCTTGTGCTGCTTGCGGCTATCTGGATCCCGGGACTCGGCGTGGTCACGAACGGAGCGCGCAGATGGCTCAATCTCGGATTTACGCAGCTCCAGCCGTCCGATCTTACCAAGATCCTTATGATCCTTTTCTTTGCCAGATTCCTGTCAGACAGAGAGAGGGCGATTAACAACCCGAAGGTGATCCTTCAGGCAATCGCACTGATTCTTCCGTCACTGGCAATGATCTATGCGCAGCCGAATCTTTCTACAACACTCTGTGTGGCTGCCTTGTTCTGCGCGCTGCTTTTTCTTGCAGGTCTGAGCTATAAATTTGTGGGAACGGTATTGGCAGTCACAGTGCCGACGGTTGTTATCTTCCTTGCCATCGCCGTTCAGCCGAACCAGCCGTTTCTGCACGATTATCAGCAGGACCGTATCCTTGCGTGGCTGGAGCCGGAGAAATACGCGGATGACGAGTCATATCAGCAGCTCAACTCGGTAATGGCGATCGGATCCGGGCAGCTCTCAGGAAAAGGGTATGACAATGACGATACCACGTCGGTAAAGAACGGTAACTTTGTCTCTGAGCCGCAGACAGACTTTATTTTTGCGATAATTGGTGAAGAATTAGGATTTGTGGGTTGTTGTGTCGTTATATTTTTGATATTATTAATTGTGATACAATGTATTATGGTTGGCTTGAAAGCGAAAGATACAGGGGGACGCATCATCTGCGGCGGTGTTGCCGCACTGATAGGGATACAGAGCTTTATCAACATCGGTGTGGCTACTTTGATCCTTCCGAATACAGGATTGTCGCTTCCCTTTGTAAGTTATGGACTGACTTCCGTTGTGTGCTTTTTTATGGGGATCGGTTTCGTATTGAATGTCGGTTTACAGCCTAACAAATACCAGTAAGGAGAGAGTGACAGTTATGAATATCGGTCTGATTGCACACGATGCGAAAAAGAAGCTGATGCAGAATTTCTGTATCGCCTACCGCGGAATACTCAGCAAGCATGAGCTGTACGCTACGGAAACGACGGGAATTCTGGTGGAAAGTGTAACAAATTTAAGTATTCACAAGTTCCTGGCGGGACATCTGGGCGGAAAACAGCAGCTGGGATCTCAGATTGAGCATAATAATATCGATCTGCTTATCTTCTTCAGAGATCCGCTGGCACCGCGCCCTCATGAGCCGGATGTAAATGATATCGTAAAGCTCTGCGATATGTATAATATACCGATCGCAACTAATATCGCGACAGCGGAAGCGCTTATCCTTGCATTGGACAGAGGAGATCTGGACTGGCGCGAGATGTATAAATAGCAGAATGAATCAGGGGATATAATAAAATGAATCAGGGGAAAAGAAGATACTCAGGCAGAACCCGCAGAAGGCGGAGAAGGAGACAGCGGCGCGCCGCGGCTCTTCTGATCTGTATTGTAATAGTGCTTGGCGCTGTTTCTGCAGGTGCGCTTATTATCTGGGAACAGATAAGAAATTACACTGTATCATATGAAGCGGATAATTATGACAAAAATGTATATCAGGGAGCGCTGTTTGCAAGTGATCTGTGCGTTGCGGCAGAGGAGGTTGACCTTGACGGATTCCAGCCTGATACGGATCTTCATGCCGCGGGGTTGTTCGATCTGGGCGAAGACAGTGTCCTGTGCGGGTATAAGCTCTATGACCGTCTGTATCCTGCAAGCACCACTAAGATTATGACAGCTCTGCTTGCGCTGAAATACGGCAATATGGATGATGTTGTCACGGTAAGTTCCAATGCGACAGATTTTAAATGGGACGAGGTGACAAGCGGATTGCGCACTGGCGATAAGGTTAAAATGTACGATCTCGTCTGCGGACTGCTTCTTCATTCCGGAAATGACTGTGCAACGGCTATTGCCGAACATATAGCCGGCAGCGTAGATGCTTTTGCGGATATGATGAATGAGGAGGCAGCTTCCCTTGGAGCGACAGGCACACATTTTGTAAATCCGCATGGATTACATAACGAGAACCATTATACAACGGCATATGATCTCTATCTCATCTTTAATGAATGCATCAAGGATGAACGTTTTGTGGAGATTATTTCGATGGATTCCTATGACGGTACTCTTACCGGAGCGGACGGAACTGTCCGCAAACAGACATGGACGCCTACACAGGCATATGGTGCCGGCGAGGCGGTTGAACCGGATGGAGTACGGGTACTGGGAGGTAAGACAGGAACTACACAGCAGGCCGGCAACTGTGTCATTCTCTATGATGAGGATGATAATGGAAATCCGTATATTTCGGTAATTATGGGAGCTGACGGGACAGCCAGACTGTATGACCAGATGAATACGCTGATGCAGACAGGTATTGCCGGCAGTACGTCAGACCAGCCATCGGATCAGAATCAGCAGAAAGAAGCACAGTAAATAAAACCTGGAATACAGAAATATATCTTTTTAAAGGCAAATAAGTCTCCGGGATCCGGTTTGTCCGGGTCCCGGAGACTTATTGATGTCTGATGTTTTATATCTATTCCGACATGCTTCTGATCCTTCCGAAAAAGCTCAGCAGATATAATCCGCAGAGTCCCACAAGAGTATAGATGATCCTTGAAAGCCAGCTCAGATTACCAAACAGAAATGCTACAAGATCAAAGCGAAAGATGCCCACAAGCAGCCAGTTGACCGCACCTATAATTACGATTGTCAGTGCCGTGTAATCAAACCACTTCATTTTATTTCCTCCTTTATCATCTCAATATTTTTATTATTCCCTCAAAAACTGGAAATATACATCAGAAAATGTTATACTATTTAAGTTAAAGAGAACGCAAAAGTGAAGACATCATGGAGGTGAAATCCTGATTTGGCATCAAATAAGAGCAAATCGGTCAATATAAAAAAATATAAAAAGAAACGCGAATTTAATCTTGGAATTTTATTGTTTGCAATTGTTTTTATTTATTTGATCGTAACGGTAATCCTTTATTTTACCGGAGATTCGATTTCTGTGTACGAGGTTCGTGAGGGAAGTATTGTACGGGACAATTCATATACCGGTCTTATTATAAGACAGGAGACAGCGGTAACAGCAGAAAAAAGCGGTTATATCAGTTATTACCAGAATGGGAACAGCAAGGTCAAGGCAGGAACAAATATATATGCACTTTCACAGAAACCGCTTAATACAGAGGAAAGTACATCACAGGAAAGCGGAACAGTAAGCGTATCTCAGGACGTGCTTTCAAACATAGTGCTTCAGCTTCAGAACTTTAACGAGAATTATAAAGCTGAAGATTTTTCATCCGTATATTCGTTAAAAAATGAGATAAGCAATTCTCTTCAGGACACATACAGCGAGACACGGATGGAACATTTGGGCGCCGTTATTGAGGCAAGCGGCCAGGACGTCACATCCTATACAACGCAACAGGATGGAATTGTTGCTTTCACAGTTGATGGATATGAGTCTCTCACAAAAGATACATTTCAGGCGGAAAATTTTGATAACACGGAATATGAAAGTACCGTACTGTCTGATCAGATGAAAATTACAGCAGGTGACCCCGTGTACCGTCTGATCACCAGCGAAGACTGGTCCGTGATCGTTCCGCTTGACAAAGATACTGCCGAGCAGCTTATAGCGGACGAAGTTACAAGTGTAAAAGTACGTATTGATAAAGACAGCGAGACAATGCGGGCTGCTCTGTCAATTACAGAAAAGGATGGCGCTTATTATGGATGCCTTGACTTCGACAATTCCATGATACGGTACGCGGAGGAAAGATTTCTGAATGTGGAGCTTATTCTTGAGGATGAGAGCGGTCTCAAGATACCAAAGTCATCCGTCATTGAGGAGCAGTTCTATGTTATACCCGAAGAATATATCACGACCGGAGGTAACAGCTCGTCTGATGGTGTTATGATACAGCAGGCAAACGGTAACGTGGAGTTTAAAGCGGTAGACATTTATGACGAGTCTGATGATGGTGAAGTATGCATAAGCCGGGACGATCTTCAGGAAGGCGATGTACTGGTCATGCCGAAGTCAAGTGAGACTTATACGGTAGATAAGACGAAGGCTCTTCAGGGAGTCTATAATATTAACAAAGGATATGCAGTATTTAAAAAGGTAAGTATCCTCTGCGAGAACGATGAGTATTATATTGTTCAGGAGGGAGACAGTTATGGCCTTTACAATTATGACCATATTGTTCAGAACGGTTCGAGTGTAAGCTCGGATGAAGTAGTATTTCAGTAGATGAGGAGAAAATATGAATATTACAGAAAGGAAGTATATGGAATGCTGAAAGAAAATCTGGAATCTGTCGAATCAAAAATTCAGGCTGCATGCGACAGGGCAGGAAGAAAAAGAGAAGAAGTCACACTTGTTGCAGTGAGTAAGACCAAGCCGGTAAGTATGCTTCAGGAGGCGTATGATCTGGGCGTGCGTATTTTCGGTGAAAATAAAGTTCAGGAAATCCGGGATAAATATGAAGTTCTTCCGAAAGATATCGAATGGCATATGATTGGTCATCTGCAGACCAATAAAGTGAAATATATTGTCGACAAAGTAAAACTTATTCATTCTGTCGATTCACTAAAGCTGGCGGAGACGATAGAAAAAGAAGCTGGGAAGCACAACTGTACAGTGGATATTCTCCTTGAAGTAAATGTAGCGGAAGAGGAGAGTAAATTCGGTTTAAAGACGGACGAAGTATTACCTCTTTATGATAAAATTTTACAGTTTTCTCACATTAATGTGCGCGGACTTATGACAATTGCTCCTTTTGTTGAAAATCCCGAAAAAAATCGTACAATATTTGCGGATTTACATAAATTATATGTTGACATTAAGGAAAAAAACATTGATAATGATACTGTGAGCATACTTTCGATGGGGATGACCAATGATTATGAGGT
>DWWI01000058.1 GCA_019119745.1 Candidatus Mediterraneibacter gallistercoris | reverse complement strand
TGTACGAAAAATATCCCGATGTGAATGCACTGGCGGATGCGGATGTAAATGATATCGAGGAGATTGTGAGGCCCTGCGGGCTCGGGAAAAGCAAGGCGCGCGATATCAGCGCGTGCATGAAGATGATCCGGGATGAATACGGAGGAAAAGTGCCGGATGATTTTGACGAGCTTATGAAACTTCCCGGCGTAGGGAGAAAGAGTGCAAATCTCATCATGGGCGATGTGTTCGGAAAACCGGCGATCGTGACAGATACTCACTGTATCCGTCTTGTCAACAGGATCGGTCTGGTGGACGGTATCAAAGAGCCGAAAAAGGTTGAGATGGCACTCTGGAAAATCATTCCGCCGGAAGAGGGCAGCGACTTCTGCCACCGGCTTGTCTATCACGGCAGGGATGTGTGTACGGCACGGACAAAACCGCACTGCGACAAGTGCTGTCTGGAGGATATCTGTAAGAAGGCCGGAGTTTAGCAGAGTATCCACACAGCAGAAAGATGCGGAATGAAAAGCCGGCGGGCAAAGAGAATAAAAACAAATAAATTTTCTAAAATATAAGAAGGATAAGGAGGCAGACATGAAAAGTATAAAACTGAGAGACAATTTCTATTGGACAGGTATTATTGACGACAAGCTGAGAGTATTTGACATCATCATGTACACAGAATTTGGAACTACCTATAACTCTTATGTGATGAAGGCCGGAGACAAGACTGTCCTTTTCGAGACGGCAAAGGCAAAGTTCTTTGATGAATATCTCGAAAAACTTCAGGAAGTGATCGATGTACACAAGATTGACTATCTTGTCGTCAGCCATACAGAGCCAGATCATGCGGGAAGCGTGGAGAGGCTTCTTGATTACAGTCCGCAGATGAAGGTCATAGCTACCGGCTGCGCACTGGGATTTTTGAAAGAAATCGTGAATCGTGATTTTGTCGGCATTGCCGCCCGGGATGAGGAAAAGATGACGATCGGAAACCGGACACTGAAGTTTATGTTTGTCCCGAATCTGCACTGGCCGGATACAATGTACACATTCATTGAAGAAGAACAGATCCTTGTGACATGTGATTCATTTGGTTCTCATTACTGCCTTCCGGAAGTAGTTTCTACAGAGATCAAAAACGAAGAAGATTATCAGAAAGCACTGAAATACTATTATGACTGTATTATAGGACCGTTCAAACCGTTTATGCTCAAAGCCCTTGACCGGGTAGAAAACATGGATATATCCATGATATGTACAGGACACGGACCGGTACTTGTGGGAGACCGTATCAAGTCTGTGATGAAGCAGTACAGAGAGTGGTCGACTGTTGTAAATCCGAATCCGAAGAAGACGGTTATTATTCCTTATGTAAGTGCTTACGGCTATACGAAGATGCTTGCGGAAAAGATTGCCGAGGGTGTAAAGGACAGCGGCGATATTGACGTGCGCTCCTATGATATGGTAGAAGCAGATGCGGCGAAAGTAAATGAAGAACTTCTTTTTGCGGACGGTATCCTTCTCGGCACGCCTACGATCGTGGGGGATGCGTTAAAGCCGATCTGGGATCTGACGCTCGGGATGTTCCCGGCGACACACGGCGGAAAATACGCCGGGGCATTTGGAAGCTACGGATGGAGCGGCGAAGGCGTTCCGAATATCACGGAGAGATTAAAGCAGCTGAAAATGAAAGTGTCTGAAGGGTTCCGTGTACGTTTCAAACCTTCAGAGGCGGATCTGGTGAGTGCATATGAGTATGGTTACCAGTTCGGATGTGTCGTTCAGGATAAAGAGCCGGTGAAGCCGAAAAAGAAAGGGGCGAGAAGCCTTGTCAAATGTCTTGTCTGCGGCGAGATCTTTGATTCCTCTCTGGAAATCTGTCCGGTGTGCGGCGTGGGGAAGGAAAACTTTGTGCCGGTGGAAGTGGAAGATACCGGTTATACAAACGATACGGAGGAATATTACGTAATCCTCGGAAACGGGGCAGCAGGATTTAATGCCGCGAAAGCCATCCGCGAGAGGGATAAGACAGGTTCTATCGTGATGATCTCCAATGAACCGTATCCGTCTTATAACCGTCCGATGCTGACAAAATCGATTGTCGCAGGACTGAGCGCAGAGCAGATCGCCATAGAAGGGCCTGAGTGGTATGAGGAGAACCGGGTATACCAGATGCTTGGCAAACAAGTGACTTCCGTTGATATGGATACAAAAGAAGTCCTTCTGGACAGCGGAGAAAAGATTCAGTTTACCCGTCTGATCTATGCGCTGGGAAGCGAATGCTTCATTCCGCCGATGGAGGGACACGGTCTTCCGGAAGTGGTTGCTATCCGCCGGCTGAGTGATGTGGAGAAAGTAGAGAGCCTCATGCAGACTGCCCAAAATGCAGTAGTGATCGGAGGCGGCGTGCTCGGTCTGGAGGCTGCATGGGAACTGAAAAAGGCAGGACTTAATGTAACGGTTCTGGAGGTCGCTCCGGTACTTATGGGACGTCAGCTTGATGGCGGATCGGCAGAGATTCTTAAGGAGATCGCGGCAAAACATGACGTGGCAATCCGTACAGGAGTCACCGTGGCGGCTATTGAAGGCGAGGGTCATGTAAGCGGTGTACGTATCGGAGGCGGTGAGACAATACCGGCAGATATGGTCATCGTGTCCGCGGGAGTAAGGGCAAAGACAGATCTGGCCCAGTCTATCGGTCTGGATATCGGACGGGCTGTGAAAGTGGACGCTCATATGTCGACAAACATACCGGGAGTCTATGCGTGCGGAGACTGTGCCGAATATGAAGGCGCTGATTATGCAATCTGGCCGGAGGCAGTAGAACAGGGACGGATCGCCGGAGCAAATGCAGCGGGCGAGGCGCTGGAGTACGTGCCGGTCGAGGCTGCGCTTACATTCCATGGAATGAATACTGCTCTTTTTGCTGCGGGAGACAATGGCAAGAATCCGAATCTGCTGTATAAGACTGTGGAATTCAGAGACATGGGCAAAGGGCAGTATCGGAAATATTATTTCCTGAATAACCGGCTGTCCGGTGTGATCCTGATCGGGGATCTGGGCGAGATGGCAAAGATGACGGAAGCGCTGAAAAAACATGCCTCTTATCAGGAAGTGATCAGTTAGTTAATAACTGGCAGAAATAAATCGGGAAGATGCGACGGTTCAGCCATATTTCAGATGGCTGAACCGTTATGTAAAAATAAAAAAGAAAAAGTTGAAAAAAGTACTTGCAATCATTCGGAATATATGATAAGATACCGATTGTGTCAGAGATGACGCGGGTGTAGTTCAATGGTAGAACACCAGCCTTCCAAGCTGGATACGTGAGTTCGATTCTCATCACCCGCTTTATTTTTTTGCCAATTAACAAATGCCGGGCGGTCTGAAAAGATGCCCGGCATTTTTGCGATATTTTCTGCGGTGACAATTATAAATTCATTCCGGTCTTCAGCATGCGGAACATTCGCCTTGCTGCTCCTAGATACAGTTCATCTGCGCGGTCCAGCGCTTCATGAAGCGGCATGATTCTGTTTACGGTAGTAAGAATCGAATTGATTCCGAAGTTATAAATATCTTCTGCCCCTTCACCCATATTTCCGACAATGGCTACGGCCGGAATATTGTGCTTTTTACAGCGCATGCCCACACCCTGCACGACTTTGCCGCAGACTGACTGCCGGTCTGCGGCGCCTTCGCCGGTTACTACAAGAGAGACTCCGTCAAGTTTTCGGTCAAAATCCACGAGGTCAAGCACCGTTTCGATACCGGACTTCGGCTTTCCGTCCAGAAATACCATAAGAGCTGCGCCCAGGCCGCCTGCCGCACCGGCTCCCGGGACCTCGTCCATATCGATTCCGAACTGTCTGCGGATGATATCCCTGTAATTCTGCATTCCTGCTTCGAGTTCATCGAGTATTTCCGGAGTGCCTCCTTTTTGTTTCCCAAATGTATATGTGGCACCCTTTTCACCGCATAAGGGATTTGTGACATCGCACATTATAGTAAAGGACGTCCTTTTGACGAGCGGATAGATACCGGCTGTGTCAATTGATCTTATCTTTATAAGATCCTGACCACATCCGGCGAGCTCGTTCCCGTTTTTGTCGAGAAATCTGACGCCGAGGGCACGCATGCATCCCATACCGCCGTCGTTGGTGGCTGACCCTCCGATGGCGATGGAGATGTCGGAGCATCCCTTTGCCAGCGCATCGGCAATCATTTCTCCGGTGCCGTAAGAAGAAGCGCGGCGGGGATCAAGGAGAGAGCTGGGGACAAGGGGAAGCCCTGAGGCGGCAGCCATCTCCATGATAGCTTTCCGGTCGTCCAGTATTCCGTAGCAACATTCTGTCATAGTCCCAAGCGGTCCATGTACGGACAATGTTACCTTTTCTCCGCTGACGGCAGACAAAACCGCGTCTGTTGTCCCTTCACCGCCATCGGCTACTTTGACGGATATACATTCACAGGAAGGAAAGACTTCTTCCGCGGCTTTTGAAAGGAGCTCCGCAGTACGCCGGGAAGTGAGAGTCCCTTTGAAAGAATCTGATGCAAATAGGAATTTCATATGATCGTCACCCCGCTAAATTAATATTTCATTTTATATTTTATCAGAGAGGGACGAGATATCAAGGAATCTTCAGATTGTATCATTTTTTTCCCTGTGCTATACTGTAAGAAATCAATCAGGAAAGTCAGGAGATAGATATGAGATTCAATATTACAGACAATGTGATTGTGAGGGCGCTTAATAAGATCTGCGATATGGTATGCCTCAATGTGCTATGGCTGGTCTGTTGTATCCCTGTCATAACGATAGGCGCATCCACAACGGCGCTGTACACGATTATGCTGAAAATGGTAAAGAACGAAGAAGGATATATCTTCAGAGGCTTTTTCAAGGCTTTTAAGTCCAATTTTAAGCAGAGTACTATTATATGGATCATTTTGTTCCTTTTGGGCATTGTCTGCTGGATCGATTATCGGGTGGCGGGTGTGCTGCCCGGAACAGCGGGATTTATTATGAGAAGTTTATTCCTTCTGGTAGGATTTGTCCTGCTGTCAGTCATGACTTATGCGTTCCCGTTGACAGCCCGTTATGAGAACAGTATACGCGCTACGTTCCGCAATGCGCTGATTCTTACGGTGGGAAAGCTCCCGTATTCAATCCTTATGGTCGCAGTGACCGTGGCGGCGGTACTGGCCTCTTTGTGGAATACGGTGACGCTGATGTTTGCAATCCCGCTCTGGTTCCTGATCGGGGGATCGCTGATCACTTGGATCAATTCTTACATATTGAGAAGAGTATTTCTTGTATTTGAAGATAGTGAGAACATTACAGACAATAACAGTACAGAGGAAAAGGAGTAAGAGATGAACTTTCTGGAGGAACGAATTGTAAAAGACGGAGTAGTAAAAGAGGGAAATGTACTAAAAGTGGACAGCTTTCTGAATCATCAGATGGATATTAAGCTGCTGGATCAGATGGGGGCCGAATTTAAGCGGAGATTTGCTGATAAGCCGATTAACAAGATCCTGACGATTGAGGCTTCGGGGATCGGGATCGCCTGTATTGCGGCCCAGCATTTTAATGTTCCTGTTGTATTTGCAAAGAAATCACAGAGTATCAATCTGGACGGCGATATGTATGTCGCGGAAGTAGAGTCCTTTACACATAAATGCATCAATCATGTGATCGTGGCTCAGAAGTTTCTGTCACCTGCGGACCATGTGCTGATTATTGACGATTTCCTTGCAAACGGATGTGCGCTTCAGGGACTGATTCAGATTGTACAGTCTTCCGGAGCGACAGTAGAAGGAATAGGAATAGCGATTGAGAAAGGGTTCCAGTCCGGCGGCCGGATTATCCGCAACCTCGGTTTCCAGCTGGAGTCGCTGGCAATTGTGGACGGCATGAACGCAGAGACCGGTGAGATTAAGTTCAGGGATCAGTCAAAACCGGATGCGGACAGTGCCGGTCAGACTGATGATGAGATCTGCAGAAGTGCAACGCTTGATTGAATCCGTATTTCGCGGACTGTCAAATTATCCGCCGGGAGGTATGTATTGTCTCGCACACGTTTTCACTCGGTCGCAGTGCAGCGGCACATAAGAGCGCGAAAGATACGTTCTTATGTGCCGGCTCTGCTCCAATGGCGCGTATACAATGCATATTTCCCGGCGGCTTTCTTTCTCATCCGGAGAGTTAAATCCTTACGGAGGGGGTAAATCGGAACTTTGCAACCCGGCTTATATTGTGTTATTCTATTTAATGATGCCAGGGTCAAAAGGTCTAAGCCCACATGAGCTTGCTCATAAGTGGGCGGATTGTGGGAGTGCGAAGCACGGAACAATCCGTAGGCATCGAAGTTGGGGCAAAAGTCCCAACCTTTTCATAACAGATGAAAATGGCAGGAGGAATTATCGTGAGGTTAGATAAATTACTGGAACGACTGGAGTACGAAGTTGTACAGGGAAGCGATGAAATTGAGATTACGACACTGATCAATGACTCAAGAAAAGTGGAAGAGGGATCTGTATTTGTCTGCATCAGCGGCGCCGTATCTGACGGACATAAGTATATCCCGGATGTGGCGGAGAAAGGCGCGGCGGCCGTTGTCGTGGAGCGTGAGGTGGAAGCGCCGGAAAATGTGACGGTGATCCGGGTAGCGGATACAAGATATGCGCTTGCGCTTATGTCTGCGGCTTATTTTGACTATCCGGCGGAGAAGATGAAAGTGATCGGCATCACGGGGACCAAAGGAAAGACGACGACCACTTATATGATCAAGTCGATTCTCGACAGTGTGGGATATAAGGTCGGGCTGATCGGAACGATCGAGGCAATCATCGGTGACAAGAAGATCCCGGCGGCGAATACGACTCCTGAATCCTATACGATCCAGAAGTATTTCGCCCAGATGGTGGAAGAGGGGTGCGACTGTGTTGTGATGGAGGTTTCCTCTCAGGGACTGATGCTCCATCGCACGGCGGGAATCCCGTTTGAGATCGGAATCTTTACGAATCTGGGAAAAGACCATATCGGACCTAACGAGCATAAGGACTTTGACGATTATAAGCGCTGCAAAGGACTTCTGTTTAAACAGTGTAAGCTGGGAATCGCAAATGTGGACGACAAGTATTTCCGTGATGTATTTCAGGGCGCGACATGCCGGGTGGAGACGTTCGGATTTTCCAAGGAAGCTGATCTGAGAGCGGAGAATGTACAGCTCGTCTCAAAACCGGGATATCTTGGCGCTGCGTATCATGTGGCGGGACTGATGGACTTCGATGTTGAGATCGATATTCCCGGCACATTCAGCGTATATAATTCACTGACGGCGATATCCGTGTGCCGTCATTTCAATGTGCCGGTAGAGAAGATCAAAGACGCGCTTAAGAAGGCGAAAGTAAAAGGTCGTATTGAGATGATCAAGGTGTCTGATGAATTTACACTGATGATTGATTATGCGCATAATGCCATGAGCCTTGAGAGTCTGCTCACCACGCTGAAAGAATACAATCCGAAACGGCTTGTATGTCTCTTCGGATGCGGAGGCAACCGCTCAAAGGACCGGCGCTATGAGATGGGAGAAGTGTCGGGAAGACTTGCAGATCTTACGATTATTACTTCAGACAATCCAAGGTTTGAGGAACCTCAGGCGATTATCGATGACATCAAAATCGGCATCGGAAAGACGGACGGCAAATATGTGGAGATCTGCGACCGGAAAGAGGCTATTAAATATGCTATCGGACACGGACAGCCGGGTGATGTGATCGTTCTCGCCGGCAAAGGCCATGAGGATTATCAGGAAATAAAAGGTGTGAAATACCCTATGGATGAGCGTGTTCTGATCGCGGAGGTATTAGAGGAGCTGAAGCAGGAAAAAGCTCAGAAATAACAGAGAAAAGAAATGGAAAGAAAGGGTTCATGTGTTTGCAGATGTTATCGTAGATATACAGCATGAAAAACTGGATAAGATCTTTCAGTACCGGAT
>DWWI01000057.1 GCA_019119745.1 Candidatus Mediterraneibacter gallistercoris | reverse complement strand
GCACAGTTACAGGAGGAGAGACAAAGATGAAACAGTATTATCAATTATCCGGTGAAGAGACGATCATGCAGATTAATGGATCTCTTGATCCTCTCACTGAAGAACAGGTATTGGAGCATCAGGAGAAATACGGTCCGAATGAGCTTGTTGAGGGAAAGAAGAAGACAACCCTTCAGATCTTTCTTGAGCAGTACAAGGATTTTCTTGTCATTATCCTGATCATAGCGGCGATTGCATCCGGATTCATGGGTGATGTAGAAAGCGCAATCGTTATTTTAATCGTAATCACCATGAACGCGATTCTGGGAACAGTCCAGACGATCAAAGCCGAGCAGTCTCTGGCCAGTCTGAAGAAACTGTCCGGACCGGAAGCAAAAGTTCTTCGATGCGGCAATGTAGTACAGATACCGTCATCGGAAGTAACCGTAGGCGATATCGTGATGCTGGATGCGGGAGACTACATTCCTGCTGACGGACGTCTGACAGAGTGTGCCAGTCTTAAAGTGGACGAGAGTGCGCTGACCGGAGAAAGCCTTGGCGTAGAAAAGACAACAGATATTATCAGCGAAAACGATGTACCGCTGGGCGACAGACTTAACATGGTGTATTCCGGAAGCTTTGTTACCTACGGACGCGGTGCTTTTGTCGTAACCGGCATTGGCATGGAAACAGAAGTCGGAAAGATTGCCAGTCTTTTAAAGACAACCTCAGAGAAGCGGACACCGCTTCAGGTCAACCTGGATCAGTTCGGACAGAAGCTTTCTATTCTGATCCTGGTATTCTGCGCAATCCTGTTCGGTATCAGTATCTTCAGAGGCGACAACATCGGAGATGCATTTCTGTTTGCAGTCGCGCTTGCTGTTGCGGCTATTCCGGAGGCTTTAAGCTCTATCGTAACGATCGTGCTTTCATTCGGTACACAGAAAATGGCAAAAGAGCATGCCATCATGCGTAAGCTTCAGGCCGTGGAAGGGCTCGGAAGCGTATCCGTTATCTGTTCTGATAAGACAGGTACACTGACACAGAATAAGATGACGGTAGAAGACTACTATGTAGATGAGAAATGTATCAAAGCTGAGAATGTAGATATCAATGATCCATCACAGAGCCGGCTGCTCATCAGCAGTATGCTCTGTAACGACTCAAAAAACACGGATGGCGTTGAAATCGGTGACCCGACCGAGACGGCTCTGATCAATCTGGGAAGCAAGCTGGGACTTGATCCGGAGGCAGTCCGCGCGAAGTATTCGCGCGAAAGCGAAAACCCGTTTGACAGCGACAGAAAGCTTATGTCAACAAAACATACCATGGAAGGTGTGCCGACTATGGTGATCAAGGGAGCTGTGGATGTACTCCTTGACCGCATGACGCTGATTCAGATCGGCGACGAGGTACGTCCGCTTACCGAGAATGACCGCAGAAATATCGAAGATCAGAACCAGAGATTCTCAAGAGAAGGTCTCCGAGTACTGGCATTTGGATATAAGGTTGTGTCGGACGAGGAAGAGCTGACTCTTGATGACGAATATGACCTCACATTTATCGGTCTGATCGCTATGATGGATCCGCCGCGTGAAGAGTCCAAAGCCGCTGTCGCGGAATGTAAGAAAGCCGGTATCCGTCCGATCATGATTACAGGTGACCATAAAGTAACGGCCGCTGCGATTGCAAAACGTATCGGTATTCTTGAAAATGAATCCGAGGCGTGTGAGGGTGCCGAGATCGATAAGATGTCTGATGAAGAACTGAAAAATTTTGTAGAAGGCATCTCTGTCTATGCCCGCGTGTCGCCGGAACACAAGATCCGTATTGTACGCGCATGGCAGGATAAAGGAAATATCGTATCGATGACCGGAGACGGCGTTAATGATGCCCCGGCACTGAAACAGGCTGATATCGGTGTGGCTATGGGAATCACAGGCAGTGAAGTATCCAAAGATGCCGCGGCAATGGTGCTGACAGACGACAACTTTGCCACAATTGTAAAAGCGGTCGAAAACGGGCGAAATATATACCGAAACATCAAAGCGGCCATCCAGTTCCTGCTTTCCGGTAACTTCGGCGCAATCCTTGCCGTGCTCTATGCATCGATCATGGCACTTCCGGTACCGTTCGCACCGGTACACCTGCTGTTTATCAATCTTCTGACAGACAGTCTTCCGGCAATTGCACTGGGCCTGGAGCCGGGCTCTGAAGACGTCATGAATGAAAAACCGAGACCGATGAACGAGTCGATCCTGACAAAAGATTTCCTGATCAAGATCGGTACGGAAGGTCTGTCAATCGCGGTGACAACAATGATCGCGTTTATGATCGGTTATCATGGCAGCAACGAACTTCTTGGAAGCACAATGGCATTTGCGACATTATGTTCCGCACGTCTGTTCCACGGATTTAACTGTAAGTCCGACAGACCGGTTGTGTTTACACGCAGAGTAGTAAACAACAAGTTCCTGATCGGTGCTTTTGTCCTCGGAATCATTCTTATAACAGCGGTTGTTATGATACCGGGACTTCACAATATGTTTAAAGTACAGACACTTACACTGACGCAGCTCCTTATCGTATACGGACTTGCTGCGGTAAATATTCCGATCATTCAGGCAATGAAAGGAATCCGCCTTCTGTTCAGAAGGAAAAAATAAGGAGATTATTGAATGAAACAGGTACAGAAGCCAAAGAAACCATTAATCGTCTATTATATTATCGTGCTGGCTGTGCTGCTCGTATTTAATTTTTTCGTATTTCCGATGATGACGAGAAGCCATATTGAGGAAGTGGACTATGGTACATTCCTCAATATGGTAGAGGAAAAACAGGTCTCGAAAGTTCAGCTGGAGGGGGAGACGATATATTTTACTGATAAAAGCGATAATCCGGTGCAGTATGAAACGACCAGATTTGAAGATCCGGATCTGGTAAACAGACTGAAGGCGTCCGGCTGTGAGTTCGGCCGGGTGGCAGAGGAGCAGATGAATCCGCTATTAAGTATGCTGCTCTCACTTGTAATTCCGATTGTCGTGTTTATTATTATCGGACAGATCCTTTCAAGACAGCTCATGAAGAAAATGGGCGGCGGGTCTGACGGAAGCCCGTTTATGCAGTTTGGAAAAAGCAATGCCAAGATGTATGTCCAGTCACAGACCGGTATCACCTTTAACGATGTGGCGGGAGAGGATGAGGCAAAAGAGCTTCTGACGGAGATTGTTGATTTCCTGCATAATCCGCAGAAATATCAGGAGATCGGCGCGATCTGTCCGAAAGGTGCGCTCCTCGTAGGACCTCCCGGTACCGGTAAGACACTCCTTGCAAAGGCTGTTGCCGGAGAGGCGGGGGTTCCGTTTTTCTCAATTTCCGGATCTGAATTTGTAGAAATGTTTGTCGGCATGGGAGCCTCAAAAGTCCGCGATCTGTTTAAGCAGGCAAATGAAAAGGCGCCGTGTATCGTATTTATTGACGAAATAGATACGATCGGAAAGAAACGTGACAGTCAGGGCTTCGCCGGAAATGACGAGCGCGAGCAGACACTGAACCAGCTGCTGACCGAGATGGACGGTTTTGACGCGTCAAAAGGCGTCGTAATTCTTGCTGCCACAAACAGACCGGATACACTGGACCCGGCGCTTCTGCGTCCTGGAAGATTTGACCGGAGGATTCCGGTGGAACTGCCGGATCTGAAGGGAAGAGAAGAAATTCTGAAAGTCCACGCCAAGAAAATCAAAGTGGGCGACGACGTTGATTTCGGCGCTATCGCAAGAGCGGCATCAGGAGCTTCCGGGGCGGAACTTGCCAATATGGTCAATGAGGCCGCGCTTAGAGCTGTACGGGAAAATCGTAAGTTTGTGACTCAGTCTGATCTTGAAGAGAGTATCGAGGTTGTAATTGCAGGCTATCAGAAGAAGAACAAAGTTCTGTCCACAAAAGAAAAACTGATCGTGGCATATCACGAGATAGGACATGCGCTTGTGGCTGCCCTTCAGACAAATTCCGCACCTGTCACGAAAATCACGATCATACCAAGGACATCGGGAGCGCTTGGTTATACCATGCAGGTGGATGAGGAAGAGAGAAACCTGATGTCTAAAGAAGAGCTGGCAAATAAGATCGCGACCCTGACGGGAGGCCGCTGTGCAGAGGAGCTGGTGTTCGGTTCCATTACCACAGGCGCTTCCAATGATATCGAACAGGCGACCAAACTGGCACGTGCCATGATCACCCGGTACGGTATGAGCGATAAATTCGGAATGGTGGCTCTTGAAACTCAGGCAAATCCGTATCTGGGCGGAGACAGCAGTTTAAGCTGTTCGCCGGAGACAGCAGCAGTGATCGATGACATGGTTGTGGATACCGTAAAAGACGCCTATGACAGGGCAATGAAACTTCTTCGTGATCATCAGGGAAAACTTCACGAACTTGCGAAATATCTGTATGAGAAAGAGACAATCACAGGGGAAGAATTTATGAATATTCTGAACCGAAGAGATATTCCCGAAGAGAACCAGTAAGAAACACAGCTTTATGAAAAAGAAGGTAGAATATGCCAAGGAGAAAACCAGCGCAGACTGAAGAAAAGAAAGACAAAAGAATACCTACAACAAGATATAATCCGGAGTACAAAAAGGGACTGACCAGCCAGCAGGTACAGGAACACCGCCTGCACGGCTGGATTAACCGTTCTGTTGAGCCGCCTTCAAAGACAACGAAGGAGATCATACACGAAAATGTCTTTACATACTTTAACCTGATTTTTGCGATTCTGGCAGTACTGCTTATTCTGGTCGGGTCATTCCGTGACCTGACATTTCTGCCGGTCATTATTGCCAATACTCTGATCGGTATTATACAGGAAATCCGGGCAAAGCAGGTGCTGGACAAGCTTACCATGCTGAACGCTCCCCACGCCACAGTTGTGCGTGACGGCAGAAAGTCAGTCATAGATGCTGAAGACCTTGTACTAGATGATATTGTTATATTCAAAGCGGGAAATCAGGTCTGTGCCGATGCTGTTGTCAGCGCGGGTGAAGTACAGGTTAATGAGTCGCTTCTGACCGGTGAATCAGACGAGATTACAAAACGCAGAGGCGATAAGCTTATGTCGGGAAGTTTTATTGTATCAGGGCAGTGCCATGCAAGGCTGGACCGGGTCGGCGAGGATTCTTATATTTCCAAACTGACTCTCCAGGCAAAACAGATGCAGTCCGGCGAACAGTCGGAGATGATACGTTCTCTCGATAAGCTGGTAAAATGGATCGGCGTTGCAATCATTCCGATCGGGCTTGTACTGTTTTCACAGGCATTTTTCTTTCAGCATGACGGATTCCGTGAAAGCGTGACTTCCATGATTGCCGCCGTGATCGGTATGATTCCTGAAGGATTATACCTTCTTGCAAGTGTTGCGCTTGCAGTCAGTTCAGTCCGGCTGGCCCAGAAGAAAGTTCTGCTCCACGATATGAAATGTATTGAAACACTTGCGCGTGTTGACGTACTCTGCGTCGATAAGACCGGAACGATCACGGAAAACACGATGAAAGTTCAGGATGTTATCGAGACGGAAGAATATGATCCTGATACAATGGAACCTCTGCGGACAATGCTCAGCGATTTTTCGGCAGCCATGACAAGAGATAATATCACCATGGCGGCAATGAAAGAATATTTTACAGCCGGATCCGGAAAGAAACCGATTTCAAAAACCGGATTTTCATCTGCGACAAAATACAGCAGTGTTACTTTTGAGGATGGGGCATATGTGCTCGGAGCTCCGGAGTTCGTCCTGAAAGAAAAATACGGTGATTACGCGGAAGAAATTACGGAACATGCTTCAACAGGCGCCCGTGTTCTTGTATTCGGCAGTTATGATGATAAAGTGGACGGAAAGCCACTGGATCATGGCATTACACCGCTTGGATTTGTCCTTCTGGCAAATCCGATCCGCGAGGCTGCCAGGGAGACGTTCGAATATTTTGCGGAACAAGGCGTCGGAGTAAAAGTTATATCAGGAGATAATCCGGTAACAGTTTCCAAAGTGGCAAAACAGGCAGGAATTAAACACGCGGAACGGTATGTTGACGCATCTGAACTGGACAGCGAAAAAGAGCTTGAGGAAGCCGTTCTCAAAAACACGGTTTTCGGGCGTGTCACACCGGATCAGAAACGAAAATTCGTGCGAATACTGAAACAGGCCGGGCATACGGTAGCCATGACCGGAGACGGTGTAAATGACGTCCTTGCTCTCAAAGACGCGGACTGCAGTATCGCTATGGCTTCGGGCAGTGATGCGGCGGCCCAGGCTTCGCAGCTCGTGCTTCTGGAATCGGATTTCTCGTGTATGCCTCAGGTCGTGTTAGAAGGCAGAAGAGTTGTCAATAATATCCAGCGCTCGGCAAGCCTGTTCCTTGTGAAGAACATATTCTCTTTTCTGCTGAGTCTGATCTCGGTGGTATTTATGTTCACATACCCGCTGGAGCCTTCACAGGTTTCACTGATCAGTATGTTTACAATCGGTATACCGGCATTCTTCCTTGCGCTCGAGCCGAACAAGAATATAATCAAAGGGCATTTCCTTACGAATATATTCCTGAAGGCACTGCCCGCTGCGATCACTGACGCCCTGGCGGTGGGTGCACTTGTAATTTTCGGGCGTACATTCGGGGTAGAGTCGACAGATATTTCAACGGCAGCCACTATGCTGCTTGCAATCGTAGGATTTATGATTCTGTATAAGATCAGCGCGCCGATGAACAAGATCCGTGCCGCAATCCTTGCTGGCTGTGCCGTAGGCCTTGTATTCTGCAGTATATTCCTGAACGATCTCTTTGCCATCACGGGAATGACGACAGAATGTATTATGCTCTTTGTCGTGTTCGCAATAGCGACCGAGCCGGTTTTAAGATATCTTACATTACTTGTGGAGAAACTCAGATTTTACTATCAAAGACTGAGAGGAAGAAAGCCGGAAGAAGATATATAGACCAGATAACGAAGCGAAAAGCGTCCTGTATGCACAGGGCGCTTTTGATTTATATATATAATAGAAAAAAACTGTCCATGTCACAGTGCTGAAAATAAATCTTCCAGACCGAAAAGTTCTTCATTGCCGAGCAGCTGCTCCATCATTACCTTGTTGTAGTCGGAATGTTCAATTTCACGGGAATAGCGGACAGCTGTCATAAAGAGCTCCTCTGTGTCCAGTCTTCCTGAATTTTCAATCCACTGTGCGCGGGCAAGTTCCCGTATAAGGATCAGACCGGCTGCGGCAAATTTCATTTTGCCGTACGCATTACCGTTATACACAGCCCCGCAGAAATATGTAAATACAAAATATACGAGTATCTGTTCGCCTATGATATCGTCAAATACAGTTTCAAATGCAGTTTCACTCTCCCTATTTCCGGGAGAATAATTGTAATCTGCAAGCGTTCTGCGGGCAGCCGCCACGTGGTCAGGCCAGTCGTTCCGGAGAACTTCCATACGGTCGAGAAGAGAAAATAATGCATCCAGTGTCCGGCGGGCAGCTTTTATTTTCAGTGCCGAACTTCCGTCAGAAGAGAACAGCTTTTCCAGGCGTGCTTCAAACCATGACCACATCCGTTCAGAGTCATAACGTTCCAGAAGTTTATCGGCATCAAAGAGCGCGTTCCTGTCGATTCTTTCCTGAAGGTCGTGAGAGAGGGCGAGGGCCGCAGCGGCGCGCAGTCTCAGCGGATACTCCCGGTTCTGCAGTATTTCAAGTATAAGATTTCTTGTATCCATCAGCTTTGTATAAAGCAGATAGTCAAAATCTTCATAATCTTTTTCGTTGGGTTCGTCCAGTTCCGGATTTTCTGCGTAAAGAAAATAAACCGGCTCTTTACTGCCGAGAATGAGTCCGGCCGCCGCAGGACATGACAGGGAGAGCGAAATTTCTCTGAGCCCCTCAAATTCTTCGATATGTCGGGGATATGTCCGGCAGGTCCTGCAGAAAGACTTTTCACCGCCGCCTTCCAGATACAGGTCGCACAGATCGTCCTCATTCAGAAACGCACATCTTCCGTTATACCGGCGAAAACAGCCTTCCTTCCAGTCAATTTCATTTTTCAGCCGGTTCCCTAGAGCTCCCTTTGTTCTCCGGTATTTTTTCAGTGATGCCGGATCAATCTGTATCTGCCATCCGGCACAGCAGGTATCGGGGCAGTTCCCGGCAGTACATCTGAACTTTTTATAATAATAAGGTGCTGTATACTGCATATTTAAAATACTCCTTTCATGGCATGATCCTGTGTGCTTTTGCACTGTCGATCTATATTATAATACAGAGCCGGCGTATTTTTAAAGATATGATTTTCTTGTGCTTCAAAGAATACGGGTATATTATAATTGATGGAAAATGTTTAGAAAGAAGAAAAAGCATGAAGAATATAATAATAGAGATTACAGATTTTAACGCGCCGGAACTGGATGTTTATGCGCGCCTGACAGAGGCTCAGCTGCTGAACAGAGACAGACCGCAGGACGGACTTTTTATTGCCGAGAGTCCGAAGGTGATCGAACGTGCCCTGGATGCGGGGTATGAACCGGTTTCATTTCTGGTGGAGGATAGGCATATCGAAACAGAAGCAAAGTCCATTCTGGAGAGATGCCCGGATGTCCCGGCATACACGGCATCATTTGACGTGCTGTCGCATCTGACCGGATACAAACTTACAAGAGGGATGCTTTGCGCCATGCGGAGAAAGATGCTTCCTGATGTATGTGATCTGTGCAGGGATGCACGCCGTATTGCTGTGTTGGAAAATGTAATGAATCCGACAAATGTAGGCGCGATTATCCGGTCTGCGGCAGCCCTTGGCATGGATGCGGTTCTGCTGACTCCGGGATGCAGCAATCCGCTGTACAGAAGAGCTTCCCGTGTAAGTATGGGGACAGTATTTCAGATTCCGTGGACCTTTCTGCAGGAGAAAGAAACAGGACCGTGGCCACACGGGGGAATGGATTACCTGAAAAGACTTGGATTCCGTACTGCTTCTATGGCGCTGCACAGCGAATCGGTAGACATTAATGACCGAAGGCTGAAAGAGGAGAAAAAGCTTGCGGTCATACTCGGTACAGAAGGCGACGGACTATGCGGAGGAACGATCACGGAAAGTGATTATATCATAAAAATACCGATGGCTCATGGCGTGGATTCCCTGAATGTCGCAGCAGCCAGCGCGGTCGCATTCTGGGAACTGGGAAAATAAAAAAGGAAGTGAACAGTAATGAAATCAAAAATATATTCAAAAGATATCATACTTGTTCTCGCAGCGAGTTTTTTCTATATGGCAAGTCCTATGCTTGTGACCCCTCTGATTACGGGATTTAGCGGGAGTATCGGTGCCTCCGCGGCGCTGATGGGACTGGTCGGCGGCATGATGAATCTGGTGTCTTTGTTCTGTCGTCCCCTTGCCGGGAATCTGGCGGACAGAATCAGTAAATATAAGCTCTCCTTTATAGGCGGTGTATTCATGACTCTTGCCTGTGTCGGTTATATTTTCGCTCCAAATGAGGCTGTGGTAGTTATTGCGAGGATTATAAACGGTTTTGGATTTGCCTGCTGTTCCGTCTGCATGGCAACATGGATGTCTGATATGCTGCCAAAGGATAAGATCGGGTCAGGCATGGGATTTTATGGTACAATGAATGCTCTTGCGATGGCAGTCGCACCTGCTATCGGTGTGAGTGCCTATCAGACACTCGGATATCGTGCATCATTCGTCATTGCTCTTGTGTTTTCTGTGGCAATTATCGCGGTGATTCAGTTTATCGGAGATAAAGGAGAACCGGAAAAGGAGCCTGTTTCTACAGATGAAGAGCAAAAACGTATCGAGCTGATCGATGTGAAAGTAATCCCAATTGCGCTGATCATCATGCTGTTTGCAATTCCATACTGTGCAACCCAGTCGTTTCTTGTAACTTACACGGAAACACGCGGCCTCCATATTTTTGTCAGTCTGTTTTTCCCCGCATATGCGGTCGTACTGATCGTACTGAGACTGTCGCTGAGAAACCTTTTCGATAAGCTGCCGTTTCAGGTGTTCCTCCTGGCAGGGATCGTCAGCGAACTTATGGCCATTCTGCTATTGACCCTGATGAATAATAATGTGATAATGATTCTGGCGTCCTGTTTTCTGGCAGGGGGGTACGGAGTTATGAGCTCTGTATGCCAGTCTACGGCAATCCTGCTTGCAGGGAAAGGAAAAAGAGGGCTTGCCAACAGCACATACTATATCGGTCTGGATCTGGGGATGACACTCGGGCCATTTATCGGCGGTATTCTGTATGGAGGACTTGATATTAAATGGTTCTATCCAGTACTGATGATGACAATGCCATTGGCAGGAGCCGTATATTGTTTTAACAGGAAGAAGCTGAAGGGTGAGAGAAGATAAAGGAGAAAGTACAGAATGTCACTTTATGCACTGGGAGATCTGCATCTGAGTTTTCAGGCTGATAAACCGATGGATGCTTTCGGACGCGTCTGGAAAAACCATGAACGCAAAATAGAGAAATACGTAAACCGCATTGTAAGGCCGGAAGACACACTTGTTCTCACAGGAGATCATTCATGGGGCAGAAAGCTCGAAGAAAGCAGAGAAGACCTGGCATTTATCGAAAGACTGCCGGGACGTAAGATCCTGCTCCGGGGAAACCATGATATGTTCTGGGATGTAAAAAAGACGGCACGGCTTAATGAAGATTATAAAGGACGGCTTTTCTTTCTGCAGAATAACTTCGCCGTCTATGAGGACTATGCTCTCGTTGGTACAAAAGGTTTTACTTTTGAAGGTCCTTTTTATCTTGACCGGTGGGGAAATATTACCGGCTGGGACGAGGAAAGAGAAGCACATGCCAAAAAACTTGTATCCCGGGAAATGAAGCGCCTGCAAGAATCCTTCCGTCTGGCATGGGAGGCGGGATACAGAAAGTTTGTTATGTTCCTTCACTATCCGCCTACAAATATACTTGAGACGGAATCACCATTTACAGAAATAGCTGAACAATATAAGGTTTCTGCTGTCGTGTATTCCCACTGTCATGGCGAAAAACGTTTCGGGGACAGCATCAGGGGAAATTATCACGGTATTAATTATATGCTTGTATCAGGAGATTATCTGAACTTTCGTCCGGCATTTGTGTTAAACTGAGTTTAATAAGAGGAGCGTGAGCAATAATCAATGACAGCGCAGTGTGCAGATGATTTGAAACTTTTAAACCGCGATGCAATCAAATATATTGCAATGTTTACAATGTTTCTGAATCATGTGGCGAATATTTTTCTGGAGCCCGGGACAATGCTTTTTACAGTCCTTGTAGATATCGGATATTTTACCGCACCGGTCATGTGCTATTTCCTGGTAGAAGGTTATCATTACACAAGGTCGAAGAAAAAGTATGCCCGGCGGCTGGCTGTGTTTGCACTGATATCCGAGCTGCCGTTCTGCCTTGCGTTTTCGGAAGTATATACCGGTGAAAAGATCATATCATTCTGCGGTTTTAATATGATATTTACTCTGTTTCTCTGCTTTTGCATCCTGTTTGTCATGGATCTTGCAGGAAATGAGCTTGTGCGGATTTTCCTTATTGCCGGTTTGTTTATTCTGTCGTTATTTTCCGACTGGGCTCTTGTGGCACCGCTGTTTACGGTATTATTTGCCCGTGCCGGAAAAGATAAAAGACGTATCAGAAAAGCCTACCTGACAGGTGCGGGACTTTTTGCACTGATGAATTTCAATCCCGGAACCGGTTTACCGGGGATAATGTACGCATTCGTCTATGCGATACTGTCGGCTGCCGGTATTCTGGCGGCAGGAGTGGTGATCGTACGACTGTATAACGGGAAAAGGATGGAACGCGGAAAAACATTTTCAAAATGGTTCTTTTACTGGTTCTATCCGGTGCATCTGCTTATATTGGGCATCATCAGAATCTGTGCTCTCTAAAGGAAGCATACCAGAGCGCAGGGCAGATCCATAAAACAGTCACATAGAAACTGTATTACAAATGATGTCTGCTTTTTCAGCGGATATGGGGGAAAAATGAAAAAGCTGGTTAAACTTTTAAAAAACTGGAGAATATGTTTTCCGATTTTATTCGTCTATCTTGAAACTGTATTTCATCTATATATGAATCTCAGTATGAAATATGCGCCGGTATTTCTGATTCTCGCTTTTGCGGCGGGGATGATCTGCTCCGGTATTCTGTTTTTCATTGCAGAACAGCATGCCAGAATTATAGGATTTGTCATTATTACTGCCGCCTCCTTAATGTTTACTGTTGAGTGTATCTGCAAGGATATTCTGCAGCAGTACTATCAGATATTCAGCGGGGCCGAAACAGCGGCAGGCAATAAACTGACAGATTATGCTTCGACTGTTGCGGGCTCGATTCTGGATAATAAAACCGGAATATTTTTAATGCTTATAATTCCGTTTTTATGTTATTGGGTCTGTATAAGGATTCCGGCACTGAAAGATACCTCGCTGCCAAGAAAGCTTCAGCAAAGCAGACAGCAGTATTCCAATCTGCTCCGGAGAAGAAATATCGGAAAAGGGCTGGTTGTCTTATTCATCGCCCTGGCAGCTCACATGGCTGCTCTGGCCATCATATTTGTTTTGCCCTGGCAGGGAGATTTCACGCCGAAAAGGCTGTATCGGACTGATACTAATACAGATGACCAGGTTGAACAGCTCGGTATTATCACGATGCTTCGACTTGATGTAAAGCACAGTATATTCGGAGTTCCCGACAGTGGATCAGCGCCGGTCGATGAAGAGGCGGCCTCCGCCGTATCCGGAGAAACTTCCGGTCAGGAACCGGCACAGAAAGAATATCCTTATAATGCCCTGGATATTGATTTTTCCGCTCTCAAGGAGAATGCTTCAAGCAGTGACTCCGAATGGCTGAGCGAATATTTCGATTCCCTGACACCGACACGGCAGAACGAATATACGGGTATGTTTGAAGGCTACAATGTTATCTTCATCACGGCGGAGGGATTCAGCGGATATATGATCGATCCCGAACTGACGCCTACATTATACCGGCTCTCGCACGAAGGTTTTGTATTTAATAATTTTTATTCTACACTGCACTTTACAAGTACTTCCGGCGGTGAGTTCCAGAACATTACCGGCCTGTATCCGAAAGCAGGATTTCCGGTCAGCATGACAGAGACCGGAGAGCAGGGGACATATCTTCCTTTTACACTGGCAAATCAGCTGAACGGAGAAGGGTATACTTCTGTAGGATATCATTTCAACCAGAATATGTACGGACGTGAACTGTCGCATCCGAATCTGGGCTACGACTGGCGTCAGTTTACCGAATGTGAACATCCGCTGGATGCAGAAGTGAATGAATACGGAAATGCTTTATGGCCTCAGTCAGACGACTATATGATCGAACAGACCTTTAACGAATATAAGGATCTTCAGCCTTTCCATATTTATTATCTGACGATAAGCGGACACCTTCCCTATGGATTTTCTGACAGCCAGATGTCGGCACGCAACCGCGAGCTTGTGGAGGATATTCCCTACTCAGAAAAGACAAAGGCGTACATAGCCGCTAATCTTGAACTGGAAAAAGGTCTTACAAGGTTGGTTGAATATCTGGAAGATGCCGGAATTGCCGATAAGACTGTGATCGCAATGGCGCCGGATCACATCCCATACTCCGATCTGGATGTACTGGAAGAACTTGCCGGAAAATCATTCAATGCGGATTCTCTTGAAAACCTCGATGAAGAGACGATTGATACAGATGTATACCGGAATACATGGATACTATGGTCCGGAAGTATGAAGGAACCGGTGGAGATCGATAAACCATGCAGTCAGGTGGACATACTTCCTACATTGTCAAATCTCCTTGGCCTAGATTATGACTCACGAATGATGGCCGGAACAGATGTACTGTCCACAGCTGATCCCATCGTGATATTTTTCTCAAACTCATGGCTGACGGAAAGAGGAATGTATAACAGATATACTGAGACATTTGTTCCGGCAGACGGCGAAAATATGAGTGAAGAAGAGATGAATGTATATGTCGAGAATATAAAATACATTGTAAGCAGCCGGCTGAAACTGGGGCAGTTGATCATTGAAAATGATTACTACCGGCAGGCTCTGGAATAAATAAGGAGGGAAATATGTCAAGGATAAGAATTATAAACAAAAATGACGAGTTTAACAGTGATTATGACATCGGAGATATCTTTGAGGTCACAGGCACATGGTATGGCGGCATACATGTCGAAGGGAAATCCGGAGTACCGGTCTCGCTGGACAAAGACGAGTATGTCGAGCTTGATACTGAACCGGAACCGCCCGCAGAAGAACCGGAAATACAGAGAGACATATGTGTCGGCGATATCGTGCAGCATTTTAAGAGGGAATGGGTTTCTGCTGAAACATCGGAATATCTGTATAAGGTACTCGCTTTCGCGCAGCACACAGAAACCGGTGAAAGACTGGTCATCTATCAGGCTCTGTATTCACCTTTTAAAGTGTGCGCCAGACCATACACTATGTTTATGAGCGAAGTTGACAGAGAAAAATACCCGGATATCAGACAGCAGTACCGCTTCGAAAAAGTGAAGGTGTAAAGAGTATGGCATCAGAGAGAACAGACGAACTGTACAGAGTTCTGATGAGTAAAGGCTACCCGAAAGAATTCTGTGCGGAAATTGCATATAAAAATATGAATACGGACTACACTGCCACCAGAATGCTGGGATATCTGTACCGGGTGACAAATCCCAGGATAGAAGATCTGGTAGATGAGATGCTGGCGATCTTAAGCGACCGGGATGCGATCATACAGAAAAAAGAAATGGAACAGGCACAGGCTGTACTCAATGATATTTATAACAACGGTCTGTAAACACAGGACAACGAGGAGGAACAGGAAAATAGAATTATCAGGAGGTGTAGAGATGAGCGGATTACAACGGTTTACAGAGGCTCAGGAAAGAGATTTTGATACAGCTTTGGCAGAGATCCGGAACGGACATAAACGTACCCATTGGATGTGGTACATATTTCCTCAAATCCATGGCCTTGGCTTCAGCAGCACTTCAGTCTTACGCAGGTGATTGAGAAATATTACAATGGAAGACGGGACGTCAAAACATTGGATATTCTGGAGAAAGAAGAAAGAGAATAGGAGAGAAGCGCTGGAAGACAATATGTCGAACAGCGCTCCTTTATATGTAAAGATCTTAATTATTTTACTATTTCAGGAAAAATCTCACCATTTTTTCATACAGTTTCCGATATGGCTGATACCGCATCGGCAGATCGATCCATGTCTTCTTATCGACAATGCTCTTATAATGAGAGAACGTATCGAAACCGGGCTTCCCGTGGTATGCGCCCATTCCGCTTTCGCCGAATCCGCCGAATCCCATCTCCGTGGTTGCCAGATGGATAATGGTATCGTTGATGCAGCCTCCGCCGAACCCGCAACGCGAAGTTACTTTTTTTGCAGCTGCCTTGTCGGATGTAAAGAAGTAAAGTGCCAGAGGATGGGGCATGATGTTGATACGTCGGATCACCTCATCCAGATTGTCATATACCAGGATCGGCATAACAGGCCCGAAGATTTCTTCCTGCATAACCGCATCGGAAAATGTTACATTATCCATAACCGTAGGTTCAATACGGAGCGTTTTACGGTCAGAATTTCCTCCGTGTACCACCTTCTTTTCATCGATCAGACCCATGATACGGTCGAAATGCTTTTCATTAATGATCTTCCCGTAATTTGAATTTTGAAGCGGCTGTTTCCCGAACTGTCTGCGTATCTCCTTCTGCACTTCTTTTATCAGTTTGTCTTTGACAGAGCGGTGGCAGTAAACATAGTCAGGAGCCACACAGGTCTGTCCGCAGTTCAGATATTTTCCGAACACAATCCTTCTTGCTGCCAGTTTGATATCAGCCGTCTGATCCACGATGCACGGACTCTTTCCGCCCAGTTCAAGAGTAATCGGTGTCAGATATTCTGCCGCGTTTCGCATAACCTCTTTTCCAACAGCCTGGCTTCCGGTGAAGAAGATATAGTCAAAGTGCTCATGAAGGAGGCACGTGTTTTCCGCCCGTCCACCGGTTACCACGGCAACATACTGCGGTTCAAAGCACTCAGAAAGGATATGCAGGATCACTTCACTGGTGTGCGGAGAGTAGGCGCTTGGCTTTACTACCGCTGTATTTCCTGCAGCCAATGCATCGACAAGAGGAGAGAGCGTCAGCATAAAGGGATAATTCCACGGACTCATGATCAGCGTCACGCCATACGGCGACGGCTTTTTATAGCTCCGGGAGCGGAACTGTGCCAGAGGTGTCCGAACTGTTTTCTCTCCGGCAAAACGTTTCGTATGCTTCAGCATATAGCTGATCTCTTCCAGCACCAGGCCGGTTTCGCACATATAACTTTCAAATCCGCTTTTCCCAAGATCTTTTTTCAGAGCGTCGTGGATTTCCGTTTCATGTCCGGAGATGGCATTATAAAGTTTCTGAAGTGCCGCAAGACGGGTATTGACCGGAAGTGTGGCACCGGTGTAAAAATATTTTCTCTGCCTTGTTACGATATCCTTAATTTCCTGTTCCGTCATCTTCATCTGCTCCTTTTCCCGAAATATTGTTTTCCGCATCCGGTTCTTTTTCCGGATCTTCCCCGGTATCTGTCATCAGCATACGATAGAACTGCTCCAGTTCCGATGCATCCATGAGAACCGGGACAGGGTAGAGCGGATTGGCCTCTTTGTCCGCGTAATGGGCAAGCTTTGGAATATCTGTCTCCTGTATCTCAGGTATTTTATCACCGATGCCGAAGCGCTTCTTCATATCTTTAATGGCCTGTATAAATCTGCCGGCAGCCTCGTCGCATGGAGTGTCCTCATCTGCAAGCCCGGCAGTAATGGCCAGACGTGAAAGCTTTTTTTGGATCTTCTTACCGTAGGCTTCCAGTATCATGGGAAGGATCACTGCATTGGCAAGTCCGTGGGGAACATTATATTCTCCGCCGAGAGAGTGTGCGATGGCATGTACATATCCTACATAAGACTTGGTAAATGCACATCCGGCGTAGAATGAAGCGTGGAGCATATTGCGGCGCGCTTCTACATTGCCGCCGTCATTATATGCGGTGTCGATATTTTCAAAAATCAGCTGCACAGCCAGCAGAGCGTCCTTGCGTGTACCGTAAGTGGTCGAATTCCCTATGTATGCCTCTACTGCATGGGTCAGGGCATCCATACCTGTTGTTGCTGTGATAAACGGAGGCAGGCTGAGTGTAACTTTGGGATCGAGAACTGCATATCTCGGGATCAACGGGAAATCATTGATTGCATATTTATATCGGGTCTGCGCATCCGTAATGACTGCTGCCAGCGTCGTTTCACTTCCGGTACCTGCAGTAGTGGGCACTGCCATCAGAAGCGGAAGCTTTTTATGCACTTTTAGAATTCCCTTCATTTTCGCCAGAGACTGCTTCGGTTTTGCGATGCGGGCGCCTACAGCTTTTGCGCAGTCCATACTGGATCCGCCGCCGAAGCCGATGATACAGTCGCACCCTTCATTCAGATAAATCTCCATCGCATCCGCCACATTCTCAGTAATCGGATTGGCTACCGTTCTGTCATAAATACAGAAGGGAATGTCTGCATTTTCAAGAGCCTTTTCCAGACGGCGCGTCAATCCCAGTTTACGGATGCCTGCATCCGTTATGATCAGAACTTTACTGCAGTTCTTCTTCTGAATGATTTCCGGCAGAGCTTTTACACTGCCGACGATCCTGGGCTTCCGATAGGGCAGGAACGGCAGGGCGATTTTTAATCCTGTCTGAAAAGTCCTGCAGTAGATTTTCTTTAGAGGGTTCATGGTAACAGATCCTTTCCGGCGCAGTTAAAGCGCTTCTTATTATAATGTATTTCCTGAAAATATTAGCAGTTGCAATTTTATTTGTCAATAAATCAAGTATTGACATTATCAGCGGAATGGCGATAATGGATAAGGAAGAAATATACAAAACAGGAGAGTTAAAGAGATGAAAATAGCTGTAACATATGATAACGGAAACATTTTTCAGCATTTTGGACGGACAGAGCAGTTTAAAGTGTATGAGATAGAGGATAACAAGGTAGTATCCAGCGAAGTGATCGGTTCCAACG
>DWWI01000056.1 GCA_019119745.1 Candidatus Mediterraneibacter gallistercoris | reverse complement strand
CAATGTTATTATGGAGGGGATTCCAGCTCCGTATCCTATGATAAATATAAATACAATCTATGCGTTTGCCGTTTTCTGGCTTGTTTACTTTCTGATTGGGGGAGAAGTAATGAGCATTTGCAGAAAAAGAGAAAAGGAGCAGAGACATGAAGATTGATTATGCTGATATTGTACTTCTGAATGCTGAATTGAAAAGAAGAGATACCAGATACCATGTATCTTATAAAGATGAAAATACAGTATGTATCGAACCGCCGGGGGAATGCTGTCTGACTGATGACAGGAAGGCGAATGCCATGAAGTGTATTGAGGAGTATTACAGACAAAAAAATATTAAGGTTCATTTCTCGGAAGACGGACTGTATTTTACTTGTGAGTAAAAGGTATGAAAGATTATTCATTTGTGGAGCGTGGGATATGATAAGAAGATTACAGAAAACAGACATTGATGCAGTATCCGGCATCTGGCTGGATGCAAACAGAGACGCCCATGATTTTATTCCGGCAGAATACTGGGAAAGTAATTTTCTCCCGGTAAAGGAAATGCTCCTTCAGGCGGAAGTGTATGTCTATATAGACGAATGTAAAAATGAGATTGAGGGATTTGTCGGACTGGATCAGGAATATATTGCGGGCATCTTTGTCCGAAAGGAAGCACGGTCAAAAGGAATCGGCAAAGCACTTCTGGATTTTATTAAGGAGAAGAAGCAGGAGCTGACACTGAATGTATATCAGAAGAATGAGCGTGCTGTCAGATTTTATGAGCGGCAAGGATTTCAGATCATAGACAGATCCATAGATAAAAGTACAGCTGAGAAAGAATATTTGATGCGATGGAGCTGTAAGTGCTCAATCTGTAAGAAGGAGATTATGAAGATAAAATATGGATTATACGATTCGTGAAATGCGGAAAGAAGAATATCCTCAGCTGAAAGATTTTTTGTATGAGGCTGTTTATGTTCCGGAAGGAACCGCTCCTCCGGACAGAGCGATTATAGATTCTCCTGAATTACAGGTGTATATCCGTGGATTTGGAAACTCCCGGCACGATCATGCCCTGGCCGCTGTAGTGGATGGTGATATCGCAGGAGTTGTGTGGGCGCGAATCATGGATGACTATGGACATATTAATGATGAAACACCGTCCCTTGCAATATCCGTACATAATGGATACAGAAACTCGGGAATCGGAACAGCATTGCTGAAAGAAATGCTGCTATATATGAAGATGAAAGGATATCCGGCGGTATCCCTGTCTGTACAGAAAGCTAACTATGCTTTGTATATGTATCAAAAAGCCGGGTTCTATGTTGTGAATGAAAATGATGAAGAGTATATTATGGCAGTTCAACTATGATAACTGCTATATAAAATGAGAAAGGAATGTGATCAATATGCTGATTAATTTTAGGATCTGGTGATGCTGACTGTTGTTGTAGAAAGGTAATTCATGGTCGACTCTGATGGGAAAAGGAGATGGTATCCTGTGTCAAAGAAAAAAATTATTATTTCGGCAGTTATTCTGATTCTGCTGGTCACAGCCGGCTGTATTGCCTGGCGCTGCCGTTATTATTTTATCGGAACAAGCAGTGCGCCGGTTCAGGCAAAAGAGAATAAAGACTTCGGTATAGCCGACTTCCACAGCTCCGTGGACAAGGACGGAGACGGGATTGACGATCAGACAGATATCCTACAGGGCGCAAGAGACTATATTGCGACAAAACCGGTCTACAAGAGTAAATATTATTCTACAGGATACTCTGACGACCAGTATGGTGTCTGTACGGATCTTGTGGCAAATGCATTGCGAAGCGCCGGCTATGATCTTATGGAACTGGTGGATGAAGATATTAATGCACATCTTCAGGATTACGATATTGAGGAGCCGGATATTAACATTGATTTTCGGAGAGTGAATAATCTGAAAGTATATTTTGCCCATACGGCGATACCGCTCACAACGGATATTTATGATATCAGCCAGTGGCAGGGCGGGGATATCGTGATTTTTGAGAATCATATCGGTATTGTTTCCGATAAGAGAAATGATGACGGTGTGTCCTATGTAATCCATCACAATGATCCGTTTCAGAAGTCCTATGAGGAGGATATTCTTGAGAGCAGAGATGATATTACAGGTCATTACCGCATAAGCGAATAAGATCGGCAGGCAAAAGGGTAATAAGATCAACAGGTGAAAGATTGGAAACCGGAGGAAAGTTATGGAGAGATGTCCGTGGTGTATGTGCAATGAAAAGATGATCCGCTACCATGATGAAGAATGGGGCGTCCCGGTGCATGATGATCAGAAACAGTTTGAGTTCCTGATGATGGAAGTCATGCAGTGCGGACTCAACTGGAATATGATGATCCAGAAGAGGGATATATTTAAAAGTTGCTTTGATAATTTTAATTTTGACAAGGTGGCGGCATATGGCGAGGAGGAAATCCAGAGGATTCTGGAAACAGAGGGGATGATCCGTTCGAGGCGAAAGATTGAAGCTGTGATACATAACGCCCGGTGCTTTCAGGAGATCCGCAGAGAGTTCGGCTCTTTCAGCGATTATATCTGGGGATTCACGAAAGGGAAAACCTATCTTTATACCGGTCATCAGAAAGGGCAGATTCCGGCGAGGAACGGGCTGTCAGACCGGATAAGCAAAGATCTGAAGAAACGCGGCCTGAAGTATATGGGATCCGTGACAGTCTATTCTCATCTGCAGGCGTGCGGAATCATCAATGATCACATGGAATCATGCTTTCGGTATGGCGAGCTTCTGGAAGTGACAGATTCGGTCCATAAAAGAAGAGATTACGAGTAAAGAAATATATACTGTTACCGGAATGGAAACACAGAGAATCGGGAATGGAACTTTTCACTCAGAATGCAATGTTATATAGTTGGAGTAAAGAAAAGGAGGCTGTGTAATATGGCATTAGGTGAGAATATTAAAAGGCTGAGAGAGGAACACTCCCTGACTCAGCAGCAGCTGGCGGATAAGCTGTATGTATCGAGACAGACAGTATGCCGTTGGGAGAGCGGCAGCAGATGCCCTGATCTTATCATGGCGAAAAGGCTGGCAGTGGAACTGGATGTGAGTCTGGACGAACTGATATCAGATGAGGATTTAAAAGAATTTACAAAGAATGATTTACCTTTCCATTCGGACGTTGTAAAAAGGCGGAAAGAACTGGAGAAAAAGCAGAAACAAATTTTGGAGTTTATCCAGCTTGTCGGCGGAATATTTCTGTTGGTTTCAGTTTTCTGCCGGATACAGTTGGAAATACGGGTTCCGGTCTGGTGTATCGTACTTGTACTGTGTGCGGAAGGCGTGGCATTTTCAGCCCGATACTTCATCTCCAGGAAGCTGGATCGATTATATTGAGAGGAATTTTATGAAACAGTTAATTGAAAATAGAGTTGAAGAACTGCTTTCCGGTCAGTTCTGTTTATGCAGATCCTGCCTGCTGAGCAATCGGACTGTTTTCTCTGTAAAGCCAGACACAAAAAAGCCGTATCTCAAGATACTGGCGTATAAAAACTGCATTGCTGTCTGTTCATCGGAAGAATTATCCGATGGAATCAGAGCACTTCTGCAGGGAAAAAGCAGAGATGAGATATTTGAACTGCCGTTCGTCTATGGACAGACAATCCACTATGTGCCGGACTACGGGCATTGCCAGTATACATCTGCGTATTCTCAATATAAATGTGATGTCCTTTTTGATGAAGATATCTTGTCTCTGCGCGGCCTGACCGGTTTTGACAATTCACTGGTCTTTGAGGAAAACGGCAGCACGGCGGCAAGAGCGGTCTGTATTGCAAGAGAGGGAAAACAGATTATCGGCATAGCCGGAGCATCAGAGACTTCGGTAGATTCTTTTTGGGAGATCGGCATTGATGTTGCAGGAAAATACCGTGGGAAAGGACTGGGAACATATCTCGTGAGCAGACTTACGGATGAACTTATGGAACGGGATATCGTGCCGTTTTATTCTGCATCTGTAACGAATATAGGATCGCAGAGGACTGCCCACAGGAGCGGATACATACCGGTGTGGGTTGATACATTCGGAACAATACTGGACGGAAGTTCTGTATATGATGATATAGTTGGGAAGGTAAGCTTCTGAAAGGGCAGAACTGTGAATATAAAAAATACACTTGCCGATACTGTTATGGAATATATATGCCGGATCCTGCTGATTGGAACATTGATTTATCTTATTGTGCGCTGGAACGAAATACCGGATCAAATACCTGTCCATTATAATGCAGCCGGTGAAATAGACGGCTGGGGCGGTAAAGGAATGGTGTGGCTGTTCGTAGTTATCTCATGGGGACTTTATCTGGGGATTACCTTTGTTGGACGTTTCCCGGAGCTTTGGAATACCGGGGTGAAAATCACAAAGACAAATAAAGAAAAGGTTTACCGCCTCATAAAGTATCTGATCGGAACTTCTAAACTTATCCTGATATCGGTATTTACGCTGCTGATTGTATTTACCACTTTGGTAAAACCGCTCCCGTTATGGTTCGCAGGGATATATCTTGCAATTTTGATCGCAGATATGGCATT